>NZ_JADYXA010000029.1:0-47213 GCF_015864495.1 Pseudoalteromonas sp. SWYJZ98 | reverse complement strand
TGAGAAGCTATTTATCGACTTGCAGAAAACAATATGTATCTGCAAGCCTAGCCCTTGAGTTATTATTCAAAAATCAGCTGCCTGATATATTCATTTCAGATGAGGCTGAATAGTTACAAAACAACTTGCTAATATGATTTTGAAATGAATAGTTAAACATTATTCCTTGTCAAATATAAAGTTCCTAATTAAATATAAATAGTGCCTTTTAAATACCTTACAGCATGCCCCGTTAAGGTGACGGTTGTATCATCCACTTTGCAAATTAAATGCCCGCCTCTGCTTGAAGCCTGATAAGCGCTTAACGTAGTTTTAGCCAATTGCTGCGCCCAGTAAGGTGCCAAGCCAGTATGAATAGAACCTGTTACATAATCTTCGTCGCCACCGCTTGCGGGCCAAAAATAACGAGATATAAAATCATAATCATCACTAGGTGCTGTAGCTACTACATCAAGTGGATAAAGCGTTTTTAAAAGCTCGGAGTTAGTTATTAATTCAAGTATTTGATCGGCATTTTTATAAATAGCAAAGTAAGCTTGGCGGTTTTTAAGCACTTTACTCGGTTGTATAGACAAGCCGTCAAGCAATTGCTGCGGTACATTTTGTACCTCAACCGGTGCTTGTTTAGGAAAGGTCATTGCAAAGCTGCCATCAGCGTTTTTATTAACGATTAGCTCGCCCACCGCATCAGCAATAAAGCGAATTTGCGATATGTTATGCTCTTCACATAAAACATAAGCAGCCGCAAGTGTGGCATGACCACAAAAGTCGATTTCCATTAACGGCGAAAACCAACGAATAACAAAACTGCCATCGGCTTGCAGGCAGGTAAAAGCCGTTTCAGATACGTTATTCTCAGCGCCAATCTTAAGCATTAAATCGTCACTTAACCACGATTCTAGTGGGATCACTGCCGCATAGTTACCTTTAAATAACTCATTCGTAAACGCATCAATTTGATGAATAGCTAATTGCATTGTTTAAACTTTGTAATGATTAATAGCTTAAAACTGCCATACCTAAACTAAATTAGCACTTTTATTTTTGCTTTAAGCCATTACAGGTCGTATTCTATAGTATTGCATACAACCAAATTGCACAGCATTGGTAAGCAATAGCATAATAAACATAAGTAAGTGCGCCGTGCTTGGAGCAACTGTTGTAAGCTCAACAACTAAGCCGCAAATACCAGCAATAAACTGCAAGCTAAAATAGCGCGCGCTTAAATTACTCACATTACCCGTACGCAATGTTTTATAAGTTTGCGGCATAACACGTACAGAACTCATCACAAGGCCAACATACGTTAAAGCGCTTAATACCGTTGCAGTATCAAGGCTTGAATTTAAAAGCAGTGAAAACGGCAGTAACGAAAAGCCTAGCATAGTAACCAGCTGTACACGTTCTCGTTTAGCTGCGTTGAAACGTGCAAAAAAATATAAAATAAGCCCGCTTAATGCACCGGTTACAATAAATGGTAACGCAATATAATAGCGCTCAAAGAAAATATTGTAGGTTATAAAATAAAGGCTTTGTGCTAATCCAAATGTCATCATTAATAGTGACAAACCAGAGACACTACGATTTTTTCGAATTTTGTTTAGTAATGGTAAAAAACTAAAAACCAAAATAAAAGAAGACAATATAGGCAAATAATGCGCCAAAGCAACCTCGCTCGTTATATAAATGTTAATTAAAAACAGAAATAAAAACATTTAATAAACATCTGTTTTTAAAAGGCTTTTACTATGAGCGCGGCATTGTAGAGCCGCGTAAATTTAACTCAACTAAATAAGACATTCTTATTTTAGGTACTGGCAAGCTAGGTATACAAAAACCGTAGAATTAAGTTCACGGTTTACTTATTTAATAGAAAACCTACTCACAAGCTATCAAATGAAAATGATAGTTGTTATCATGCGCAAGTCATTAACTGCAATATATAAAACTATCTATGAGAAAAACTCTTTTTAAAATTCACAGTTGGATCGCTCTTATAGCTCTCATTCCCTTGATTGTTATTAGTATTACAGGGAGCGTATTAGTTTTTAAAAGTGAAATAGATGGCTTACTTATGCCAAGCAGTCACTATGTTATAAAAGCACTGCCAGAGCGCATGCCAATCGACAAATTAATCGCAAAAACAGAGCTTGCTTACCCTGAGTATGTAGTAGGTAGTTGGGAAATATTTAACGATGATACTGCTGATCGGGTTTACTTAGTTAAACGCGGGACAGAGCAATGGTATAAGTTTCATTTAAACCAGTATACGGGTGACATTTTGTCAGAGCCTGTTGGTACCAGCCATTATTTTACTGATTGGTTTTTAGAACTGCATTACACCTTTTTACTTAACGACTTTAAAAACCTGCCAGGGCAAACAGGCACAGTACTAGGCTTCTTTTTTGCTCTGTTTTTATTGGTATTAGGTATTACTGGGCTTATTATTTATCGTAAATTTTGGCAGCGCCTATTTAGTGTGCGCTGGCGTGCAACACTGCAAATTGTACTTAGCGACATTCATAAAATGACGGGGGTGATAGGGTCGCCCATCATTATTATTTTAGCTATTACAGGTGGCTACTTTAACTGGGCGGTGTGGTATCACGAAGTTATTGAACACGCTGAGGAAGAGCACTTTGTACTAACCAAAAACTTGCACAATAGCGATATTTCGTTTCAACACATACTCGATGACAGTAAAAAGCAAATACCCACTTTTAATGGTACGTTTTTAGTTATGCCACTCGAGCCTGACGAAAATATCACCTTATTCGGCGAAGTCGATACAAATAACCCGCTTGCGAGCGAATACGCTAATACGGTTAGCTACGATAAGCAAACAGGCGAACATTTAACTAACTGGGATATTCGCGAAGTAGGCGTTGGCTGGCAAGTAATTGATAGCTTTAGAAAACTTCATTTTGGCTACTTTGCAGGGCTAATAAGTAAAATACTGTGGTGCGTAATTGGTTTGAGCCCAGTGTGGCTAGCAGGTACTGGTTTTTACTTGTGGTTTACCCGCCGTAAACGTAAAAAACAATCACAAAAAAATCGCTCAAGTAAACGCAGCACAGCAAGTGCTTGATTAAAAACCCACCACATTGTAATGTAAAATTTAACAATGGAGTGGGTTTATGATGTTTTATAAAATAGCAGTCTGTATTACTTTTTTATATTTAGTTGGATGTAACACAACCAAGGTTCAGCAAGTAGAACAACAAATAGAGCTTGAACAACTATTAAACCATTCTTTGTTTAATAAACTCGACACTCCTTCTGAGTACAGTATTTTTGAGTTACCAAATGCTGAAAAAGAAAAATTTTTAGCCTATGCCGAAAAACAAAAACAGTCTGAAATCCGTCATGACCGCATTATTTACAACTACCTCGAAAGCAACTTAGCTAACTTTAAATACCACGGCGATACACTTACTTCAGCCCAAGCCTTAAAACTTTCGCAAGGTAATTGCATTAGTTTAGCCATTTTAACGCAAAGCTATGCACAAGCTCTCGGGTTAGAAACAAGCTTTCAAGAAGTTACAAGTAAGCCCATATACGCAAAAGAAAATAATGTTGTTTATGTAGCAAGCCACTTTAGAACGAGAGTATACGCCCCAAAAGTAGAGAAAAAAGATGATAATATTGTTGAATTTTTCAGAGCGGGCACCTTAATCGACTACTTTCCTACCCGCCGCAGCTTTTATTCAAGCAGTGCAGATTATAACGATTTAGTTTCTAAGTTTTATAGTAATTTAGCTGCAACAGCATTAGCAGAAAAACAGCTGGATATTGCTTACTCACTTATTTTACAAGCAAACAAATACACTCCCAATGATCCTGAATTATTTAATATAGCGGGCGTTTTGCATCGTCGGGCTGGTGATTTAAAAAGCGCTAAAAACATCTATCAAACAGCTCTTAGTAATAATGAAATAAGCATTAATTTAATCAGCAACTATCAGCTTTTAGCTAAAAAGTTAGGCGACAAAGAGCTTGTTAAAGAGCTCACCTCACAATTAGTTAATAAAGAAAAAGACCCATACGAATTACTAGTGATCGCTAAAAACAACTTACAAGCTGGCCACGCTCATCAAGCTAAAGCACACCTTGACCAAGCGATTACTAAAGCGCCTTACATTGCTGAGCTATACTTGGAACTCGCAAAAGTTCGCTATCAACAAGGTAATATTAAACAAACACAAACCTTACTTGAGAAAGCAATTGAACTAGAACGTGATAATCAAAAACTCGATGTATATCAAGCTAAGTTACTATCCTTGCAGATGGATAAGTAACTTAGCCAATTAATATTTATAACGAATAATAAAAGCTCAGCCACGCTCGCATTTCATCTTCAAAACTGTCGCCCTCTACTCGCGACAGTCCCATATTAAATGTTAAGTCATTTATACCAGCAGGCCCCATTCCAAAACTAAAATCACCTTGGTGTTTTATCCCGTAACTTTGTGCATATACAGTGCCCTCGAGTTGATGTTGCTTATAATAAAGCCACGGCATGCCTTCTTTAAAGCTAAAGCCGCCACCGTAGCCTTGATAGCGCTTTGCAGTTGCACTGTAAAAAGGCAGCTCAGATGTAAGTACATATTCACTATTTTGCTGCTGATTAATAAGATTTGAGCTAAAGCCACCTAATGCAAGGCTCCTGTCGTCACGCTGCTTTTGAGAAAAGTTTGCATAAAGAGGAATACCAAAGGCTTTACCAAAAATTTTGGCGGCTAAATCATAACCTTGCCAATTATTACTTTTGCTACTGCCATCGTACCAACTCGCATAAATACTTTGGCCTATAGCAAAATCTTGACGATCATATTGCCAATTTTGAGCAACGCCTAAACGCGTCCAATTTTTATGGCTTTGTTTATAATCTGTGTAATTGTAGGCAAGCTCTGGCGTTATACTTAACTGCCCAAATTTAACGGGGTAACTTATTGCAGCAAAACCACCACGGGCATCCATATCTGCATTTAGGCTTTGTTGATACTGGCGCGATGTATCTAAATTATAGTCAAACAGTGCAAGTTTCAGTTTTACATCAAGCGCATTATATTTTGCCTGCACATAACCACCGTGCAGTGCTCCATCGTGTAAATCAGTGCTATATCCCGCTTGCAAGTCGAGCTGCTTTAATAAGTCGCTACTTTTAATGCTTAAATCTAACAAACTGGTAGAAGCCGAATAATACTGTGTTCCTAGTGCAAAAGTAGCGTGCTGATCGAGTGCGTTGTAATTTGTCTGCTGCGTTGTTTGGTGCGTATATATTTTAGCTTTTGGAAGCGTATGTTCGTTTACAATTAGCAGCGGTGCTTTTTTGTTAGCCGAAAATTCAGTAACTACAGTGCTGTTTATAGCTTTTGGCAGTGTTTTTATATTTGGCCCATCTGCGGTTATCGAAAAATAGAGTAACGAGCCATCGGCCATTTCAATCGGGTGGGCAACGGCTTCCTGCCCCTGAGTTAACTTGGTAAGTGTTTTACTCTCTATGTTGTAGTTATAAATATCAGTAGTGCTATTTAAGCCTGCAACAAAGTAAAGTGACTCGCCATTAAAACTAAAGCTCGGCTGGCTTAAATATTGATACCCGTTTGGCATAGGTACTAGTTGCTGTTGTTCGCCGCTTACACCTTGTATATACAACTGCCAGTTTTCATTTAATGACGTTGATAAATAAGCTAATTTAGTTTCATCAGGACTGAGTATTGGGTAATCGTAAGTTGTCTCAAGGCTTTTTGTAAATAATGGTGTGATGGTTTGCGTATTTAGATCAACCTTTACTAATTCAGAGTAGCCATCTCTTATTTGCTCGCCATACAAGGTTTCGCCGTTACTGGTTACGTTAAAACGACGTATACCAGCAAGTTCGGTAAGTTGTGTAATATTTCCAGTGTCAGTGTTATAGCTAAATATGTCAGACACTTTGTTATAAATACCCGACTCTTCATTGCTGTACGCATTAAAGTACAACGTTGTAGTATTTACCCATTGCGGGTTTGCAATACCGGCTAGATTAATTTGATTAAGCACTTGTTTTTGTTCGCGCTTAAACACACTTGGCGCTGTATCGGGGATGTCTTGTGCATCATTTTCGAGTAGCTCTTTTTGCGCTTTAGTAAACTCTTCTTGCGCTTTAATGTTGTCATCCGTGCTATAAATTATAAGCTTGGTATTGCTCTCTTTATCTCGCTCAACAATTGCAATTTTACTACCATCTTTTGAAAGTGCTGGGTTACTTGCATATAAATTTAGCTCAAGCCAAAGCTCACTATTAAGTAACGGCTCTCCTTGCTCTATTTGCATTGCTTTATAGGTATATTCAGCTATAAATCGACGATATAGCTTGGCTGCACTTTGGCCAAACACACCGCTAAATGCCTCATCAAAGTCACGCGTTTTTACGCCTTGCATTCGCGTCCAAACACTATCGAGTGTTTGCTCTGAATAGTTTTGCTCTAACCAATTTAAAAAGCGACTACCCATTAAATACGCCATTGAGCCGCCCATAAAGCCCTGCTCGCCATTTAATTGCCCATAGGTTGGCAAAGCACCTTGCTGAGCAAATTCTCGCAGTATTGACTCTGAGTAGTTATCAAATAAACGCCCACGGCCCGTCATTTTAGACTCAATCAATGTGGCATAACCTTCGGCTACCCAGCGCGGTGTATCACTGTAAGTTAAGTCGTATAAATCCCATATGCCACGTACTTTTTGCTGCCAGTCATTGCGTGTAGGCTGTGCTAAGTGTACTAAGTGAATATATTCATGCAGTACAAGTAACTGCTGCCAGCCAGCGCTGTTTGATATAACGGTGTCGGATTGTGGTGGGGTTGTAAAAAGCGCCATTACAGGATTATTTGAGGTAGGTAGCGCAAAGCCATTTGCCGCATTTAGGGGATCAAACACCACTACATCAACTGTTTTATCAAGTACTCGGTTTTGCTGCTCAAGCACTTTGTTGCGTACTATTTCAAGCTCTGCTGCAGTTGATTTAGCAAAATCAGCATGCTCAACACTGTAGTGAATGTTGAAATGTTCGGTATGAATAGTTTGCCAATCGGCTGCAAAGCTCGGTGCTGCTAGTAATAAAGCTGATGCGATAAGTGTTTTTTTCATGAGCGTCCCTAAAAGAATTCCTTAATACCATCTAGGGTATTATTAAATGTCTTTCATGGGCAGTAAGAAAGTGTAATAAAACATGTGAAAATGGGTATTTACACATGCTTTATTAGGGTAATTTACATCCAGCTGCGAGTATCTGACTCAATCTGCTTAATTGTAAAATCAATAATAAAGTCAGCATCTTGCTGCTTTATATAGGGCATAAATGCAAAGCCTGAAGCAAGTTGTATATACAGGCTTTTTAAGCCTGATTTTCTCATTAAGTACGTACTTATACTGCGCGCACTTTGCGCTTTATAAAGCTCAAAAACACGGTAATGAACGCCAATCATACCTTTGCGTACAACCATGTAAAATCGGCCATTATCCTCATGCATGTAATAACCATAACGCTGATACGACAAAGTAACCAAGCCAGAAAACACCACCAAAACACCAAGGCTTATCAAAGTATTAATATCAGCAATAAAACAAAAGCCAAACACGAGTGCACTGGGTAGCAGTGAATAAAAGCCTAAATTTTTATACAAAAGCGCGCGTTCTGCGCGCTTAAAAGCGAGTTTTTTACTATTAAACCACGGGTAAATCCATTGGCATACACTATCAACTTGTTCGCTATTTAATACAGGTAATACTAACGTTTGTTTATTTTTTTTAGCCGCCACACCGGCTGCTATTCCGCCGCTACTTGCTTGTAAACACTCAACGGTAAATCGCTTTAGTAATCGCCCCATTAAGTTTTGCTTTATAACAATAGATTGTACTTTATCCATACTCATAGAAAGCTGATGGCGCTCTAACAAGCCAGCAATACGTTTAAACTTTTGACCTTTAAAATAAAGCTCAAAGTTATAAAAGCGAATAAGCGACATAGTCACCGATAGCATTACAGCCACCACAACTAACAAAACAATTAAGGTGATCATCGCAAAGGTAGCAGCACTTGCCAGCATACCAAGCTCTTGTTGATAAAAGCCTTCTACTTTCGCAATAATTTGCTTCTCTAAAAAATCAACAATTAGGTTTATAAAAGGGGCCAAAGCAGCCATTGCAAAAATGGCCATATTCGACATCAAACCAAATTTGGCTATTTCTTTATTGCTAATGCTTAGGCTGTTTTCGATAGTGTCTGTTTCGCTTTGTTCAGTATTTGGTGCTTCTTGCTGTTGCTGCGCTTTAAAATCAAATATTTGTTTACGCATTTGCTGTGCATAATCTTTAGTGACACCAGGTAAAACAACTTCTTGCGACACACTGCCAGCGGCATCAAAAATACAATTAACTAAGTTTACGGGGGTAAAATAAAACGGCTCGGCAATATTAACGTTTTGCACACGGCCAAATTTAAGCGTAAGTCGCTCTTTTTTAAATACACCTTTGTTAAGCAATATTTCGTTGTCGCTACTAATACTAAACTTAAAATTTAAATAATATAAAAATGAGTAAACAAGTAGCAAAATTAGTGCAATACCGCCTGCAACCTGCGCCCAAAACAATTTATTTTCTACTTGAGTAACAAACACGACAAGCATAGGTAGTAAGTTTAAAAGGCCATCTTTTACAAAGCGCACACTAAAGTGCACAACAAAGTATAAAAGTGCCCAGGGCGATACTTTTTGCCAGTAAATAGGGCTGGCTTTATCTTCGATAGTTGTATTACTCATCGACTAAAGCTGCCTGAGTAGTTGCGTCGTCTTGGCGGTAGTTTTGTACAAATTGGCGCATATTTTTACAATCATCATGGGTTAGCCCACTAATTTGTAAATCGGCACTTACACCACCAGCGCTAAATAATTTAATGCTTGCAAGGCTAAGTTTTCGCTCTATTGGCCCTTGGTGTATTTCCATATGCTGTACGCGCGCTAAAGGTAATACCGTCACTTGTTGCCAAATAACGCCTTTTTTAAAAGCAATGTCATGTTCTCGCACTGCAAAACCTCGCAACCTCACACTTATTATATTGTACGCCATAGATACGGCCACCAAAATTGGCATACCAATTAGCAAATACGTTTGTGCATTATTAGCAAAGGCTTCATTAAAATAACAAACAGCAATAAGCGCTCCAATTAGCGGTATATAAAACAGAAGCGAGCTAAGTTGTGTATGTAATAAGGCTTTATCGGCCAATGGCTTAAAGCTAATATCACTATGCTTTGGTAAATCCATTATTTGTTGATTGTTAAACACTATTTGTCCCTATTTCTGCTTTAATTATGACTAGCTTACCAACTAATGGTGGTTATTAAGGTGTGGCTTTGTTTTGGCTCAAGCGTTACTTTATCTGTCAGTACATTAGCGGCCTCTAGGCAGAGCATTGTTTTATATTCATCGTCAGCAAAGTTAGATAAGCGTTTTGATTTTTCTATCCACGGGTTCCAAAGTACACACGAACTTGAGTTTTCGCGGCTCACATTAATAACACCCTCTGGCGTATAAATGGTTTGCATTGTACTTGCTTGTGTATAAACCATGTCGGTTTCGCGATTAAAGCTTACAACATCATTTTGTACAAATGGCCCTTCACTAAACTCAATATATTGCGCGCCTTGCAAACCATCAACATGGGTATTTGTAATATCTGAGGTTGGAAAATAGGTATGCAGTGCTTGAGTAAAGCTAAATGACACACTTCCTAAGTTAGTGGTCGTTAAGCGAACCTGTAATTTATCGCTTAATATAAACTCAACTTTTAATGCGGACTGATGCGGCCAATACGTTGTATGAACAAGTTTCATGGGGAGCTTTAAACTAACTGTAATTTGCTCATCAGATTCGTGTACTTCATCGGCTTGCCATACGCTTGTGCGCGCAAAACCGTGGGCAGGCCACCCATCATTAGCGTGTGTACCAAACCACGGCCAACAAATAGGAATACCGCCTCGAATACTCGCCCCTTCTTGATAGGTTTCCTCTTGTGAAACCCAAATAAGTGGCTTGTTATTTTTAGGGATAAACTCGGTAATTTGCCCACCTTGCAAAAATATTTTTGCGTCGCACTTTTCACTAGCTACTTTAATAAACTCAAGTCCGGATTCGCTTTGCTCAATGCTAACTGATGGCGATAATTTCATACCTTCCCCTATAATACTGATACTAAAGATTTTTAATGTTTACATCTAAACAATAATGCATGCTTAAAGTATACGCTATTGATATTAAATATTGATTGCTGAATTTGTTCATTGCCGATTAATACATATACAGTAAACTCACAAACAATTACTTTGTACTAACAGCTGTAAATGAATAATACTAAAGTCTATACAATAAGACTTGCCAATTATTCACAACATACGTACTGTGCGCAACTTAATGCACACAAGGTGCTAAGAAAATTTACCAATATTTAAACAATATAATTTTACATTAGTTACTGCTCTAACTATTAAAAACCAATAAAAGCGGGCTAAAGTACAATATATTATTTGAATTCAATTTATTTGATGTGTAACATTTCGCGATTACGGCAAACTACCGCCCCATCGACGAGATAAGCAAATGCAAAAATATGACGAGTTATTGGTTTCTTTACGTAAAGTTATCCGCGCGATTGACTTACATTCTAAGCAGCTAAATAAAACTTCGGGTTTAACTGGCCCACAATTGCTTATAATGCAAGAAGTGCAAAAAACCGATGGAATAACGGCGAGCCGTATTGCTCAAAATGTAAATTTAAGCCCAGCAACGGTCACCAATATTCTCGACAGAATAGAAAGCAGAAACTTAGTAACACGCGTACGCAGTCAAATGGATAAACGCAGAGTGAGCTTATACCTCACCGATAAAGGAAAAGAGTTACTTGATAAAGCACCTCAGCCATTGCAAGAACACTTTATTGAAAAGTTTTCTGCACTTGCTGAATGGGAACAGAGCCTTTTACTCTCATCAATGCAGCGTGTAGCCGCAATGATGGATGCAGATAAATTAGATGCATCGCCCCTTCTAGAAGTTGGTGCGCTTACTCAAGCTCCTAAAGAATAAATAATAAAAAAAATACATAGTTTTTGTACTTACCCTAAACGTAAGGCGTTTTTTTACGTCTTGAATTTTTTATTTTTTAATCAAAATCTGAGCGGCAATTATGACTAAACTCTCAAAATTAACACTAGCACTAGTTCTAGGTGGTGTTACAAGTACTTCTTATGCGTCTGATGATCTAGACACGTTACAAAGCCAACTTAAGCAGTTAAAGCAACAAATGCAACTGCTTGAAAATAAGTTAGCTGATGAAAAAACAAAACAGCAAAAAATTAATGAGCAACACAAGCAAGAAGTTGCAAAAATTAGTAAAAAAGCTGATAACAAAGAAGTTGTTGTTGCTGCCGCTGAATCTGAGAAAAAAGACGAAGGTGTTAAAATTGGTGGCGCAGTGCGTTTTAATTACAGCACTAATTCATACGATGAAGACACTCAAGATCGTAGCGGCGACTTAGACTTCGAAGTATTTCGCATTAACTTATCTGGCGAAATAAACGATATTTCTGTTAATGGTGATTTTCGCTTTTACGATTACATGACCATTGTTAAGTATGCATACTTAGGTTACGAATTTACTGATGGCTGGGAAGCACAAGCAGGTATTGCACCAGTCCCTTTTGGTAATGGCCCATACAACTCACACAGCTACTTTTTTAGCACTAACTACTATGTTGGCCTAGAAGACGACTTTGATTTGGGTGTAACAGTAAACCGTAAACTAAAAGATAACTGGAAACTAGACCTAGGCTTTTTCAAAAATGATGAAGTAGGCGGCGTTGATGGCAGCTCTGAAGTTAACGAGCGTTACTCTTTTGATATAGTTGGTAGCCGTGCAACAACCGAAGGCACATACGATGCACCTGGCTCTCGCCTTGGTGAATACAACACATTTGCAGCTCGTACGGTGTACCAAATTGAGCATGGCGAAAACGCTAAAACCGATGTGGGTGTATCACTATTAAGCGGTGGCTTACATGATGGTAACGACCGTGCAGGTAACTACGGCGCATGGGCGTTCCACGTAAACAGCCAAATTAATAACTGGAATATTCAATTTCAGCACGGTGAGTACGACTACGATCTAGACGACAACAGCAACCGCTTTGTTGTAGGTGCGTTTGACTACTACGACACCGTATCAAGCGAAGCTACCATGACTAACTTTAACGTAGCTTACGATCTATCGGTTGATTTAGGCCCTATAACAGGCGTACAGTTTTACAACGATTACGGCATCATTTACGACAAATCTGACGACAGTGCAGATACATGGATGAACGTAACAGGTATGAGCGTATCAGCAGGCCCGTTATTTACGTACTTTGACTTTATTCAAGCACGTAACCAGCCATTTATTGGCGGAACAATTATTGGTGATGGCGATACAGAGCGTCGCTTTAACATCAACGTAGGTTACTACTTCTAGATAAGTAAAACCTATTTTATAAATTTAAAAGGGCAAACTTAGTTTGCCCTTTTTTATGTTTTTACACTTCGATTTTATAACTATTTGGCCTACAATCCAAAGTATCAGCCATTACTAAAAAGAGCCTAAGTGAATATAAAAGCAGTGTTTATTTGTTATAAAAACTTATGGTTTAAAGCACTTGGCTTAATACTTGTAGCCTTGGGCATTATTGGCATTGTGCTGCCGGTCATGCCTACCACTATATTTTTTATTTTAGCGCTCACCTGCTTTACTCGCTCATCACCCGCGCTTGAACAATGGCTGTTAAACCACCCTCGTTACGGTGTAACTTTGCAGCAATGGCAAGCCCATAAAGTAGTGCCTGTAAAAGCCAAATGCTACGCCGCCATTGGCATGTTAATTGGATTTACATTTTTACTGTATTCAGCCGCCCCTATTTGGGTTATTTATCTCGTTGCAGTAATAGAAGTATTGGTAATGATTTACCTTATTTTAAGACCTTCCAGCCCTCCTAAGCATTAAATATTCATTTTTTACCTGCTTACCGCCTTTGTTTTAAAGTTTTTATGTAAAGATAAGTAAGTAAATTTGTAATAGCTAATGCAAATCATTATCATGTTGTAAATTTAATTTATTTACTGTTTTTATGTCGTTTATTAACAAGCGGGCTTTGTATAGCACAAGCCGTGCTCTACATATTTATATTTCTACAGCTTTGTTTTTTTTGCTTATTTTATTTTGCGTTAGCGGCATTGTGCTCAACCATATTGATTGGCTTAAAAACGATAAAAATAATGGCCAAGTAACGGCGGTAATTCCAGCAGAGCTAGTTACCAAAGCGAATGAGCAGCTAAATACGCTGCCAACGCTTTACCCTGAAATAGAAGCTTACCTAGCCGAGCAATATGCACTTACAAAAGTAAAAAGCATTGAGTGGGAAAAAGAAGACGCGCTTGTCATGCTCGACTACCCACTGCCTGCTGGGTTTGCCTACGCAGAGCTTGATTTTACAACTGGCGAGCTAAATCTTGATTACCAAACAGGTGGTTTTTTAAGCCTTATTGGCGACTTACATAAAGGCCGCCACAGCGGTGAAGTATGGAGTTGGGTAATTGATATATCTGCCATACTAATGATTTTATTTGCCATCACCGGCATGATTATTTTGTTTCAAAATAGAAAAAAACGCTTAGCAGGAATATGGATAACCGTACTAGGAGTGGCAACTCCACTGGTTATTTATTTATGTTGGGTTCCACAAATAAAAGGAGTGTCTTAATGGTTAAATTTAAATTATTTATAAGCGCCGCATTACTGCTCGTAGCTGCGTTTTTTCAAACAACGGCGCATGCAAAAACACCACAGCTAGAAGTTGAATTAACGCTTCCTGACTTAGAAGTACAACCGTATCACCGCCCATACGTTGCAGTTTGGCTTGAAACACCAGAACGCAAACACGTTACAACGCTTGCACTTTGGGTGCAAAAAGCAGAATGGTTTAAAGACTTACGCCAATGGTGGCGTAAAGCTGGTAAAAGCGATGCCAACTTTGACGGCATTAGCGGCGCAACCAAGCGCGCAGGTACTTACACCATAAATTGGCAAGGTAATGATTTAGACGGTAACCCAGTAAAACCAGGTAAATACTTACTAAATATTGAAGTTGTACGCGAAGAAGGCGGCAGAGACTACACCCGCGTTGAGCTCGATTTAACTAAATCAGGCAAACTAACAATTGATGGTAAAAACGAGTTTTCTAAAAGCTTCGTCACTGTAAGCACTAAGTAGCTGCTACTTAATCATTTGAATTTAAGGAAATACAATGAAAATTAATTTATTAAAAACGGCATTAATCGGCGCATTGAGCTTATCTGCTTTAGTGTCAACTTCAGCAAGTGCACACGGACGTTGGTTACTACCTTCGCATACATCTTTATCAGGCGATAAAGCGCATTACGTAATGATTGACGCTAGTATCTCTAACGAAATGTTTGCACCAGACAAAGCCTTTAAGCCTAAAGAAAAAGGCGCCGAGTACGACGACACATTATTAATGGCACTTGCGCCTAATGGTGAGCCAGTAAGCGACACCATTCGTGCTTATTACTTAAAGCGTAAAAGCTCAGCTGCGGTAAGCTTAACAGAGCAAGGCACTTACCACATTGCAATGACCCAAAAGCCAATGTACATGACCTTCTATAAAAACGAAGAAGGTAAGCGCAAGCGCGTATTTGGTAAAAAAACAGAAGCCGAGTTACCTAGCAATGCAAAAGATGTAACGACAACGAAGGTTGTTTCAACAGTAGATACATTTGTAAGCCGAAATGGCACCTCAAAACCTGCACAGCTAGGTTTAGGCTTAGAGCTTAGCGGTCCAACGCATCCAAACGATTTATTTGTAGGTGAACAAGCACGTTTTCAGTTACTACAAGATGGTAAATCTGCTGGTGAAGGCATTGAAGTAAGTATTTTAAAAGGTGACACTCGTTACCGTAACGAGCGTGGCGAAGTAAAAGTAACGACCGATAAAGACGGTATGTTTACAATTACGTGGAAAGAGCCAGGCCTATACCTAATCGAAACCTCTAACAAGGTTACCGTAAATGAAGAAGGCGTAGATGCAGGACGTTATGCATTATTTACAACGCTTGAAGTTGCCCCTGAATAATTTTATTCACGTAGGTTAGCACCTTATAAAGGCTGAGCACTTGCTTGGCCTTTTTACTTTTTTAATAACTTTTATCCACGCTCCCCTTGAATTCGCAACCATTCGACACAAGATTGCAACTGAAACGATCCAAACGTCTCTATCGTTCGTAAACACTGACCTTATGTGTTAACAACTTAGAATATCTTAGATAGTTTTTATCTTTGCACTAGGGTAGCCGCTTCTATATGATGCGCTCCTTCTAAAAATCAATAGTCAGCAGCCCTCAAGGGAATCAACATCATGTTAAAGCAATTATCAGCCAAAAAAGTAGCACTTAGTCTGGCCGTTACCTCTGCGCTTAGCGCGTCTTATTCACCAGCGTTTGCTGCTGAGCAAGACACACAAGCTCAAGAAAGTATTGAAGTCATTTCGGTTACTGGTACACGTAGAAGTTTACGTAGTATTGCCGAAAGTACCGTACCTGTAGATATTATTACCAGCGGTGATATGCAAAGTACGGGTCAGCTAGAAATAAGCCAAATACTAGCAAACCAAGTACCTAGCTTTAACTACCCAAGTGCCACTATGGGTGATGGTACTGACCATGCAAAACCAGCTGTTTTACGTGGTTTAGCACCCGATCACACCCTAGTGCTAATTAATGGCAAACGCCGCCATGCAGGCGCGTTATTAAACTTAGCGGGTGTTGTTGGCCGTGGCTCTACTGCTGTTGATTTAAACATGATTCCAACTTCAGCTATTAAACGTGTTGAAGTACTGCGTGACGGTGCTGCAGCGCAGTACGGCTCAGACGCCATTGCAGGCGTAATTAACATTGTACTTAAAGATGCCTCAGAAGGCGGTAGCGTAAGCGTAACGTACGGTAAATACGATACACAAATGGCTGGCGTATCTCAGCTAGAAAGCACCTACGCAGATGCAAACGGTAACCTTGCATTTAATACCGGCGGCGATAGAGAAGTAAACGACGGCGCAACACGCACTGTTAGTGCAAACTCTGGTTTTGCGTTATCTGATAACGGCTTTGTAAACGTATCTATTGAGTACCGCGATAACGACTCAACTCAACGCTCTGGCTTTGACCCGCGCCCACAATACGCCAAACTTGATGACGGCAGCTTAGACCCACGCGAGTTTACTATCGACCGTTACAACCACCGCTTTGGTAAAGCCGACCTTGAAGACTACGCTTTGTTTTACAACATGGGTTACGATTTAGATAATGGCTTAAACCTATACTCGTTTGGTAGTTACTCAAAACGCGAAGGTAATTCAGGTGGTTTTTACCGCCGTGCAAAAGACGACCGCAACGTGTTAGAAGTATACCCAGACGGCTTTTTGCCGCAAATTGAAACCGATGTACAAGATTACTCATTTGCACTAGGTTTAAAAGGCGAAACAGGCGAGTGGACTTGGGATGTAAGTACCAACTACGGCCGTAACGACTTTGGCTTTGGCGTTGTAAATAGCATTAATACATCGCTAGGTGCCGACAGCCCAACCGAATTTGACAACGGCGCACTGGTTTACGATCAGTTTTTAGTTAACGCTACGGCAAATACAGTTCTAGATTTTGGTTTACCAGATGACGTATTTTTTACCGTAGGTACTGAATACCGCCACGAAAGCTACAAAATTGAAGAAGGCGAAGAAGCGTCTTACATCACCGCACTTGACAGCGACGGCAACCCAATTGCAGCCGGTGGCGCGCAAGTACTTGCTGGTTTTGGACCAGAAAGTGCGACTGACGAAAGCCGTCATAACATCGCTTTATTTGTTGAGTTTGATACCTACTTAACAGAAAAATGGAACGTAGTTTTAGCGGGTCGTTATGAAGATTACAGCGACTTTGGTGACACATTTACTTCTAAGCTTGCTTCGCGTTACAGCATTACTGAAAACCTATCACTGCGCGGTGCAATTAGCACAGGTTTCCGTGCGCCATCTTTAGCGCAAAGCTCGTACCGCCAAATCTCTACTGTACTTGAGAACAACCAACCATTTGAAGTTGGTTTATTCCCAACCGATTCAGCCGCAGCGCAAGCACTTGGTGCGCAGCCGCTTGACGCAGAAGAATCTGTAAACGTAACAGCGGGCTTTATGTACACGCAAGGCAGCTTTAGCCTAACAGTAGATGCCTACCGCATTGATATTGATGACCGTATTGTTTTGTCTGAAAACCTAGAAGGCGATGCCGTAGTAGAAATACTGCAAAATGCTGGTGAGTTAAATACAGAAAGCGTACGTTACTTTACTAACGCAATCGACTCACGTACTCAAGGTGTTGATATTGTTGCTACTTACAACTTAGATTTAAGCGATTTAGGTGACTTACGCCTAAACGTAGCCGCTAACTTTAACGACACCGAAGTAACACACGTAAACGACAACCCAAGCGAACTTAACTCACTAGGTGACGACTACGTAGTGTTTGCACGTCGTGAAGTAGGTCGCTTTGAAGAAGGCACGCCAGATAGCAAATGGAATCTATCAGCAGTGTGGAACTTTAACGAATGGCAAACAACGCTTCGTGCCACACGTTATGGTGAAGTCGCTGATATATCAACCACAGCTGATCGCGATGAATACCTAGACCCTAAGTGGATCACCGACCTAGAAGTGGCATACCGTCCAGACGAATATTGGAAATTTGCCGTTGGTGCAAACAACTTATTCGATCAATACCCACAAGCAACTGTGGATAACATTGGTTACTCTGACTTTGGCCAAATATTCCCGTACACCCCGTATGCACCTTACGGATTAGACGGACGCTTTTTATACGGTAATATTACTTACAGCTTTTAATTAGTTCCCTAATAAAAGCTGAGCAATTATAAAAGGATGCATCGCGCATCCTTTTATATTAATAATTAGTTATTTTAACCACTTATTAGTATTTCAACTTTCATAAAAAACAACCACCCTATATAAAACAATAGCTTACATTTCGGCCTCATTTTTGCTCTATATTGTTTATATAAATACAAACAATAAATACCAAAGGACTAAACATGAGCTCATCAACACAATTAAGCATTACAAAACCACTTTCACTTGTTGGCGGCATTTTATTATTAAGTGGCTGTGTATTTCACATATCGCCAAGCGTTGCCTCAGTAAAGCAAACTCAACAGCTACCACTGCCAAGCAATAATCTTGAGTATTTAAATGTATTAAGCGGTGCAGGTAGCCTTGAAATAAAAGGCTCAAAAACGGCCACCAGCATCAGTGTTGATGCCACTATTTACACAGCCGACATTGAAGACGAATACGAACTAACGCTAGAGCAAGACGGTAAACAGGCAAAGCTTGTTGCCCAAAATAAAAGTCGTAATGGTATTAGCTTTTACAGTGGCCAATCTCCAAGTATTAATTTAGTGGTTACTGTGCCAAGTAATCTAAATTTAGATATTGATGATGGCTCTGGCGACATTTTAATAAATGCTATGCAAAGCAATATTGATGTAAAAGACGGCTCAGGAAATTTAACTATAAGCGGTGCTAAAAACCTAACTGTTGACGATGGCTCAGGTGAAGTAAACTTTGAAAACATCGCAGATAATTTAGAATTAACCGACGGCTCTGGCAGTATTCATATAAACAACGTAAGTGGCAATGCAACTATTGACGATGGTTCTGGCGAAATGCACGTGAGCAACATAACCGGTTCGCTAAACGTTGAAGATGGATCGGGTGATATAGTAATAAGCCATATTAGCGGTGCAGTTAATGTTGATGATAACTCTGGCGACCTGCTTATTGAGCATATTGGTTCAAGCGTAACAATTGAAGACGGTTCGGGTGATATTCGCGTTAATCATGCAAAGGGCCTGACTATTACTGAGTCGGGCTCGGGCGATGTAAGTATCGATAATATTAGCGGTTCAGTAAAAGTAGCTGACTAACTTTATTTAACCTGAACTCTGGTTAAGAGATGTACTACCATATTGAATCATCATGATATTTAAATTTATTTTCTCTAGCCAGAGGTTTTCAGTGAAAACAAGGCGAATTTACGCGTCAATAGCTGGCCTATTGCAAGTAAATTCAACGCAGTTAGCGCTGAAAATAGCTGCTCGAGATAGATTTATTATCCAGAGTTCAGGTTATTTAACTACCATTTTATATACTTTATGCCCTCTCAATCTGGGCATAAAGCACTCCCCTCAAAGTATAAGTTATTTAAAAGCAACACTGTTTCGCGTTAACTCTTTCCTAAAATAATGAAAGTTTACTTATTTGATTTATTTTTTTTGCTTTATAGCTAATTTAGGTACATATTAATATTATGAAATGGAAGTTATTAATTTTAATTACTGCTTTATTCACCCTCGTAGCTTGTGGCTCTGGAGGTTCAGACTCCAAAACAGTAACTAAACCGCTCAGCACTAACACAAAGCCTATTGCGGTTATTACCACCGAGCAATCGGGGTTTAAAGTAAATACCACCCTCGTTTTTAGCGCAGCACAAAGTAGTGACCCCGATGGCGATGCACTCACCTATCAATGGCAATTAACCAGCAAAAATGCGCAAGTAGAAATACCGATTACGGTTAATAATGAAAGTACCGTTGAGTTTTCAGTATCTGAAGCACAAGAGTACCAATTAGTATTAACCGTGAATGACGGCAAGCTTTCAAGCACACCTGCACAAAAACAATTCACCGTTACTGCAAATACCCAACTAATTGCTAACGCAGGTAGCACACAAACCGTTAAACAAGGTGATGTTGTGCTTTTAAATGGCGCGCAAAGTAGCACAACCAGCGGCGCCATTAATCAATACAAATGGCAATTTATTACCAAGCCCGTAGCAAGTAATGCAACGCTTGAAAATGCGACTCAAGTAAAAAGCCAGTTTGTTGCAGACGAAATAGGCGAGTTTAAAGTTGAGCTTACCGTTACTAATTCACAAGGTGATACAGCAAGCACTGTCGTACTCATAAAAAGTGAATCGCTTAATTCTAACTCATCACCACAAGCGGTTATTAACGTAGAAAATAAAACAATTGCCCCAAATGAAGTTGTTACACTTTATGGTAACCAAAGCACTGATCCCGATAAAAACGATACGCTTAGTTATGCGTGGGCAATTACATCAAAACCCCAGGGCAGCACGCCGGCTCTTTCAAACATGCAAAATCATACCGCTGGATTTTCAGCGTCAACAGCTGGAGATTACTCGCTTTCACTCACTGTTACCGATCAACAAAGCGAAAGTGATACCGCATCAGTTATTTTAACTGTTACCACAAGTAATAAAGCCCCAGTTGCAACACTTGAATCCGAACGTGATATTACGTTAAACGAATCAACCACTTTGCAGTGCCAACAATGTAGCGACCCAGACGGAGATACGCTGAGTTATAACTGGCAGTTACAAGCCAAGCCTTTAAATAGTACATCACAACTAACTAACAACACATCAGCAACGCCCTCTATTGTTGCCGATAAAGAAGGCGACTACGTTGTAAGGCTTACAGTGTCTGATGGGCAATTAAGTTCAAACCAAGCAACCTCAGCACTGCATGCCAGTAGCAATAAAAAGCCTGTTACTTTGGTAACTTATGAAACCTCTATAACGGTTGATGAACAAGTTTTACTTGATGCCTCAACTAGTTACGATCCAGAAGGCCAGCCACTAAGTTACCAATGGGAAATCATTTCGTCGCAAGGCCAAGCAACGCTTAGCAGTAATACAATATCAAAACCAACGTTTAGCGCATCAGTAGAGGGGCAAGTTGTTATTTCGTTACGCACTAACGATGGCGTGCAGTTCTCTGACACAAAAACCCTAACAATTGATGTAATACAAAACGCATTGCCAGTAATTAGCTTCACGGGGGAGCAATCACGCTACGATGTAGTGGGCAATGCAGTTAAATTTGATGTAAGCCAAAGTTACGACCCAGAAGGAACCACTCTCGATTACGCTTGGACACTATCAGCCCCATCAGGCTCGAGCACCAGCTTAAGCAATGCAAACCAAAGTATTACCGAATTTATCGCCGATATGACAGGTAGTTACACGCTAACCGTTATAGCAACTGATGCTGATGGCTTTTCAAAAAGTGTGCAATTTTCAATTACAGTAACTAACTCTGCACAACTTACCGGTCGTATTAAAGGGCAACTCACTAATGTGCAAAAAGCGGCTATAAGCAATGCACAGCTAACAATTAATGGACAGCAGTACAGCACCAATACAAATGGCTTTTTTGATGAAGAGGTTAATTTAGCGCAAGGTGAAAAAATAACGATAACAACAGCAGATCAAAGGATTGCAGCAGGGGAATACAACTCTGTAGCTATTACGCAAGGCAACTTTACTGTGGATATAGGCCAAAATAGCATGCCCGTTTTACAAGCTGTTGAGGTTTCGGTATTTGTGTGTGCTGAGTTTTCAGGCCCCGACACAGTTAACCTACGCTTTAACATGGTAGATACACTTTTAGCGTCAGATAGCTTTCAATTTAGCTTTGATCAAACAAAACCACTTACTTTGCAAAAAAGCGGAAGTACTTACCTCGATAGCGAATTGGATATCGACCTACCTGCATCTGCCGAATTTGAAGTAACAGCAATTGAAACAAACGTTGAAAATACAATCAGCTCAAACATTACTATTTACCATTCTGATTCAGGCCAACCAAGCTCAGCAATTATAAGTATTTGTAATATTTAGCCCCCAAATAAGCCCTTCAACATAAAGTGCTATTTTTAGCCCAGTAGTTATAACCATTAGTGTTATAGCTACTGTAAATAAGCAACTTTGAGCCATATAATCCATTGTATTTTATAAGCAGCTAAGCCATTCTAAAAGCCTTGATGTTATTAGGATAAACGCGTGTTAGAAATTGCTTTAATTTACTTAGCAGCAGCCATTGTAGCTGTCCCTATTGCAAAACGAGTCGGACTTGGCTCAGTGTTAGGTTATTTAATTGCCGGTATACTCATTGGCCCTTATGCGCTGGGTGTTGTGGGCGATCAAACAGATGTAATGCACTTCGCTGAATTTGGCGTAGTAATGATGCTGTTTTTAGTGGGCCTTGAGCTACAACCTTCGCGTTTATGGACATTACGCCACTCTATTTTAGGGCTTGGCGGCTTACAGGTTGTGTTATCGGCAGCGGCTATATTTGCATTTTGTTATTGGTTTTTTGCCATGCATTGGCAAACCGCACTCGCCATTGGTTTAATGCTCGCGCTCTCCTCTACCGCTATTGTACTGCAAAGCCTTGAAGAAAAAGGTTGGCTAAAGCAAGAAGCCGGACAAAACGCTTTTTCGGTATTGCTGTTTCAAGACATCGCAATTATCCCTATTTTAGCCCTATTGCCACTGCTCGCATTTGCCCCGCAAACTAGCACAAAAGAAATCAGCGATTCGATTATTGCAAGCTGGCCTGTATGGCAACAAGTATGTGTATCGGTTGCGGTTATTGCCGCTATTATTGCCGGCGGTAAATATGTATCGGCGCCGTTATTTAGATACATTGCCCAAACGCACATGCGTGAAATATTTACTATTTTTGCACTGTTTTTAGTGGTCGCTATTGCACTGGTTATGCAAAGTATTGGTTTATCGCCTGCATTGGGAACTTTTTTAGCAGGCGTTGTACTTGCCGAGAGTGAATTTAGACACGAATTAGAAGCCGATATAGAACCCTTTAAAGGCTTACTTTTAGGACTGTTTTTTATAACTGTTGGCGCATCAATTAACTTTGAACTGCTATTTAACGAGTTTAGTACTGTTATTGGCTTAGTGGTTTTACTTATTGTAGTTAAAGCCTGCATTTTATTTGCCCTTGCCGTTACCTGTAAAATTAACAGTAAACAGCAGTTATTATTTGCCTTAGCGCTTGCCCAAGGGGGTGAGTTTGCCTTTGTACTTTTAAGCGTAACCACCACCTTAAGTATTTTAACGCCCGAGCAAACCAGCCTTGTTACCTTAGTTGTAGCGGTATCAATGCTAATAGCGCCGTTACTACTTATGGTTGATGAGCAAATACAAAAACGCAGCAGCAGTGCTCCGCCTGAGTTTGATAAGCCAGAGCAAATTAACACCGCTAAGCACGTAATTATTGCGGGCTACGGACGTTTTGGCCAAATTATGGGGCGTTTACTGCACGCGCAAGGCTACGAAATTACCGTACTTGATCACAGCCCTAGCCAAATAGAATTACTACGCCGTTTTGGCAATACTGTATTTTATGGCGATGCCGCACGCCAAGAACTCCTTGAAGCCGCAGGCGCGCACACCGCGCAAATGCTGGTAATTGCAATTGATAACCCCGATAAAACTATCGAGATAATTAAGCTCGCGCATAAAAACTACCCGCAGTTAAAAATTGTTGCTCGCGCAATCGACCGCCGCCATGCGTATCAGTTACTTAATTTAAAAGTAGATGCGTTTAACCGCGAAACAGTCGACTCAGCTATTAACCTTGCCGTAGAAGCACTCGAGTTACTAGGTAACACTAAGCAAGATGCAGAGCGTGCTGGTAAGCTGTTTAGAGACCACGACCGCGCTGCGGTTGTGCAACTTGCCGAGCTGTGGGGCGACGACGCCAGCTACGGCGTAGCCGTGCGCCAACGCATGGAAGATTTAAAACAAGTTCTGCAACAAGATAAACAAGCACAAAGCGATTTAAATACCTGCGACAGCGGTGATTGCGAAGACGGCTTAACAGAGCTAGCTGATAGACCCAAAAAGCCTGATGATTCTCATTTGGAGTAGTGTTAAGGCTTTTATATTTGTGCTGTTGGCAATAGCTTGCAGCACATAAACTTGAGATATGATTGCTAAACGCTCTATTAAGCCTGTAGCTGGCACTGCGACGAACATTCAATCCCTAAATAATTTTTAATAATATTTTTGTTTTTTGGATCATTTTTCCAACGACGATAACCTCTTAAGAAGCTTTCAACATCAGTATTTTCACCGAATGTGTTATTATTTTTTTTCTGAGCATTCTAGTAAGTATTGTTCCGCAACAACCTTCAATGATTCCTTCTTATCTGTAACCAATTTTAATTCAAAATCCATATACTTAGTAATCTTAGACACGTTTATACAATGCTCAAACTGATTATTTTTCCCGAAGAAATCTTCAGATAAATTAGTTTTCCCTCCGCTAATCATATGAGCTCGAAAACAACTTGCGACAATAATTAATAACTCGGGGGGTGGATAAAACCCAGATTCTATGAAGTATAAAAAGCTGTTTAATAGATTACTTTCTACTAGTTCACACTCAATTACATTATGTAATGAGTTTTCTCTAGCATATTCCAGCTATGTTCAAGCTTTGCGTAGTATGGAAACTCATTATGTTTATAAGAAGCTTTTAAAATTTCTCTCACTTCCACTACATCTTCAAGATGTATTTTTATAAGCGCCTGCAAAAAAAACTTTCCCTTTCACTAATTCAGTCAACTCATCAATATCCATTTTTTCACCCTAATTTAAACACTAATAAAACAAGACAAATACAAACAGTAACCGTTGAAACATTCTCAACTCTCACTACGCTTAGTAGTTTCATAATCAACTTTTCCATAACTAAATAACCTCTTTATATAGGATTAGTTTCCATTATATCGTCCTTTTAAAGAAGCAAAGAGCCATTAACTCAAGCTAATATCATTAATGAATGAGACTCTAGCTTTATTACAAAGAGGCTTTAAATCTTGGTCGCGTACCGATATTAAGTAACGTCTGTTTTATCAAAAAAGAACCGCCGTCGATATGTTAACTTTGAAAATACGAAAAAAGGTATTTGATTAGGTTATATCTGTGGCAGGAATTTAGGGTAGCTCTTTCAGTGTTACATTTAGCTCATAGCCTTTCATTCTTTCAGCTATGAGCTACTACATTTAAAAATGCTAAAATCTAGTGATGGTGCCCGCCTTGAATAGCCTCGCCCTGCTGGTTATAAAAGCCAGTTGCACTGTGCTCTATAAAACCAAGGTTTATCATTTTAGCTAAAAATGGGTCGCCTTCGTTATCGCCAATGTCGGCGTAATCGGTGGTTTGAAAGCGATCCCACTGTGCAAATTGAGCAGTAATTAATGGCACATCAGTGCTTACATTGTTAAGGCTTAGCAAGGTAGTTGTTTGGCTTTTTTTATTACTAATGCTAAATGTTTTAACTAATTTTGAATGCGTAATAAAGGCAAGGTAAAAGTCGTTGCCATTTTCGCTCAGTGTATAGTTTTTTACTTCACCGCAGCCTGTGCCTTGTGTGCTTAATAAGGTCATTTTTTCGATTAAGTGGTTATCCACCAGCTGACTTTTAGCACTCCAATTTTGTACGCCGCGTACTTCAGATGGTTGGTATTCAATGCCGCGTTGCTGGGCATTAAAGTAACGTATTGGGCGTATTTGATTATTGGCTAAGTGCTGCCAAAGCTCGGTTATTACTTCACTTTGATGCGCTACTTGCTGGTTGTTTCGCCAAAGGGTAAGTGACTCGCTACTTTGCTGCGCTTTATGGCTGTTGGTAATTTTATAATCCGCTTTTAAATGCTTGGCATCAATATCACATTGCGAGGCAAAGCTACTTGTACTTACAAGCGTGGCAATTATTAATAACGCTTTTTTCATTTAGCTATCTCTTATTTATATTTCAAGTTTATGGCAATAACATAACGATTATAAATGTCAGTTTAATGACAAAAACCCCGCAAAGTGTGCGGGGTTTTTTATTTAGATATATTTAACTAAATTTATAACTAGCCGGTATTTATTGCGCTAGTTTTTCGTCTGCTGTTTTTACAAAGTCAGCGGCAAAGTCCATTACATGGAACAAAAAGCTTTGCTCGTTTGTGCCTGTTACTAAGTGTGCACCTGGTCCCATTGCATAAACGCCTACGTCTTCACCTGCATGTGTTTCTGAGCCCATTGGTACCAGTGCTTCTTGATGAAAACCAGGTGTTGTTGTATCAACATCAGTTAAATCAACACGCCCTGTAACAGGTACAAAGGCGTAACCTGCATCGGCATCGGTCTCGCTACCTAGGTTTCTAAAGCCACCACCATTGGTGTAACCAACCGTTGTATAAGGCATATCGTCGGCAGCTAAGCTTGGCTCAGTAGCGCCTACTGCAACCACTTTACCTAAAATTGGGTTGCCGCGTTTAGGGTAACCGGCAATGGTAAATACATGGCTGTGATCGGCAGTTACAACTATTAATGTTTCTTCTGGGTTGGTGTTTTCCATCGCCACTTTAACGGCTTTAGCAAGCTCAATAGTGTCGTTTAACGCGTTATAAGCGTTACCCGCATGATGCGCGTGGTCAATTCGACCCGACTCAACCGTTAAGAAAAAACCTTGCTCGTTGTTATCAAGCACATTTATTGCTTTTTCGGTCATTTGTGAAAGCGAAGGCTCGCCTGCTACATCGTTTGCGCGGTCAGCTTCGTACTGCATGTGGGACTCGTTAAATAACCCAAACACTTTAGTGGCGTCGTCACTTATTGCATCAAAACCGGTTTGATCCATTACGTAAGTGCCATTTGGATATTGCGTTTTCCACTCTGCGGTTAAGTCGCGGTTATCTGTTCGATCCCCTTCAACAGCACTTACTGCATCGGCTGAATTAAACGCGGCATCTTTTGGTAAAAAGTGACGACGACCGCCGCCCATAACTACGTCAATACCGTCTATATCAACACCACTAAAGCGTGCTTCTAAGTTGGCTTCAAAGTTAACCAGTTGCGATGCAATGTCTTCACACGTTGCAGCACTTTCTGGCATATCGGAGATATCTTCCCAGTTACGCTCTGCCGATTTAGCATACGTTGCAGCTGGTGTTGCGTGAGTAATACGCGCTGTAGAAATAATCCCTGTTGCTTTACCTGCAATTTCAGCAAGCTCTAACGAGGAAACAAGTTCGTGCCCTTTGCCTGATGCACAATTACCACGTTCAACCGCTTCATCAATACCAATAACGCCTGCATCGGTTTTAACGCCCGATGCCATTGCGGTCATAGTGCCTGCCGAATCTGGCGTTTGCGCATCTACGTTGTATGTTTTTACAAAGCCCGAAAAAGGCATAGTTTCAAAGCTTAACTGATGATCTTCACCCATTTCGCCCTCTAACTGACCCGCTAAAATACGTGCTGCGGTTATGGTAGAAATACCCATACCATCGCCCACAAATAAAATTACGTTTTTAGCTTTGCCTGATTCAGTAACAATGTTGCTACTGGCTGTTTGTGCAGCACCTAATTTTGTTTGTGCTTCACTAAACCAAGTATTACTAGTGAGTGAGGCTAACTGCTCGGTAGTTAACGACGTTGCAGGTGCATTACACACTAAATTAGTTGAGTTAACTTCGTCGCTATCTAGCACGTCGTTATTATTGGTATCTGCGCCTACTTGCGTCTCTACACCGCCATTAATACACTGCTCAGAGCCCACTGCAATAGCGTTATCTACTGCGATAATATTGTTTTCATTTTTGTTATCGTCACTCGAGCAACCTGCTAGCGCGACCATTACTGCCAAAGAAAGTACCGTTAATTTGTTCATGTTAGCCGCCATTATTGCTGAGTTAGTTCAAGAGCTTGATTAATTAGATGAAACACTACGTTTTGTTCAATTACGCCTTGTGCTAGCTGAGCACCAGGACCTTTAGCATGCAAAGATATGTCTTCACCTGCGTGTGTTTCTGACCCCATTGGTACGGTTGCTTCTTGGTGAAAACCTGGGGTTGTTGTATCAACCCCATTTAGCTCAACACGCCCTGCTACAGCAGCACTTGTGTAACTTGCATCAGCATCAGTCTCGTCGCCTAGATTTCTAAAACCTAAGCCATTTGCGTAACCGACTGTGGTGTACGGCATATCGTCGGCGGCTAGGCTTGGAGTAGTTGCACCTACTGCAACTACTTGACCTAAAATTGGATTACCACGCTTAGGGTAGCCTGCAATAGTAAATACATGGCTGTGATCGGCGGTTACTAAAATAAGGGTTTCTTCTGGGTTGGTGTTATCTACCGCTGCTTGCACGGCTTTAGCAAACTCAATGGTGTCGTTAAGCGCGTTGTATGCATTACCCGCGTGGTGCGCGTGGTCAATTCTTCCCGACTCAACCGTTAAGAAAAATCCATTATCGTTTTTACCAAGCACTTCAATTGCTTTAGTGGTCATATCGGTAAGTGAAGGCTCGCCCGCTACATCGTTTGCGCGGTCAGCTTCGTATTGCATATGGGATTCGTTAAATAAACCAAATACTTTAGTGGCGTCATCTGCTATTGCATCAAAGCCTGTTTGATCCATTACGTACGTAGCATCTGGGTATTGTGTTTGCCACTCAGTTACTAAGTTGCGCTCGTCAGTGCGGTCGCCTTCTATAGCACTTACTGCATCTGTTGAGTTAGCTGTTTCGTCTTTTGGTAAAAAGTGACGACGACCGCCACCCATTACAAAATCAAGACCGTCTACGTCGGTCCCTACAAATCGTGCTTCTAGGTTTTTTTCAAAGTTAACCAGTTGCGATGCAATGTCTTCACAGCCACCTGTTACTGCATCTTCTGGCATATCGGATACGTCTTCCCAGTTACGGTCAGCCGATTTAGCATATGTGGCAGCAGGGGTAGCATGAGTAATACGTGCTGTAGAAATAATACCGGTAGATAGCCCTTTAATTTCAGCCAATTCAGTTGCGGTTATTAGCTCGTTACCAGCTACTGTTGAACACACGCCGCGTTCAATATCTTCATCTACACCAATAACGCCCACATCGGTTTTCACACCCGAAATAATAGCCGTCATCGTGCCTGCTGAATCGGGAGTTTGCGCATCTACGTTATACGTTTTAACTTGTGCAGAATATGGGAACTCTTCAAAGCTTAAATAACCTTCTTCGCCAGATTGGTTATTACGCTGCCCTTGCAAAATGCGCGCGGCGGTAAGAGTAGAAATACCCATGCCATCGCCCACAAATAAAATGACATTTTTAGCTTTAGTGGCTTGTGTAGCCTGCGCTTGTGCTGTTTTTGTTGTTAGTTTAGTTTGCGCAGCGCTATACCAGCTGCTGTCTTTTTGGCTTTGCGGTAGTACATCAGCATGGCTAACTGCGCTAAACGCAAATGTTAGCGCGATTGCCGCAGCGACTTTTTTAATTTTCATCCGTAATTCCCATTGTTTAGTGGTTATTTTTTGAAATGTGTAAACACAAAAAAGATCAACCGCTGCACTATAGAAAACAGATGTGACTGATAAAGGTAATTTTGATGAAAGTAAGATGACTAAACTATTACAAAAATAAGTCACAAAAAAAGCGCAACGTGTTAAACGTTGCGCTTTTAAGGGAAATTATTGAGGGAGTTATTTAAAATCTGGCGAAAATGCTATATCTAACCCAGAGCCCCTGTACATGAAACCACTACTACCTTTGCCGGAGAGTTAAATTCGTCAACTTCAGCTTTAGTGTAAGTGGTATCACCGGTACTACGGGTAAATTTAATCGAGTAATTGTATTTATAACACTGAAAAACAAGTGGCAAACCCAGTGAACAAACAATCCTTCAAGTAATGTGGTTACTCCACCTGAGATTAAAATGAATGAGGACGATTTTTAAACATAATATGCAGTTTGCCTCAATAAGAAATTACTGCGGTAGCTCACGTTTAATCAAGAAACGCAAATATGCGTAAAAGGCTTCACCTATGATATAACTACAAGTGGATTAAATTTAATGGTAAATAACAATGAGTAACTCTATGTTTGATCACAAATTAAGTAGCCCAAGCTTGGATTTTCAACCACTCTACTTACAAGTGTCTGATAGTATAAAACAACTCATTGTTAAACGGCATTGGTTGCCCGGCGAGGCTTTACCAAGCGAATTTCGCCTTGCTGAAGAATTTAACGTAAGCCAAGGTACTGTTCGTAAAGCGCTTAATTTATTAACCGACAATAAAATAGTAACTCGTCGCCAAGGCGTTGGTACATTTGTATCTGAGCATACCTCGCAAGATGCCTTATTCAGGTTTTTTCCTTTACAAGCCGACGGTAAAAGTGACAACTCACCAAAGGCAGAACTGCTATCGGTTGAGCTTTGTGCAGCGCCTGCTGAAGCTATAAAGGCTTTGCAGCTAAATAAAAAAGACAAGGTTACTAAGCTAGTTCGCAGACGTACTCTCGATAACGAATTTTGCATGAGCGAAACTATATACCTACCGCAAAGCTACTTTCCTGATATACATAAAAGTAGTGATATACCGCACACTCTATATCATTACTATCAGAGTAAATTTAACCAAACGGTACACAAAACCCAAGACAGTATTAAAGCCGTACTTGCTACAATAGATGATGCAAAAATGCTTGCTATAAAAGCAGGCGATCCACTGCTGTTAGTATCGCGCATTACCGAATCAATCGAAGGTAAGCGTATTGAATACCGCCTAAGTAAATGCCGTAGCGATCACTATCATTACCAAATTGAGCTCGACTAGTTAAACGTACTTAAACTACTAATTAGCAATCTTAGCGCACAACCTTTAAATATTTTTTAAAGATAGCAAGCCTTACCTTGATGGCTTTCCACCCACTAATCAGCCGCTTTGCTGTAAACGCAGCATGATTCACTTATTACATAACGCATCTTCGAGATAAATGCCTATTGAAATAATTAAGTACCTACCTTCCAGTAGGGTCTATTTATTAAGCTTAGAGTAATAATATTGTGTACAAACGGTATGAAAACTAATTTAGGAAAACTAACCGAAGTAGGTATGAAACCCATTATTTTAATTGTGGCTGAAACACTTTGGATTGCGTTATTAATACTTGGATTTGTAATTTGGAGCTAAAGAATTACATTATTTAGGGTATATCTAAAAAAAATTTAGTAGGTAATTAGGTCATGTTTTAACCAATTAAAAGCTGTGTTTTGCCTACTTTAAAACTACGCACAAAAACAGGCTTAACGTATTGATTAAACAAAGCTTACCTTTATTTTAAAAGTATAAAATATCATCTTAATCATAACTAATTAGTTAAAAAAACAACAAACAAATAAAGTACTTACTCTAAAATAAATTTACAATAGGGCTTGGTATATACTTTAATTTACTGTTATCCTGCCTCGCATCGGGTTGACAGAAAACCCTATTTATTTGTAAGTACCACGTTGTTTTAGTAATAATCCTTCGCGTTATCCTCAGTTAAATGTATGTTTTCTTCCTGTTAAATTGCCTAATTTAAGGCGCACTTTTATTAATCCTTAGGATACTATTATGTCTACAACTACAACTGGTACAGTTAAATTTTTCAACGAAGCAAAAGGTTTTGGTTTCATCGAGCAAGAATCTGGTCCTGATGTTTTCGCACATTTCAGCGCAATCTCTGGCGACGGTTTCAAAACTCTAGCTGAAGGCCAACGTGTACAGTTTACTGTTACTCAAGGTCAAAAAGGTCCACAAGCTGAAAACATCGTTAGCATCTAATTGCTTTCGTTAAAATGGGTTAGCAATAACCCATTTTGAATACTAGTTTGAAAGAAGTTCTGTTTTATTTGTTAGTACCGAGTTGTTTTAGTAATAATCCCACGCGATATCCTCAAGTTAACTATTTTTTCCGGCTCAATCGCCTCTTTTCAGGCACACTTATATTAATTTTTTAGGATACATATTATGTCTAATACAACTACTGGTTCAGTAACATGGTTTAACGAAGCAAAAGGTTTTGGTTTCATCGAGCAAGAATCTGGCGCAGACGTTTTTGCACATTTTAGCGCAATCTCTGGCGACGGTTTTAAAACTTTAGCTGAAGGCCAACGTGTACAGTTTACTGTTACTCAAGGTCAAAAAGGCCCACAAGCCGAGAACATTGTTAGCATCTAATTGCTACACAATTTAATGGGTTAGCGATAGCCTAGTTTGAAAGAAGTTTTGTTTTATTTGTTAGTACCCCGTTGTTTTAGTAATAATCCCACGCGATATCCTCAAGTTAACTATTTTTTTCCGGCTCAATCGCCTCTTTTCAGGCACACTTATATTAATTTTTTAGGATACATATTATGTCTAATACAACTACTGGTTCAGTAAAATGGTTTAACGAAGCAAAAGGTTTTGGTTTCATCGAGCAAGAATCTGGCGCAGACGTTTTTGCACATTTTAGCGCAATCTCTGGCGACGGTTTTAAAACTTTAGCTGAAGGCCAACGTGTACAGTTTACTGTTACACAAGGTCAAAAAGGCCCACAAGCCGAGAACATTGTTAGCATCTAATTGCTACTCAATTTAATGGGTTAGCAATAGCCCATTTTGAATACTAGTTTGAAAGAAGTTCTGTTTTATTTGTTAGTACCGAGNCCCATTTTGAATACTAGTTTGAAAGAAGTTCTGTTTTATTTGTTAGTACCGAGTTGTTTTAGTAATAATCCCACGCGATATCCTCAAGTTAACTATTTTTTCCGGCTCAATCGCCTCTTTTCAGGCACACTTATATTAATTTTTTTAGGATACATATTATGTCTAATACAACTACTGGTTCAGTAAAATGGTTTAACGAAGCAAAAGGTTTTGGTTTTATCGAGCAAGAATCTGGCGCAGACGTTTTTGCACATTTTAGCGCAATCTCTGGCGACGGTTTCAAAACTTTAGCTGAAGGCCAACGTGTACAGTTTACTGTTACACAAGGTCAAAAAGGCCCTCAAGCCGAGAACATTGTTAGCATCTAATTGCTACACAATTTAGTGGGTTAGAGATAACCCATTAATATATTTACCTTTATAATTTTTTAATCAAATATCTTCAAAATCCCCTTCTATACATATTTTCCAAGCGCAATCTCATTTGTATCCGCAACTCATTAATTAGTGCATTTTTAAACACATTTACTACTATCTCTCTTGAGCGAAAGCTTTGTATTGCCTACAATAGCGCATACTTCATTCAATATAGAATATGACCATGAACGACACTACCGCAAAACCTGCTTTACCAGATCGCCTTTCTATTAATCCACGCAGCCCACATCATGTGGAAGAAGTTTTTGAACACGATATTGGTATCACGTTCAACGGCAAAGAGCGTTTTGATGTTGAAGAGTACTGCATCAGCGAAGGTTGGATAAAGTTTGCATCTCCAAAAGGGCTTGATCGTCGCGGTCAACCACTTTTACTTACAAGAAAAGGCACTGTTGAAGCCTTTTATAAGTAAGCTAATACTACTTACTAAAAAAGCGACACCATATTGGGTAGTCGCTTTTTTTGTGCCTTTTTAATAGGTTGAGCTTTTTTCATGCCCAACCTGATGAAGTTTCATTATGATTTTTTAAAAAATATGTTTGAATAGCGCCATATTATTTAGACATATAGAAGTCCATAAGTGAAAAAGGTAACAATTTTAGATGGCGGCATGGGACGTGAACTTAAGCGCATTGGCGCACCGTTCTCACAGCCACTTTGGAGTGCACAAGCACTTATAGAAGCCCCACACTTTGTAGCACGAGCTCATCAAGGCTTTATAGATGCAGGCGCTGAAATAATTACGGTTAACAGTTATGCCTGTGTGCCCTTTCATTTAGGTGAAGAACGCTACGAAAGCCAAGGCGCGTTACTCGCAGAGCAAGCGGCGCTTATTGCTAAAGAAGTAGCTCAAAATGCTAAACAAAGTGTATTAGTTGCAGGGTCATTACCCCCTGCATTTGGTTCATATCGCCCCGATTTATTTGAAAGTAAACGTGCTTTTACTATTTTAAATACCTTATACAATGCACAAAATCTCCATGTAGACCTCTGGCTTGGCGAAACAATATCGAGTATTGAAGAAGCACAAGTAATGGCAAGCGTACTTAAAGGCTCAACTAAGCCATGTTATTACGCATTTACCCTAAGTGATGAAGTAACTGAGCAGGCAACGCTGCGTTCAGGAGAGCTGGTAACCGATGCCATAACCGCACTACTTGAGCAGCAAAACATTGCAGGTATTTTCTTTAATTGCTCTATCCCTGAAGTTATTGAGCAAGCACTGCGTGATACTAACAACGTATTAATTAAGCAAAATAAAAAAGTATCGTTAGGCGCATTTGCTAACAGCTTTACTCCTATTTCAAGTGCTCACAAAGCAAATGAAGCAGTGCAAGACTACCGTGATTTATCTCCTAACGAGTATCTTGAGTTTGCAAAACAATGGCATAGCCTTGGCGCAAATATTATTGGTGGTTGCTGCGGAATTAATCCAAGCCATATCGAAGCACTCGTACAATGGAGAAACGCCATTGAAAAACCTTAACTTTGAGCTGGCTATTCCTGCAATTACATTAGTAATTACCTTATTAGTTATCTCAACTTTATATCCAGAGCAGTCACAATTATTAGCAAGCAACGCTATGCATTTTGTAACAGGCTGGTTTGGTTGGTTAGTAGAACTTGTGAGCTTGGCTTTAGTTGGTTTTTTATTTTGGTTAGCTTTTTCAAAGTACGGATCTATTAGGTTAGGTGAAGAAAAAAAAGAGCACTCTAACTTTTCGTACGGCGGTATGATTTTTACCGCAGGTGTAGGTGCTTCTCTTATATATTGGGGAATTGGTGAGCCTATGTATTATTTGCAATCGCCACCACTTTTTGCCGAACCAAATAGCTACGCAGCAGCAGCTTGGTCTGTTACTTATTCTATTTTTCATTGGGGCGTGACTGGCTGGGCCATTTACTGCTTTCCGGCAATCCCGTTTGCGTACGCGTTTTACGTACAAAAAAAGCGTACTTTAAAGCTCTCTACCCTTTGCGAACCTGTAGTAGGCAGCAATCCTATTATTGCTAAAGCAATCGATTTACTTGCAATTTTTGGCACCCTCGCAGCTTTTGCAAGCTCGCTAGCACTTACTGTATCTTTATTAAGTACTGGCGTTTCTGCATTATTAGGAATTAAAAACAGCTTATTACTCCAAGGCAGTATTATTTTATTATTTGTTTTAATGCTTGTTGCGGTAATGCTTGTTGGCTTTAAAAAAGGCATTAGTAAAGTGTCCGACTATACGGTTGTAGCAGCAATATGCTTTGCCTTATTTGTATTACTTGTGGCTGACTCTCAGTTTATTTTAAATAACTTTACCGACTCAATAGGTGTCATGCTCGATAACTTTTTTAGAATGTCACTTTGGACCGACCCAGTTCAAAAAAGTGGTTTTTCGCAATCGTGGACTCAATACTATTGGTTTTGGTACTACGCTTATTTAATTATGATGGGGCTTTTTATTACCCGCATTTCGCGTGGACGTACTATTAAAGAAGTTATTTTGTACACTATTTCGATGGGTTCACTCGGCTGTGCATTCTTTATATCAATCTTTGGTGGTTATGCAGTATGGGCACAATTAATTGGTGGCTTACCTGTTCAACAATGGATGAGCGAAGGCGGTTTAACGTTTGCAGTAGTTTCACTAATTCAAACTCTACCATCGGGTAATATTGGCTTAGTATTATTTTTGATTATTCAATTTTTTTTAATGCTAACGACTATGTCAAGCGCAAGCGTTGCCACCGCTATGTTGACAACTAATAAACTAGAACTAAATGGCGACCCCGATCATAAAGTTAAGCTTCTATGGGCTGGTGCAATTGCTCTCATTAGTTTTAGCGTATTTTTATGCGGTGGTGGAATAGATACTATTAAGTCACTCTGCGTTGTAGCAGGCCTACCAATGATGTTTATTTACATGATTTTAGTAAAGCAATTAATGATGCAGCTAAAGGGTGTGAATCAAATAAAAACACTTGATCAGTATGAAAGTATAAATTCCGAAACAGTTAAAGTGAATTAGTAACATTTTAAGGCCTCATATTATGAGGCCTTATTTACTATTACTGAGCATGTTACTACAGCATGAAAGAGGTCGCCTTTTAAAACAAAGAAGCCTTAGTATTTAAAATAAATCAGTATTAATTTAGCCGACGTAGCCATACCACCAGCAACAACTAAGCGTTAAACCATTTGATCCAATTTGCTACCTGAACACGGGCATTTTTCGTCATTTTGCTTAAGGCATTGCTGATAATTAAACCAATGGGCCACAGCAATAAAAGCCGAGCCTATTAAAGTTAGCGCTTTTTCGGCTATTTCATGCCCTAATAATACTGCGCATATCATAAAGGCTAGCCCTATAACGCCGCAGGCCATATAACGCATAAGTTTATGTTTTTTACAGCCTAAACTCAATGCCAACAAACTGGTTGGCATTACCGCCGTAAGAATCCATAAATGAAATTGCTCACTATCTATTTGCATTACAGCAAAGCTTGGTAATAACGCTAAAATAACCGGGGTTGCAAAACAATGCACTGTGCACATTACCGATAACCCTATTGCCATACGATCCATAACACTTTGACTCGACTTCATTATTTCCTCTACTAAATCAGTGTCTCCACTCAAAAACGTTACTTTTAAGGAGACATTTTAATAACATCAGTTAATTGCTGTTGATATACTATAACATTACTCGCATAATTGATATAATATAACATCCAACAAGGTAGTCAAATGAAACGTGAATCACAATTAGCTGTTCTCATCGCAGCTTTATTGCCGGCTAGTGTGCTTGCATCCACAATAGAAGGCGTTGTTTTAAACAACAAAGGTAAAGCAGTTAGCAATGCAACGGTAGAAGTTGAAGGCTCAGACCTTAAAGTAACCACCGATGAAAACGGTAAATTTTTTATAACCGAGCTAAAAAATGGCTTAAAAGAGCTTCACGTTGTAGCCCCTGGTTATGCGCATCTTCATCGCGATATAACAATAACTAATGATGAAAACCAATCGGTTACTTTTAATTTAAAGCGCTCGCCTATTGAAGTTATTGATATTGAAGCGACCCCTATTCATATGTCGGCAATGGAATCTGCATCGCCTGTTAGTGTTTTATCTGGCGAACAACTAAGACGACAACAAGCTGCAACCCTTGGCGACAGCCTTGAAAAACTCCCAGGCGTTAATACAAATTTTCACGGTAAAGTAGCCAGCACACCTATTATTCGTGGTTTAAGCGGCCCTCGCGTACTTATTACTCAAAATGGCCTTGATGTAAGTGATGTTTCGCGCGTTGGCCCCGATCACTCTGTTGCATCGGAGGCGTCTACCGCACAACAAATTGAAGTATTACGCGGCCCTGCAACGCTGTTTTATGGCAGTGGCGCAATTGGTGGTGTGGTTAATGTAGTAGATAACCGCGTACCCACCGACAGCACCACGCGTGGTGAATGGAACCTAGAACATAACTCGGTAGATAACCAAAAAGTGGCCTCGTTTAATGCCACCACAGGCACAGACTCGGTGGCTTTTTACGCCGATGCATTTTGGCGTGAGGCCGATGACTACGGGGTACCTGTAGCTGCCGATATACATAGCGACGGTGAAGGCCATAGTAGCGATTACAAAGTTGAAAACAGTAATGAAGAGTCTGACGATTTTACTGTTGGCGCTAGCTATTTAATGGATAACGGCTTTATTGGCTTAGCAGTAGAGCAATTTAATCGTCAATACGGTATTCCTGGTCATACGCACGGCGAGGAAGAAGAGGAAGAACACAACGACGAAGAAGAAAGCGTATTTGCTGATTTAGAACAAACTAAAGTGCAATTATTAGGTGAGTACAACCTAGATAATAAATGGCTAAACAAAATAAATCTCCGCGCTGGCCATACCGACTACGAACACGCTGAAATTGAGAGCGGCGCTGTTGGCACTACCTTTAAAAACGAAACCAACGAATTACGCATAGACCTACTGCATAACCAATTTAACGAATGGAATGGCGGTATTAGCTTTCATTACAAGCAAAGCGATGTTGAAGCACAAGGTGAAGAGGCCTTTACTCCTCCATCAGAGACCGAAAGCTTTGCTGTAGCGTTAATGGAAGAAAGGCACTTTGGTGATTTTTTAGTGCAGGTAGGTGCGCGTATTGAGCGAGTAACAATTGAAGCAGGCGACGTATTACTGCCAAATATTGACGCTCACGCACACGATGAAGCAGAAGAAGCCGACGAGCATGATCATGACCACGAAGAAAGCGCAGAAACCACTCGCGTATTTGATGTAGAGCATGAATTTACGCCAGTCAGTTTATCGGCAGGGGTAGTATGGAATTTTACATCTAACTATAACTTAGGGCTTTCGGTATCGCGCTCTGAACGTGCACCTTCTGCCTCTGAGTTGTTATCGTTTGGGCCGCATATTGGCACTGGCACTTACGAAGTAGGCGCACTATTTGATTTAGATGAAGATGGCCATTTGGGTTTATCTGAACAAGCAATTGACCTGGAAACAGCCAATAATATCGATTTAACCCTACGTAAAACTCAAGGCGATGTTGGCTTTATTTTAAATGCCTTTTACAACCAAGTAGATAACTATTATTACCAAATAGACACCGGTTTATTCGCCGAAAGTGGACACGACCATGGCGATGAAGAAGAAGGCGTTGACGAGCACGACCATTCATCAGAGCTACCCGTTTATTTATTTAAAACAGATGATGTAGTTTTACATGGTTTTGAAGCGCAAATTGCGTGGCAACTAACTAACGAGTTTAAGCTAGATGTATTCTCTGACTACGTTCGTGCACGCCTTAAAGACGGCGGCGATTTACCCCGTACACCACCGCTTCGTTTTGGCAGCGAACTAAGCTATCAAACAGATAAACTCAGTGCGCATATTCACGTAACTCGTTATCAAGAGCAAGACCGCACAGCCCCACAAGAAACAGCCACAGACGGTTACACCTTAGTTGATGCGAGCATCTCTTACGACCTTTCAGTGTTAAACCAAGATATGTCTGTGTACCTACGAGGCACTAACTTAACAGATACAGAAGCTCGCGTGCACAGTTCGTTTGTAAAGGATATAGCGCCACGTCCAGGACGTAGTTTTGCGCTAGGTATTCGCGGTTATTTTTAAGCGTTAAAAAATTATAATTAAAGGAAATAAACATGAAAAAACTATATCAATTAAAGCTTATTGCACTCGCTATTAGCGCTACATTTATTACGGCCTGTGGCGATGCAGAAACCAACATTGTGGAAAAAGATCCTATTGTTGTAGAAGACGAGCACGATCATGATGATGATCACGACCATGACGACGGCTATACCATACACTCACTTGGCAGGCTTGCCGTTCTGGCAGGTGACAGTAACGAAGCTAGCTTTTTTGATTTAGATAACAACGAATTACTTGATACATTTACACTAAACAATGACTCAAACACGTTATCTGCATCACCAGGCTTTCGTTATGCTGTTATTGCTAATCGTACTCAAGATTACCTAGGGTTTATAGACGGCGGTATGTGGCGCGAAGATCACGCAGAGCACTTGCATGATTATGAGCAAGGCCCTGCGTTTAGCAGCTACGAACTAACAAGTGGTAGTCGCCCTACACACTTAATAACTCACGACGGGCAATTAGCAATATTTTACGATGGCGATGCAGAAACCGGTACGCCTGCCTCAGTAGAAGTGCTAACCGATAACGATATTACCAATACAACAACTACATTAACGGGCATTAACTGCGACATTAACATGCATGGAGTAGCTGAGCCTCGCGGCGAGCATTTACTCTCAACCATTCGCCGCGACGATGCAAGTAATACATCTAATGCCAAAGTACTTCCCGATCAAGTGGGTGTTTATCATCTTCACGATGGTAATTACGAACTAGAGCAAACGTTAGAAATAACCTGCCCCGATTTACACGGCGCAGCACAAAATCACGATTATGTTGTATTTGGTTGTGGTGATGGTGTATTGATTGCCCATCAGCAAGATGATGTATACAGCGCTCAAAAAGTTGTAAATATAGATGCCGTAGGCGATCAGCGCATTGGTACTTTGTACGGCCATAAAAACAACGACACAATTTTTGGTATTGCCGCAGGGCATGATGGCAGTGGCTCAGTATTACTGAGTATTCATTCTGAAAATGCCGAAATGGAAGAAGTAGAATGGCAACTTGCTGATGGCGCAAGTGCTGTATCTTATTCTTTTTCAGCCAGTGGCGAGCACTTTTTAATATTAGACAGCTTAGGCTTTTTAAATGTATTTAGCGCACACGACCATGATGGCGAAATGCATTGGGAGCTTGAAGGCCAAGTTGATATTACTCAAGCAGACGTAACCACAATGCCCGAAGGAATGAGCTTTAGTATGACAGTGGCGCAAAGTGGTCAGTTTGCTTATATTGCCGACCCAATTACTCAACACATAGTGCAAGTGCACCTAGAAGACCTAGAAATTGAAAGTGAGCTAGAGCTTACTTTTGCTCCTAGTGCAATTACTTGGTTGGGTATTGCGCAAGATGAAGGTCACGACCATTAAATTAAAACTAACGCTTTAAGTTAAAGCCACAAAACAAAAAACCCGTAATTAAGTTTACTAATTACGGGTTTTTACAGCTATTTATTTAGCTCTATTGTTACTTACGGCGCCAGCCACTCCATACATCATCTATATCATCGGCTTTATTTTTTTTCTTTTTCTTACCAGAGCCTTCTGGCTTTGCCATCGGCTTTTCATTTTTAAGCGCCTCGGCAGCATCAAGATTAGCTTGGTTAACGGCAAAGCCAGCTATTTCCTCACGTTCAAGACGTAGTTTGTTTTTCTTCTCGATTATTTTAAAGTGATGAAAATCTTCATAATCAACCAATGAAAGTGCTAAGCCTACTTCACCAGCACGGCCGCTTCGACCAATACGGTGCATATAATCAGAAGGGCTGCGTGGTAGGTTAAAGTTTATTACCACTGGTAGCTTTTCAATATCCAAACCACGCGCAGCAATATCAGTTGCAATTAGCACCTCTATTTCGCCGGCTTTAAATTTTTCTATTACACGAGTACGCTCACTTTGGCCTTTATCACCATGGAAAACTTGTGCATTAACACCGCGCTTTTCAAGTTTACTAGCCAAGTGCTCACAGTCTTTTTTAGCGTTCACAAAAATCAGCACTTGGCGCCATTTATGCGTTTTAATTAAATGTGCTAAAACCGTGGTTTTTTCGCCTTTATTTACCGTAAACACGCGTTGAACAAGTGTGCTTTCATCTTTATTTTGTACTTGTATTTCAACTGGGTCGTTTAAAAGCTCTTGCGTTAATAGCTTAACTTGCTCAGGGAAAGTTGCTGAAAACAACATGGTTTGTTTTTTAGCAGGCATTAACGCTAAAAGATCAGCCAGCTCTTCGGTAAAGCCAAGGCTTAGCATGCGGTCGGCTTCATCAAGCACAAGTGTAGTTACATTATCGAGCTTAATCGCGTTACTTGAGATTAAATCGAGCAAACGCCCAGGCGTTGCAACAATAATATCGGCGCCACCACGCAGTGCCTGCATTTGTGTATTAACCGACACACCACCAAATACCGCCACCGTTTTAATTGCGCCATTAAAATTAGCAGAATACGATTTAACACTATCAGCCACCTGCGTTGCCAGCTCGCGTGTAGGTACCAAAATAAGCCCTGTTACAAAGTTACCTTTGCTCGGCGCTTTATTAGCACCTTGCGCTAAAAATAGCGTTTGTAGCATAGGCAAAGCAAAGGTTGCTGTTTTACCTGAGCCAGTATTTGCCCCCGCAATTAAATCGCTACCAGCCAGTACACTTGGAATCGCCTTAGCTTGAATTGGCGTAGGTTGGCTGTATTCCAAATCGGTTAAACGAGCTTGTAGCTCTGGTATAAGGCCAAGATCGTTAAAGGTGCTAGGGCTTGTTGCTGAGGTCATGAATATTACGGGCTCATTGCTAAAAAAGTAGCCTGTAATTTTAGCGTATTTAGCACTTATTAAGTAGGGATTAGTGATTTATATATCAATACCAGGTTGTGGCTAGTAACTTGAGCACAAAAAGACTTACTTATAGAGTAGCTTTTACTCCCTCTGTTCGTATCTATCTTACACAGAGCATAAAAAGGATAATAGAGTTAAAGATACTCTTGATGTACATAGATCCTAGCAAATCTTGCTAAAGATTAACCCAAAACTAAATTTTTCGCATAATCCAGAGATGCTTTTCTCTGCTCTTTGTACCAATCATCAATTACTTTAGGATTATATGCTTCAGCTGAAACGGCCTTCACTAGTTTATAGCCAGTAGATGCACTTATAGATTTAATAGCTACATCTGCGACGAAATCTCTTGATCCACTATCATTTTCTTTTTTCATCTGAGTCTCCCGACGAATTTGAATTACCTTTATTATGTGCTTGGTAAGCTTCTGCCGCAGCCAAGTATATAGCAAAGACCTTTGCGACAGTACTTAAAAATTGTAAGTCTCGATTTTCATTAAACTGTTCAGCAATTGCACTTGTTAATACTAATACACCAAAAGGTTGTTCGCCATTATTAACATCACCATCATCATTACATCTAAGGATTGGTATAGAAATAAAACTGCGATATCTAGTGTTATCACCCAATATACCTGCATCTTTAGCTAACTCATTGCTTAATATAATATCTGGACATATTTTTATCTGTTTATGCAAGAACGCTAACCCAACATGTCCGTGGCCAGGCTTCCATGATCGATTTCTTCTCCGCAATCGATTGTCACAATCCCTAATAAGAACATTCAGGTTGTCACTCTTCTCATCGTATGAATATAATGCAACATTATATAAGCTAGGTGAGGTGTAACCGAATAATGCCTCTCTTTCGAGAATAAATGGACGGATCATTGAACCGAGATCCTTATTTACCAGCAAGTCATACTCTTCAATACTAAGGGTACATTGTTCAGCCTCTAACCGATTTATATTTCCTATCGCGTTATCAACTACATGGGCTAAAATATATAATGTAGTTCGCTGATTACTAAAGAGGTCAGAAAGCTCTCGATACGCTTTTTTATACTTTGCCAATTCATCCCTAACTTCCTTCATATTTTTATCGTATTCAGTTTTAAGAGATATAGCTTCAGAATACAGTGTAAATTTACTATTATTTTGATGAACTAAATAAGAAACAGACAAGTGAATTAGTGCAAATATAATTATTAGCAGCCATATCGACCAAGATATTGAGTCATTAGTAGATAACCCATATATATACGAAATCCCTATTCCTATTAATATCGGAGCAACTAAAGTCGTCCATATATTAGAAAAAAGTAGAACATTACTTACAATTTTATCTGAGTAAAAATTATTCTGATTTGCCTTCGACATAAAGCTTTGCAAATGTTTAGTTTCATTTTTATCCATTAAAATACCCACTGACATACTGCTTAATTAAACTAAAGTAAACAGTAACATGTAAACTTCTCTTCGGGTAGACCTTGCTAGGGCTGCACTCAAATGAAAAAGGCGCATTAAGCGCCTTTTAATCTTTAATCGGTAATTACCAACCTTTTGATTTTACTCAACCGTAACCGATTTTGCTAAGTTACGTGGTTGGTCAACGTCTGTGCCTTTAATTACCGCTACGTAGTACGACAGTAACTGCAATGGCAGTGTGTAAACAATTGGCGCAATAATGTCGTCAGTGTGGTTTACGTTGATAACACGCATTGTGTCGTCTGACTCAAAGTGTGAATCTTTATCTGCGAATACGTAAATAATACCGCCACGTGCGCGTACTTCTTCTACGTTTGATTTAAGCTTTTCTAATAGCTCATTGTTTGGTGCTACAACAATAATTGGCATGTCGGCATCAATAAGTGCGAGTGGGCCATGTTTTAGCTCGCCCGCTGCGTAGGCTTCTGCGTGAATGTACGAAATCTCTTTAAGCTTAAGCGCACCTTCCATTGCAATTGGGTATTGCGAGCCACGACCTAAAAATAATGAATGGTGCTTGTCGGCAAACTCTTCTGCAAGATCTGCAATGCCATCAGCGAGTAGTAATGTTTCTTCAAGCTTAGCGGGTAGTACTTTTATAGCATTTACAATAGCACTTTGATCAAGCTGCTTTTCTTGCGCTATAGACGCAGTAAGCATTAACAAACCAACTAGTTGTGTAGTAAACGCTTTAGTAGAAGCTACGCCAATTTCAGCGCCCGCTTTGGTCATAAACGCTAGGTCTGATTCGCGTACAAGCGATGAGCCAGGTACGTTACAAATGGTCATTGATGCCATGTAACCTTGCTCTTTAGCTAAGCGTAATGCCGCTAGCGTATCGGCTGTTTCACCCGATTGTGAAATAGTCACAAGCAGGCTGTTTTCGTGTACAAACGACTGGCGGTAACGGAACTCAGAGGCGATTTCTACATTACAGCTAACGCCTGCAAATTGCTCAAGCCAGTAACGGGCAACCATACCTGAATGGTATGACGTACCACAGGCAATAATTTGTACGTGTTTTACGTCTTTAAATATTTGCTGAGCGCTGTCGCCAAAGGCATCAATTGCTACACGGTCGTCGTTTAAACGCCCTTCAAGAGTATTACGTAGTGCAAGCGGTTGCTCGTAGATTTCTTTTAGCATGTAGTGACGATAGTCACCTTTACCTGATGCATCTTGTGTGATATTTGATTCAATCACTTCGCGCTCTACAGCGTCGCCATTTTCATCAAAGATTTCAACAGTGTCACGCGTAATGCGGGCTACGTCGCCTTCTTCTAAAAAGATGAAGCTACGAGTAACTGGTAATAGTGCTAACTGATCAGACGCAATAAAGTTCTCGCCAAGGCCTAAACCAATAACAAGAGGGCTACCTGAACGTGCTACGATAATTTCGTTGTCGTTGTCTTTATCAAATACAACCGTGCCAAACGCGCCTTCAAATTGCTTAACAGCTGCCTGTACTGCAGCAAGTAAACTAGTGTGCTGCTTACGAAGCTTATGAATTAAGTGCACCATTACTTCGGTATCGGTTTCAGATAGGAACTCGTAACCATCTTCTTTAAGCGATGCGCGCAGGCTTGCGTGGTTTTCAATTATACCGTTATGCACAAGTGCTAACTGGTTGTTTGATACATGCGGGTGTGCGTTTTCTTCAGTAACGCTACCGTGTGTTGCCCAGCGTGTGTGTGCAATACCTGTATGACCGCTAACGCCAGCTTTCTCAAGTGCAGCTTCTACGTTTACTACTTTACCTACTGCTTTAACAGTATTAAGTGTGTTACCATCAAGCAATGCTACGCCTGCTGAATCATAACCACGGTATTCAAGACGTTTAAGGCCTTCAACTAAAATTTTGTTTACTGGACGTTCTGCAACTGCCCCAACTATTCCACACATAGTGTCTCCATTAATTTTAAATGCTTGCTACTAAGTAGCTATTCCATAATCTCTGCGCAAATTAGTTTTACACCACACGCCTCAATTGCTTTGCGTTTATCGTCTGCTAAGCCATTGTCGGTTATTAATGTGGTTACTATTTTCCACGGTAATTCTAAATTTGGTATTTTTCGGCCAATCTTATCTGATTCAACCATTACAATTACTTCACGAGCGGCTTTTGCCATTACTTGGCTCAAACCAACTAGCTCATTAAAGGTAGTAGTACCACGCTTTACATCTATGCCGTCAGCGCCAATAAATAGCTGATCAAAGTCGTAAGAACATAATACATTTTCAGCAACTTGCCCCTGAAATGACTCAGAATGTGGATCCCACGTTCCGCCGGTCATTAAAAGTGTCGGCTCGTTCTCGAGTGCTAATAAACGACTCGCTACTTTAATAGCGTTGGTCATAACAACTAGCCCACGCTTATCAGCAAGCTCAGGGATCATAGCTGCTGTGGTACGCCCGCTATCAATAATAATGCGGTTATGATCTTTTATAAGTTTTGCTGCAGCTTTTGCTATTGCGACTTTGCGCTTTGAATCTATTTCATCGCTAACAATTTCTTTAGGCAGAGCAATAGCACCGCCGTAACGGCGCAGCAATAAGCCACTTTTTTCAAGCGCGGTTAAATCTTTTCGAATGGTTACTTCAGATGTTTGAAACTGCTGTGCTAACTTTTCAACGGCTACTTCACCTAATTCATTAACTTGAACCAGTATATTGTGACGACGCTGCTGTGTGTTTCGTTTAGTCATAAAGCTCGTGAATTAAGTTTCATTTCGAAAGTTATGCGATTTTAAACGAAACAACCTAAATGGCAAGTGAACGAGCAAAAAAAACACAGTTTTATTCTAATAATAATAAAACTAAAAGTACGGTAAGCTATAACTAATTAAGCGATAAAGATAAATACAATGCAGTCATTTAACAGTATCAGTAAAGAATACTTAGCACAGCGAAAGCAAGCAGGTGAAACCTGCCGTTTATTTAATAAGAGCCCAAGTAAAGGCAACTTAAAACGTATCAAAGAGTTATTTTTAAAGTCGGGTGATGGTGTAATTATAGAATCAGGTTTTCATTGCGATTACGGCAATCAAATAGTTATTGGTGATCGTACTTTTATGAATATTAATTGCACACTTCTCGACTCGCCATTAGCCAATCACTCAATCACCATTGGTGATGACTGTTTAATAGGCCCGAACGTTCAGCTTTTAGCTGTGTCACATGCTACTAATCCAGCAGAAAGGCTTAATAAGGAAAACTTTGCAGGCCCTATCGCGTTAGGCAATAACGTATGGATTGGCGCAGGCGCTATTATTTTAGCGGGTGTGAGTATTGGTGAAAATAGTATTGTAGGTGCAGGATCTGTAGTAACTAAAAATGTAATGGCTAATACCGTGGTAGCGGGTAACCCAGCTCGTGAAATAAGAACATTATAGCTATTACCGATGCGATTTTAACGTCGGGAGTCGCTATGCTTGCCCGCCCTGCGTGATGATGTTGATATGAGTGTGTGTTAATTGCGCACATTTCACTTTTCTTCAGACGTAAAAAAGCCCGACTATTTCTAGTCGGGCTCTCTACAATGTGAGGTCTGGTGGTGTCGTAGTGCCCACAGCGGTAGAAAGTCACATAGCAAATGCTACACTCTCTTTGTGTCAGGGCGGCCTTCAATGGGTCTCGCCTTCGAGCTGTTTTGTTTCACTACTGAGTGCGGTTTGGGCTCTTGGCTATTTACTAAATCCCAGAAAGCAAAAA
>NZ_JADYXA010000028.1:0-51288 GCF_015864495.1 Pseudoalteromonas sp. SWYJZ98 | reverse complement strand
CGCTCGATAAAGACAAATACCGAATTACTATGGCAGTTGCTGGTTTTAGCGAAAGCGAGCTGAGCATAGAGTCAGAAAACAACACACTAGTTGTTGCGGGTATTAAAACGGGTAAAGAGCAAGCCAGTGAGCGTAAATTTATTCATCAAGGTATTGCAGAGCGCAACTTTGAGCGTAAATTTCAGCTGGGGGATCACGTAAAAGTACTCGGCGCAGATTTAGCCAATGGCTTACTAAGTATTGACTTAGAACGTGAAATCCCTGAAGCGCTAAAACCACGCAAAATTGAAATTGGTAATAGCAATCTAATAGAAGGTAAATAATCTTCTAAAGTACATATTTCCCTGATTACTTAGCCGCCTCATTCGAGGCGGCTTTTTTGTTTACAGCGCTTCTAAATTATTAAGGTAGTAGGTTGCTTGTTGCAGCGTTTGTTCTTGGAGTGTTTTTTCTTGTTTATCCCAGTTTTTATATACCATACCAATACGTGGGTTCTTTTCTAGTCTGTCTCTGTGTTTATTCATGAAATGCCAGTACAGGCTATTTAGCGGGCAAGCTTTATCACCTACTTTTTGTTTAACATCGTACTGACAGCTTTTGCAGTAATCGCTCATCTTATTAATGTAGTTACCGCTTGCAGCATAAGGTTTAGTCGCAATTATTCCATCATCGGCAAACTGGCTCATTCCTCGGGTGTTGGGCATCTCTACCCACTCTATGGCATCGATATAAACACCTAGGTACCAGTTGTCTACGTCATCAGGGTTTATTCCTGTAAGCATGCAAAAGTTTCCAATAACCATTAGGCGTTGAATATGGTGGGCATAAGCGGTTTCAAGGCTTTGTTTTAATGAGTGGCTTAGGCAATTCATTTTTGTTGAGCTGTTCCAAAAATAAGATGGTAGTGTGTTTTTGGCTTGTAATTGATTTTTAACAGCGTAGTCGGGCATGTTAATCCAATAAATGGCACGTACATATTCTCTCCAACCTAATATTTGCCTAGTAAAGCCCTCTACTTGCGAGAGGGATATTTCACTTGGTCTTTGTTCGTATTCTCTTATTACACGTTTGATTACATATAACGGGTGGAGTATTTTTGCGTTTAGGGCAAACGATAATCGGCTATGGTACAAGCTGGTATTATTTTTACTTTGATCTGTCATCGCATCTTGAAAGTGACCAAAGCAACTAAGTAAATGCTCGCAAAAGTATTCTAGAGATTCAATAGCTTGTTTACGCGTTGTTGGCCACTCTAGTCTCTGATCGGCTATTTCGCCAAAGTAAACGATTTTGTGCTTATTTAAGCGAGAAATGATGCTCTTGACATTATTATTGAATAGCTTAGGTTTTGGTATACACGCTAAGTCAGCTTTGGAAAATTTATTACGATTATTACTGTCAAAATTCCATTTGCCACCGGTTGGCTTAGTATCATCAACTAATATATTAAACTGCTTACGCATAGCACGATAGAAGTGCTCCATTGTCACATGCTTGTTTTTTGTAAAGCGTGTTTTTATATCGGTGAACGGTAATAAAAAATGTTCAGTATCTGTGGCAATTACATCAAATGAGCCATCACTTTTAAACTTAGCTAATTGAGACTTAAGCCTAAACTCATCAGGATATTGATATTCAATAGTTTCGCATTGGTATTTATCGGCAATTCGCTTGAGTAATTCAATTAAGTCTTTGTCGTCAGCGGTATCGTCAAGTGTCAAATGCAAAACATTAAAACCTGCCGTTTTTAATGCAGTTGCAAAGTTTTCCATAGCATTAAAAAAAGCACACAGTTTTTGAATGTGATGCTTAACGTAGTCGGTTTCTTGTTTTAATTCTGCTATGAGATAAAGCGTGTCGTCGTCTTTTTGTTTATACCATGAATGAGATGGGTTTAGCTGATCGCCTAGTATTAATCTAAGTGTTTTATGATGGGTCATAGTAAAGCCAAATTTTTTTATACGGGCATAGTTAATTAAACGATCGTTTTAATATTTTACAACAAGCAAATAGGAGTAATTAAGTGCATAACGACAATAGTTTGCTGTTTTTAATGCTGGGGATTAGTTGTTTCTTGAGTTTAATAATAGATTAGTAAAACGAATAGAGGCGGTAAATAACGCAATACATTGTGCTGTTAGCAATAGGGCAAAAAAGTTTAACCGCATATCGAGGCGTTTTTGACCATGGTGTTAAAATGAGCATAATTAAGGGGAGTTTAAGTAACTTAAGTCTCCCCCCCAATTGAATATCTAAATTTTATTACTTTGCTTTTGCTGCATTCTTTGTTGTAACGAAACCACATTGGTAACGTTGAAAAGAACATTGCTTGCAAAGCTTTCAAAGTATCTAAGCGCTTTTTTCCAAGCGAGCTGACTCTCAGTATTAAAATGCTTACCAAGGTGCTCTTCAAGGGTTTCGTAAAAAGCGTTAGATAAAAGGGCAATGTCACTGTGTGAAGCGCCGCTTTTTTTTAGATACATTAAATGGTGAGCTAAAAAAGGAGCTACCGATGCTGGTTTATCTAAATGTTTAACAATTCGTTCTAACACGCAAAAGAGGGTAAAGCTCTTTTCGTTAAACTGTAAGGCCGTCGGGTAATTCATCTCAATACTAGATTGGGCTAATTTACTATGAAACTTAGCCGTAAACGCATGAAAGTTAGGCTTAATAATTGTTAAGTTATTTAATAATGCTGATTGTTGTTGATTCATTTTTATCTCGTTGCAGTGAGTAATAACTATTATTATCAAGTAGGAATAAAGTTGATTATAGCGGGCAGTTCAAATTCTGCACGTTTTTTTAGTGTGAAAGTATGGCTTTTTGTTATATCTATTTACTTTCTGGTAATTAGTGAGCCTTTAAAACGTATTTTAAGAGTTATTAAACTTCAGTTTATCTGATTTTTATCCTGAAATAATAAGCTCCTACATTCTATGACTCAAGTATGGGAATTTTATAAAGTTGGCTGATTACTTATGTTACTTACATATACATTAAATTAGCATCTTGACGAATTGCAAATTTTATAAACTAATTGCGTATTATAGTTGCTAATTATCCTGTACATCCTTATAATAGCGGCCATTGTTTAGCGTGTTGTATAACAGCTAACAGCGATATTAAATTTAAGGTTTGATATCTATTGGCGCGGGATGGAGCAGTCTGGTAGCTCGTCGGGCTCATAACCCGAAGGTCGTCGGTTCAAATCCGGCTCCCGCAACCAATTCTACTAGTAGGTATTACCTTACTAATTTATATCGCGCATTCTAAGTAATGCGCGTTTTGCGTTTTAGACTATGTAGTTTAATTAGGTCAGTTTACTGACTCGCAACCAAGCTTGGCCCTCGGCCACACAGTTTTATGCTTTATTGGTGTGACGCCCCGCTTGGTTCGGGGCGTTGTTGTATCTGCACCTTACGATTTGTGGCAATTGCTATCAAATTAAAATTTAAACTCAGTATTTTAGGGCTATAAGCCCTTTTTTTGTTTGTATGGAGGATTTTCGTGACAAAACTTGAACAAGATTTAGTAACCATGTTAACGCCTGCGGTAGAAATGTTAGGCTTTGAGTTGCATGGTCTTGAATTTGTACAAGCGGGTCGCCATTCTACCTTAAGAGTATATATTGCTCATGAGGATGGGATCTCAGTTGATAACTGTGCGGATGCCAGTCGCCAAATTAGTGCGATTTTAGACGTCGAAGACCCAATTACAAATGAATATGATTTGGAAGTATCGTCTCCTGGTGTTGATCGTCTATTATTCAAACAAGATCACTACGAGCAGGCGCAAGGAGAGGAAGTACGCGTGCGTACTAAACTTCCACAGGATGGTCGTCGTAATTTTAAAGGCGACTTAGTAGCAGTTAGCAGCGATATGATCACACTATCTAGCGATGGTGCAGAGCATCTGATCATGCTTAGTAACATCGAACGTGCGAATTTAATCGCGAAGTTTTAAATTCGAGTGCGAAGGAATAGGGCAAGCGAGGCATTACCCATGGCAAAAGAGATATTATTGGTTGCTGAAGCCGTTTCCAATGAGAAAGCGGTTCCAAAAGAAAAGATTTTTGAAGCTCTAGAGTTCGCTCTAGCGACAGCGACAAAGAAAAAACACGATGGCGAAATTGAAGTACGTGTAGCAATTGACCGTAAAACCGGTGATTACGATACGTTCCGTCGCTGGCAAATTGCCGCTGTATTAGAAGATGGTTCTTTAGAGAACCCATACAGCGAAATCACTCTAGAAGCAGCACAGGTTGAAGAACCTGATTTGCAAATGGGTGATTATGTTGAAGAACAAATTGACTCAATCAAATTTGACCGTATTACAACACAAATGGCTAAGCAAGTTATCGTACAAAAAGTACGTGAAGCTGAGCGCGCTTTAGTTGTTGAAGCATACAAAGATCAAGAAGGCGAGCTGGTAACGGGTGTTGTTAAAAAAGCAACTCGCGATGCAATCGTACTTGATTTAGGTAACAACGCAGAAGCGGTAATTTACCGTGATGACATGTTGCCACGTGAAAACTTCCGCCCGGGTGATCGAATCCGTGGTCTTTTATATGAAGTTAAACCTGAAGCACGCGGTGCACAATTATTTGTAACGCGCTCTAAACCTGAAATGCTAATGGAATTATTCCGCATTGAGGTGCCAGAAATTGGCGAAGAGATGATTGAGTTACGTGCAGCTGCACGTGATCCAGGTTCACGCGCTAAAATTGCTGTTAAATCTAACGACAAACGCATTGATCCAATTGGTGCATGTGTTGGTATGCGTGGCGCACGAGTTCAAGCTGTATCGTCTGAGCTTGGTGGTGAACGTGTTGATATCGTACTTTACGATGACAACCCAGCACAATTTGTTATCAATGCAATGGCGCCAGCAGAAGTTGCTTCAATCGTAATGGATGAAGACACTCACTCAATGGATATCGCTGTAGAAGCCGATAACCTAGCACAAGCAATTGGTCGTAATGGTCAGAATGTTCGTTTAGCAAGCCAATTAACTGGCTGGGAACTAAACGTAATGACTGTTGAAGACATGCGTACCAAAAATGAAGCTGAATCTGATAAGTTACTTAACTTATTCACTGAAAATTTAGATATAGATGATGAGTTTGCATCATTACTTATTAACGAAGGTTTCTCGACACTTGAAGAAGTGGCGTATGTACCTGCGTCTGAATTTTTAGAAATTGATGGTCTTGATGAAGAGACTGTAGATTTATTGCGTTCACGCGCAAAAGATGCATTGACAACTAAAGCACTTAAAACGGAAGAAAGCTTAGATGGCGCAGAGCCAGCTGAAGACTTACTTGCGCTTGAAGGCTTAGAGCGTCACTTAGCATTTGTTATGGCAAGCAAAGGTGTTGTTACACTTGAAGACTTGGCAGAGCAAGGTATTGACGAATTAGTTGATATCACAGAACTTTCATCTGAAAAAGCGGGTGAACTGATTATGGCTGCACGAAACATTTGTTGGTTTGCAGACGAGTAATTTATTAACGGAGGTATTACACACTATGGCAGAAGTAAATGTTGAAAAACTAGCCGGCGATATAGGTACAACTGTTGATAAATTGCTACAGCAGTTTTCACAAGCAGGTATCACTAAGCAAGCAACTGATAACGTAACAGAAGCTGAAAAAGCAACGTTACTTGATCATTTAAGCAAGCATCATGGTGGTACAGGTTCAGATGGCCCAGCGCGTATGACTTTACAACGTAAGAGCAAAAGCACATTAAGTGTGACTGGTTCTACGGGTAAAGCTAAAGATGTTCAAGTTGAAGTTCGCAAAACACGTACCTACGTGAAGAAAAGCGCAATGGAACAAGAACAAGAGCAAGCACGCTTAGCCGCTGAAGAAAAAGCCCGTCTTGAACAGCAACAAAAAGCTGAACAAGAAGCCGCAGAATTAAAAGCGAAACAAGAGGCAGAACGTAAAGCGAAAGAAGAAGCTGACCGTAAAGCCAAAGAAGAAGCTAAACGCAAAGCTGATGCAGAGCGTAAAGCGAAACAAAAGCAGATGACCCCAGAGCAAAGTGCTAAGTCTGAGAAAGATCGCATAGAAGCTGAGCGTCTGCAAAAAGAAGCAGAAGAGGCCGCATTGAAGAAAGCTGAAGAAGAAGCGAAACGTCAAGCAGAAGAGGCAAGAAAGCTAGCTGAAGAGAATTCAGCACGCTGGAAGAAAGAAGAAGAAGAACGTAAGAAACGCGAAGAAACAGCGGATCACCATCTTACGACTTCGACTTATGCACGTGAAGCAGAAGATGTTGCCGATGCTCGTGATGAGCAAGGCACTCGCCGTGCTAAGAAAAAGAAAAAAGCGCCAGCAAAAGATAAATTTGCAGCGTCAAGAGGCCGTAACAAGTCTAAATTAAAAGCACCAGCATCGCTGCAGCATGGTTTCCAAAAACCAACTGTTGATGTTAAAAATGAAGTGCGTATTAGCGAAACAATTACAGTAGCTGAGCTTGCATCACGCATGGCTGTTAAAGGCGCTGAAGTTGTTAAAACAATGATGAAAATGGGTGACATGGTTACTATTAACCAAGTGATCGACCAAGAAGCTGCACAACTAGTTGCAGAAGAAATGGGTCACAAGGTTATCATTGTTAAAGAAAACGAATTAGAGCAAACAGTACTTAACGACCGCCATGAAGATGGTAAGTCAGAGCCTCGTGCTCCAGTAGTAACTGTAATGGGTCACGTTGACCATGGTAAAACATCGACTCTAGATTACATTCGTTCTGCGAAGGTTGCTTCTGGCGAAGCCGGTGGTATTACACAGCATATTGGTGCATACCATGTTGATGTAAACGGCAATATGATTACCTTCTTAGATACTCCAGGACATGCTGCATTTACATCAATGCGTGCTCGTGGTGCTAAAGCGACAGATATCGTAATCTTAGTGGTTGCAGCAGATGATGGTGTTATGCCACAAACTAAAGAAGCGGTACAGCACGCACGTGCAGCTGGCGTTCCTTTAATCATTGCTGTAAACAAAATGGATAAAGAAGGCGCAGATCCAGATCGCGTTAAAAACGAACTAGCTCAGCTAGACGTTATCCCTGAAGAATGGGGCGGCGATACGCAGTACGTTCATATCTCAGCTAAAACTGGTCTAGGTATTGATGACCTTCTTGAAGCCGTACTTATGCAATCTGAGCTTTTAGAGCTTTCTGCCCCTACCGAAGGTATGGCTGCAGGTGTTGTTATTGAATCTCGTCTTGATAAAGGCCGCGGTCCAGTTGCATCAGTACTTGTTCAATCTGGTACGCTTAACCAAGGTGACATTGTATTATGTGGTCTTGAGTATGGCCGTGTTCGTGCAATGCGCGATGAAAACGGTAAAGACATCAAGTCGGCAGGTCCATCGATTCCAGTAGAGATTTTAGGTCTTTCTGGTATTCCAGCTGCGGGCGACGAAGCAACTGTAGTTAAAGATGAGCGTAAAGCGCGTGAAGTTGCTTTATACCGTCAAGGTAAATTCCGCGATGTTAAACTAGCACGTCAGCAAAAAGCTAAGCTTGAAAACATGTTTACCAACATGACTGAAGGTGATGTTTCTGAAGTTAACGTGGTACTTAAAGCAGACGTTCAAGGTTCTATCGAAGCAATCTCTGATTCACTAACTAAACTTTCTACTGATGAAGTAAAAGTGAAGATTGTAGGTTCAGGTGTGGGTGGTATTACTGAGACTGATGCGACACTAGCTGCAGCGTCTAACGCAATTGTAGTTGGCTTTAACGTTCGTGCTGATGCTTCTGCTCGTAAAGTGATTGATACTGAAAACTTAGACCTTCGTTATTACAGCGTAATTTATGCCTTAATCGAAGAAGTTAAGCAAGCCATGTCAGGCATGTTAGCACCTGAGTTTAAACAAGAAATCATTGGTCTTGCTCAAGTTCGTGACGTATTCAAGTCTCCAAAAATTGGCGCAATCGCTGGTTGTATGGTTACTGAAGGTGTTATTAAACGTAGCGCTCCAATCCGTGTACTACGTGAAAACGTGGTTATCTATGAAGGTGAACTTGAGTCACTTCGTCGCTTTAAAGACGATGTTGCTGATGTTCGTAACGGCATGGAATGTGGTATCGGCGTTAAGAACTACAATGACGTACGTGTTGGTGACCAAATCGAAGTATTTGAAACAGTTGAAGTACAACGTACTCTTTAATTGTTAGCTCGCTAAACTAATAAATGGGGGCTTAGCCCCCATTTGTGTATCCATTATTTAATTAGCTTATTATTAAATTTCAATAAGTTATGATTTTAGGACAAATGCAATGAGAGAATTTTCTCGCACTGATCGTGTTGCACAGCAAATCCAAAAAGAAATTGCTGTAATTTTACAACGCGAAATTAAAGATCCACGCTTAGGTATGGTGACAGTGTCAGCGGTAGAAGTATCGCGTGATTTATCTTATGCCAAAATTTTCATCACTGTGTTTAACACACAAGATGAAGATGCAGCAAAGCAAAGCGCAAAAGTACTTAATGAAGCAACGGGTTATATTCGCTCGTTACTTGGTAAGCGTATTCGTGCTCGTATAATGCCTGAGTTAAAGTTTGTAGTTGATAATTCACTGATGGAAGGTATGCGTATTTCTAATTTAGTGGATTCTATTATCCGCGAAGATAACGCAAAGCATGTCGATGAAGATGTAGAAAGTGTTGATGCTGATATTTCAGATAGTGAACAAAGTACTAAGCACGTAGAAGATACAGATAGCGAAGAAGGCACTGATACAGATGGCAAAGCGCAGTAAAGGCCGTGCAGTTGACGGTATTTTGTTGTTAAACAAACCGCAAGGCATTTCATCAAATAAAGCTCTGCAGCAAGCGAAAGGTGTTTATTTTGCACAAAAAGCTGGCCACACTGGGGCTTTAGACCCGCTTGCTACAGGTATGCTGCCAATTTGTTTTGGTGAGGCGACTAAGTTTACGCAGTTTCTACTTGATACAGATAAAACTTATATCGTTCGTGCAAAACTGGGTGAGCGTACAACGACATCAGATTCTGATGGCGAAATTGTTAGCACTAAAGATGTGAACGTAACGCGTGAACAGCTAACAAAAGAAATAGCTGCTTTTGTTGGAGAGTCAGATCAATATCCATCAATGTACTCAGCACTTAAGTATCAAGGTAGACCATTATATAAGTACGCACGAGAGGGTATTGAAGTCCCTCGTAAATGCAGAAAAATAAATGTGTTTAGCTTATCGTTTGACGAATTTGATGAACAAAACAACGTATTACAAATGACGGCTCATGTATCAAAAGGGACGTATATTCGTACAATCGTTGATGATTTGGGCGAAAACCTAGGGTGTGGCGCACACGTTATAATGCTTCACAGAACTGCTGTTGGTCAGTATCCGGCAGATAAAATGGTTTCGCTTGATGAAATTGAAGCGTTGCTTGCTAAAGCGAAAGCAGAAGAGCTTGCGCCTTCTACTTATTTAGACTCGTTGTTATTACCTATAGACACTGCTTTAACTGATTTACCTGTTATTGAAATTTCGAAAGAGCAGGGCAAAGTATTTAGTCATGGGCAAGCAGTCGAGTTACCTGAAGCTTTACCTGAGGGGGCAATTAAAGTTGTTGCGGATGGTGTGTTTATTGGTACTGGCGAGCGCAACTCAAATGGTCATTTAAAGGTTAAACGTGGTCTTGCTAGCCAGCAAGATGATTACGTAAAGCCTGAATAAGCAATTAGTGTGCCCAGCAGTGGCTTATTAGTTGTAGATGGGAATAATTAACTTGTAGTTATTCCCACAGTTGGTAGAATACGCCGGCTTAATCGTTTTGGCTGAATTAGTGATCGGCTAAGACACCTTTTAAATTTAATTTTTGGAGTTACTATGTCACTAAGCAATCAAGAAAAAATCGATATCATTGCTAAATTTGCACGTGCAGAAGGCGATACAGGTTCATCAGAAGTACAAGTAGCATTACTTACTTATGATATCAACAAGCTTCAAGGTCACTTTGCTGATCACAAGCATGACTTCCACTCACGTCGTGGTCTGCTTCGTAAAGTAAGCACTCGCCGTAAACTACTTGATTACCTTAAAGGTAAAGATATCACTAGTTATACTGCACTAATCAAAGAACTTGGCCTACGTCGTTAAGAACTAGATTATAGAAATGGGAGCTTTTTAGCTCCTTTTTTTGTGCCTAAAATTTGTGTTTTAAAATAAAACAAATATATAAACTTATTGAATTATATTGTAAAACTCCTATTTCATAGCTTATCAAGCATCGTTGTATTTACCCACTCATTAGCCCAGCTTAAATCTAGTCGTTAGATTGAACAAATTTCAATCCGCAAAGATCAACACACCCTAGACTCGCATTTTGAAGTAGCTTTGGTATATACTATGCGCGTAGATAAAAAGGTTTATCTACGCTTATTCACATCATTGCCAATTGTAGTACTTAATTGATTTCCAACTGAATACAATTATGTACTGTAATTGGTACTTTGATGACAACTTATTAGAATACATTTAAGGAATATTTTAAGTGCAAGCAATTATTAAAGAATTCAAACTAGGTCAACATACAGTGACTCTAGAAACTGGTGCAATCGCTCGTCAAGCAGACGGCGCTGTACTTGCAAGCATTGGCGACACTTCAGTTTTAGTAACTGTTGTTGGTAAGCGTGAAGCACAACCTGGTCAAGACTTTTTTCCACTAACCGTTAACTACCAAGAGCGTATGTACGCTGCTGGTCGTATCCCTGGTGGTTTCTTAAAGCGTGAAGGCCGTCCTAACGATGGCGAAACTCTTATTGCACGTCTTATTGACCGTCCAATTCGTCCACTTTTCCCAAGCGGCTTTGTAAACGAAGTACAAGTTATTGCTACTGTTGTTTCTGTTAACCCTGAAATCCAACCTGATATGGTTGCGATGATTGGTACTTCAGCAGCACTTGCTATCTCTGGTATCCCATTCAGTGGTCCAATTGGTGCATCTCGTGTTGGTTACATCAACGGCGAATACGTACTTAACCCTACATTAAAAGAGCTTGAAGAAAGCCAACTTGATTTAGTGGTAGCCGGTACTGATAAAGCGGTACTTATGGTTGAATCAGAAGCTAACGTACTTGCAGAAGACGTAATGCTTGGCGCTGTTGTATATGGTCATGAGCAATCTCAAGCGATCATTACTGCAATCGAAGAATTTAAAGCAGAAGCAGGCAAGCCTACTTGGGATTGGACTGCACCAGCTAAAAACGTTGCACTAGAAGATAAAGTAGCAACTATTGCTGCTGAAAAAGTAGGCGCAGCTTACTTAATCACTGATAAAGTAGCGCGTAAAGAAGCTCTTGGTGAAGCTAAAGATGAAGTTGTTGCAGTATTAACAGCTGGACTTGCTGAAGGCGAGTCTTTAGACAAGCAAGAAATTGGCAAAATCTTCGGTTCACTTGAGAAGAAAATCGTTCGTGGCCGTATCGCTGCTGGCGAAAAACGTATCGATGGTCGTGAACCAGATATGATTCGTGCACTAGACGTAATGACTGGCGTATTACCGCGTACTCACGGTTCTGCTATCTTTACACGTGGTGAAACTCAAGCGTTAGTAACAGCGACACTTGGTACAGAACGTGATTCACAGTTAATCGACGATTTAACTGGTACTCATAAAAACCACTTTATGCTTAACTACAACTTCCCTCCATTCTGTGTAGGTGAAACTGGTTTTGTTGGTTCTCCTAAGCGTCGTGAAATCGGCCATGGTAACCTTGCTAAGCGTGGTATTTCAGCTGTAATGCCTACACTTACTGAGTTCCCTTACTCAATCCGTGTAGTATCTGAAATTACTGAATCAAACGGTTCTTCTTCAATGGCGTCTGTTTGTGGTACTTCTCTAGCACTTATGAACGCGGGTGTACCAATTAAAGCATCTGTTGCTGGTATTGCGATGGGTCTAGTTAAAGAAGACGATAAATTCGTTGTTCTTTCTGACATTTTAGGTGATGAAGATCACTTAGGTGACATGGACTTTAAAGTTGCCGGTACTGCTGCAGGTATTACTGCACTTCAAATGGATATCAAAATCGAAGGTATCACTCAAGAAATCATGCAAATTGCGCTTAAACAAGCAAAAGCTGCACGTTTACATATCTTAGAAGTGATGGATGAAGCGATTTCTGCTCCTTCTGAAGAGCTATCAATGTTTGCTCCTCGTATCTACACGATGAAAATCCCACAGAAGAAAATCGCTGAAGTTATTGGTAAAGGTGGCGCAACTATTCGTCAACTTACTGAAGAAACTGGTACAACGATTGAAATCGGTGACGACGGTACAATCAAAATTGCCGCTACAGATGGCGAAAGTGCAGCTAATGCCATTAGCCGTATTGAGCAATTAACAGCTGAACTTGAAGTAGGTACTATCTACGAAGGTAAAGTTGTACGTATTGTTGACTTCGGTGCATTTGTAAACATTCTTCCAGGTAAAGATGGTCTAGTACATATTTCTCAAATTAGTACTGAGCGCGTTAACAACGTGGCTGATCACCTTTCTGAAGGTCAAGAAGTTAAAGTTAAAGTACTAGAAGTAGATCGCCAAGGCCGTGTACGTCTAAGTATTAAAGAAGCAATGGAATCAGCAGCACCAGCTGTTGACGCGCCAACTGACGCGTAATTGCTAACTTATTAATCTAGTTATATTAGCTAGATGATAAAAAAGGGGCTGTTTAGCCCCTTTTTTTATGCTTTAATGAAACCTTATTGGACAAGGTCTGTCTTATATTAATCGCGATATATCTTGGTATTAAGGATTTTAATGATACTCAAACATTTAGCTTTGGCATCTTTTGCTATTTTGTCTTTAAGCGCTTGCCAAACTACAACCGAATCAGAACCAACCCCGATTGTTAATGTGCCATTTACTGCACCTTTAGCTTCTGACTTTAGAAGTGAAATTGCCATTGCACGCTACTCAGAGTTATTGAATAGAGCTGATTTAAGCGAAGAGCAACAAGCTAAGCTTTATTATGACCGTGGTGTACTTTTTGATAGTTTAGGTATGACCACTCTTTCGCGTATTGATTTTAACCGCGCAGTAAAGCTTAAACCTGATTTAGCTGAAGTATATAACTTTCTAGGTATTCAACATACGCTTATGCAGCAATACGAAAAAGCCTATGAGTTTTTTGATTCAGCCCTTGAGCTTGATGAAGAGCATGAATATGCTTATTTAAATAGAGGCATAGCCCTTTATTACGGTGATAGAGCAGGTCTTGCTAAAAACGACTTTGATGAGTTTTTAGCCCGCTCTCCAAATGATCCATACCGTGTTTTATGGGTTTACTTAGCCAGTGCACAAGAAGATAAAGCAGCAGCGCTTGAATCACTTAAAACTAATGCAACAGCACTTGATGAATCGCAATGGGCGTATCAGTTAATTTCTCTTTATACGGGGGATATGACTGAGTATGCATTTTTATCTGGCATTAGTGATGGTGTTAGAACCGAGCAAGAATATGCGCAGCGTTTATGTGAAGCTTATTTTTACTTAGCCAAAATGCATCAAGCAGCTGGTGAGCTGTATTTAGCATCAGACTACTTTAGGCTTGCGCTAGCAACTAATGTACACGAGTTTATTGAGTACAAATATGCGCGTTTAGAGCTTGAGTTGATGCAAGGTGTTGACGCAAGTTAAGCGTTTTAAATTAATAGGTGTATTACTATGTTGTTTGTTAATTACAGGCTCGAGTAATCACCTAGGCGCTATTGGCTTTTGGCATGTTTTAAACGCAAAAGCTAATGTGCTACAAAGTTATTGGAAATCACCTGGTTATTTTTCTGATCACTTAGAGCAGTTACCAAATACCTCTTTAGCTATACTTGCCCGCAGTAAAATTTCTTCAGCCCAATATATGTATTCTCTTAAGCTTATTAAAAACAGTCAGAGCGATACTGCAAAACAATTTTGGCTCACAGCATTAAATGACTTAACAATCCCAGAGCGTAAAATATTAGCAACAAAGTTACTTGAGCACTCACGTTGGGGGGATTTAAAACTACTCGCTAGTAAAAACAAATTACCAGCAGGGGATGTGCTAAATCATCTAAAACTTCAGTTAAAAACACCACAGAGTAACGTATCTAGTGAGTTTATCCACGCTCTCGGTTTTTCATCTTTAATAAATATAAGTAAACCTAATAAGCAATGTATGTTTAACGTACTGACTATGAGCGATCATCGTAGTGGCTTATATAAACTCACCGAGTTTATTAATGTTTATAATAAACAGCCAGAGCCCCGTGAAAATATTTTTTGCTTTTCAAAACCAGTTTACGTTGCAGGTATGCTTGAGTGTAAAAGTAGCACTAATCAAATAGCAAAGTGTGACTGGCAATCAGCTAAACTCAATAACCAGCTTCCTAACAATTTTGATTTTATAGTAATGATGCCAAAAGATGGAACGGCTAATGTTACTAAAGGAACAATGCTAATAAACTCAAAAGCAAAATACAGTGTGTTTTTGCATGAGTTGATGCATTTTAACGGTTTTGAAGATGAATATGCTTTGCCTAAAACTAAACAAGCATGGTTGTGTGCAAAAACGGGTTTTGTGGCACCTAATTTATTTATTTCTCATGATGAGTCGCCCCCAATAGGCTGGCATAAAGCAAAGAGTTGCCAGATAGGTGGTGTTGCATATAAACCTAGTGAAAATTGGTCTATTATGCAATATCAGCAGTTAGGGCTCTCGGCGCAGTATAGAGAGATTTGGTTGAAGCATTTAGATATGACCAATGGTAATTCTTATCGCCACTCCAGCGCGCTTACATTTGCAAATAAGGCCATATTAAATTAACAATTATCAGTATTAATTAATTGTTTTTGTAGGCTTAATAAATTGTTAGTTCATGTTTAAAAAACACCCATACAGAACCGCTTTTTATAGACAAAATCAGTGTTTTTCAGTATAACTATAGTCATTAATGTCGTTTAAAAACAGGCAGTAAAAGCATCCCTTAGTATTAAAAAGAGATGCCCTGATAAACTTATGATTATAAAAGGCCCTACATTATGACTTTGCTCTGGATACCCTTGTTATCCTTAATTGGCAGTGTTATTTCTGCATGCACAGGTAAGTTATCCCGCAATTTAAGCACTAGCTTAACGGCTCTTGCGCCTTTAACGGCTTTGGGAATAACTTTATACCATGCACCTGCAGTTTTAGCGGGCGAAACCATTCGTTACTCTTTCGCTTGGATCCCGTCAATAGGGCTCGACCTATCTCTGCGGTTAGACGGCCTCAGTTTATTGTTTATGTTTATGATTTTAGGCATAGGCCTGCTCGTTATCCTCTACACGCGTTACTACCTCAGTGCCAACGACTCAATGGCTAAGTTATATAGTTATTTAATGCTGTTTATGACCGCTATGCTTGGCATTGTTATGTCTAACAATGTTATTCAGCTGTGGTTGTTTTGGGAATTAACGAGCATCAGCTCATTTTTATTAATTAGTTTTTGGTGGCATAAGTCTGAAGCGCGAAAGGGTGCTCGTATGGCACTTGCTGTAACAGGCGCGGGCGGCTTAGCGTTACTTGCAGGCTTAATGCTATTAGGTGATATTGTTGGTAGTTATGACCTAGATGTTATCCTAGCGAGTAAAGCAATAATTCAATCTCACGATTTATACGAAGTAGCATTAGTATTGGTGCTATTGGGTGCGTTTACTAAATCGGCACAATTTCCTTTTCATTTTTGGCTTCCTCATGCAATGGCAGCGCCTACACCAGTGAGCGCGTATTTACATTCTGCAACCATGGTAAAAGCCGGTATATTTTTGTTAGCACGTTTTCATCCGGCTTTAGCTGGCACCGATACGTGGTTCTTACTTGTTGGATTAACAGGTTTAGCTACGCTGTTGTTTGGTGCTTATATAGCGTTATTCAAACACGATTTAAAAGGACTGTTAGCCTACTCAACAATAAGCCATTTGGGTTTAATAACGCTATTACTCGGGCTTGATACTGAGCTTGCGACTGTTGCTGCTATATTTCATATAATTAACCATGCAACGTTTAAAGCGTCGTTATTTATGGCCGTTGGTATTATCGATCATGAAACAGGCACGCGCGATATGCGTAAATTAAATGGTATGTGGCGATACTTACCATACACTGCAACGCTTGCAATGGTCGCGGCGGCTGCAATGGCAGGGGTTCCATTACTTAATGGGTTTTTATCTAAAGAAATGTTTTTTGCAGAAACGCTGCATCAGCAAGTGCTTGGTTCTATGTCGTGGTTAATTCCAGTACTGGCAACGGTTGCAGGCGCATTAGCTGTTGCGTACTCCGCACGCTTTATTCATGACGTGTTCTTTAATGGTGAACCAATCGATTTACCTCGCACGCCGCACGAACCGCCGCGTTATATGCGAGTACCAATAGAAATATTAGTTGTGATTTGTTTGCTAGTGGGTATGTTCCCACACTTTACAATTGATGGCATTTTATCTGCGGCCTCTTTAGCTGTACTTGGAAAAGAGATGCCAGTTTACGAATTGGCTATTTGGCACGGGTTTAACTTGCCTCTATTAATGAGTGCAATGGCGATTGCTGGCGGCTTATTTATTTATATTAATCGTAAATATTTATTTCAGTTTCAAGCATCATTACCACCTTTAAATGCTAAAAAGACGTTTGAACGTGTAATTTTAAGTGTTGTTGCTTGGTGTCAGTCAAAGGTAAGCAGTATCGAAAATGGATCGCTGCAGCGCTACCTAGTAATTATGTTAGCGGTAGTCTTACTGTGTGCCGGTTGGCCATTATTTGAAATGCAACAACTTGCTGGCAGCATGCCACTTACCCCTGTTGATGTGCACAATGCAATTGGTGCGGGCTTATTGATTATTGGTGCTCTTGCTACTGTTATTTGGCATCGCTCTCGAATGGTATCGTTGTTAATGCTCTCAATCGTAGGGTTAATGGTATCAGTTGTATTCACACGCTTTTCTGCTCCTGATTTAGCACTTACACAGTTAACTGTTGAGGTTGTTACTATTATTTTACTTATGCTGGCATTGTTTTTCTTACCCCAGCATACGCCAAAAGAATCAAGTTCATTACGCGTACTTCGAGATTTAGGAATTGCCTCTACGTTAGGTGTAGTTATAGCGAGTATCTGTTATGCATTACTTACACGTCCATTAGATTCAATCTCAGACTTCTTTATTGCTAACGCTAAAATTGGTGGCGGTGGTACTAATGTAGTTAACGTTATTTTAGTCGACTTTAGGGGCTTTGATACGCTTGGTGAAATTACCGTATTAGGCATTGCCGCATTAGGTATATTTAAAGTACTTTCTCGAATCCCATTATTTATGCCAGCAAGTGACAGCGAAGGGCGCCCATGGGCACGAGAGCGCCACCCAATCTTACTGGCGAGTATTTCACAAAGTTTATTACCGCTTGCGTTATTGGTTTCTGCATATATTTTCTTACGCGGACATAACTTACCTGGCGGTGGCTTTATTGCAGGACTGGTAACGTCAATCGCGTTTATTTTGCAATACATGGCGCATGGTACAGCATGGATAAACGGACGTTTTGATGTTAATTATCGTAAAATCATAGCTTCAGGCATTGGTATTTCACTGTTCACTGGTGTGGGTAGCTGGTTCTTTGATAAGCCATTTTTAACAACTTGGTTTGACTACTTTGATATTCCGTTTGTCGGTAAAACAGAGCTTGCCAGCGCGATTGCATTTGACCTAGGTGTTTACTTAACGGTTGTAGGCGCTACGCTAATGATTTTGGCAAGCTTAGGTAATATGACGGCAGATACCCAGAAAAAAGAGGTAAATATTTAATGGAATTATTGTACGCATCTTGCGTTGGAGTATTGGTCAGTTGCGGTGTGTTTTTACTGCTAAGAGCTCGTACGTTCCCTGTAGTACTTGGACTTACTATGATTTCATATGCTGTTAACTTATTTTTGTTTTCAGCAGGTCGTCTTACTATTAATAAAGCGGTAGTGCTTGGTACTGGTACAGAATACGCCGACCCATTACCTCAAGCTTTAGTGCTTACAGCTATTGTTATTGGTTTTGCGATGACCGCATTCGTGGTTATTTTAGCAATACGTGGGCGCGCCGATTTAGGTAGCGACCATGTTGATGGTTATGTGCCTAACACCTCGGCAGATAATAAGGAGCAAAAATGATCCAACATTTAGCTTCGCTCCCTATTTTATTACCTATGCTGACGGCTGTTATTTTATTGCTACCGCCATGTGGTAAAAGCGTTAAAATTCGCCGCTTAGTTTCAATTGTAATGGCAATAGCTACTTTTGCAATTAGTGTGCTTTTACTTGTACATGTTAATAATACAGGTATTAACGTTTACGCTATTGGCAATTGGTCTGCACCATTTGGAATAGTCTTAGTAGCCGATATGTTGTCTACCTTATTGGTTACGTTAACTTCATTTTTAGGTTTGGGCGCTATTTTATATGGTAGTGCTGGCGATGATGAAAAAGGCAGCTTTTATCACCCACTTGTTCACTTTTTGATATTAGGTGTAAATGGCGCGTTTTTAACTGGCGATTTATTTAACCTATTTGTATTTTTTGAAGTGCTACTGATTGCATCTTATGCATTGTTAATGCACGCAGGTGATAAACAAAATACTCGTGCGGCATTGCAATATGTAATATTGAATTTAGTTGGCTCAAGCGTATTTTTAATTGGTTTGGGTATTTTGTACGGTGTGCTTGGTACGCTTAATATTGCAGATATGACGCAAAAGGTATCACTACTTACAGGTGATGATGTATATCTAGCAAAAGCAGGTGGCTTACTACTATTAATAGTATTTGCTTTAAAAGGCGCACTATTACCTCTGCATTTATGGCTTCCAAATACTTACGCAAGTGCTAAACCTGTGGTTGCCGCATTGTTTGCGATTATGACCAAAGTAGGCGTTTACGCTATGCTTCGTGTTTATACGGTGATATTTGGTGAACAAGCCGGAGCGCTTGAACACATGGCGCAGCCTTGGCTTTGGGGCTTAGCAATTGCGACCATTATAGTAGGTGCAATTGGTGTGATGGCAGCACAAGACTTACGTAAACTCACCTCTAACTTAGTATTAGTATCGGTAGGTACGCTGGTTGCGCTAATAGCATTGCAAAATGTAAATGCCACTGCTGCACTTTTATATTATTTAGTGCATTCAACACTTGTTAGTGCCGCACTATTTTTACTAGCAGACTTAGTTTCAATCCAGCGCGGTAAAGTTGGCGATAGACTAGTAGCAGGTCGCTCTGTAAAACAGCCATTTTTATTAGGTGTGTGCTTTATTATTGCGTCTTTAACGGTAGTTGGTATGCCACCACTGTCAGGCTTTGTAGGTAAAATTTGGATACTTAAAGCGACATTAAACAGTGAGCAAGCTTTATTATTTTGGCCAGTATATTTAGTAACAAGTTTTGCGTTGCTAGTAGCGCTTTCGCGCGCGGGCACAACTTTGTTCTGGGAGCATAGAAGCAAAAATAGCGAAAATGCCGATTGTGCAAGTGCACACCCGGTGCAGGTAATTGTAATTATAGCTTTACTTGCATGTTCGCCATTGCTCGTTATTTTGGGCGGACCAATAAGTGAATATATGCTAAATGCTGCTACTCAGTTACATGATCTAAGCGGCGGTATTAATGCTGTACTTAAAGGAGGCATGTGATGAGATTACAAGCCCGTTTTCGTTGGTTACCAACGCCATTTCGTAGCTTATTTTTGTTTATGGTTTGGTTATTGTTAAACAATAGCGTATCGGTAGGGCACTTAGTATTAGCGACTATTTTTGCGATACTCATCCCTATATTAAGTTTTTCGTTTCGAGACCCTCAGCCACTGATTTTAAAGCCAGGCTTGGCGCTTAAGCAGTTACTTATAGTGCTGTACGATATTGTTGTTGCAAATTTACAAGTGGCTTTACTTATACTTGGGCCATCAAAAAAATTGCGTCCGGCCTTTATAAAAGTTCCTATAGATTTAACACACGACATGCCAATTACTATATTGGCTAGTTGTGTATCGCTTACACCTGGTACTGTGAGTGCAGAAGTTTATCCAATTGCTGAGTCGTTACCTGAAGGTGAAGAGCCAACGCAACGCTACTTACTGATACATGTGCTTGACCTTAAAGATGAAGAAGCACTTATCAAACAAATAAAACAACGCTACGAAGCTCCACTAAAGGAGATATTTCAATGTTAGACACCGTATTACTCATTGTTTTTTCGATGATTGGCTTATCATTATTGCTTAATTTATGGCGATTGATCATCGGTCCGTCAGTGCCTGACCGTGTTTTAGCGCTCGATACTATGTACATTAACGTCATCGCACTGATTATTTTATACAGCATTAGTATGGATACAGGGCTTTATTTTGAAGCTGCACTGCTCATTGCCATGCTCGGCTTTATAAGTACGGTTGCAGTGTGTAAGTATTTACTACGTGGCGATATAATTGAATAAGGTGAAAACATGATCAGCGAATGGGTTGTATCAGTATTATTGTTATTTGGTGGTACGTTTATTTTAATTGGCTCAATAGGTTTAATTAAACTACCTGACTTTTTTATGCGTTTGCATGGACCAACTAAAGCAACCACGTTAGGCATGGCGAGTATGTTAATTGCGGCTATGGTTTATTTTGCAAGTTCAGAGCATGGCCTAAGTGTTAAAGAAATACTCATCACTATATTTTTACTAATTACAGCACCGATTAGTGGTTACATGCTAATAAAGTCAGCTATTCATCATAAGCTAAAAGCCAAAGAAGGCACTAAAGGCCTAGATAATGTAGAAGACGACTAACGCAAAAATTAATTTATAAAAGGCCGAATAAATTCATTTTATTCGGCCTTTTTAATGATTGCTTGTACCCTTTACAATACAAATTATTCATGTGACTATAAATCCATTATTTATATGAAAGGATATTATTATGGGTAAGGTACTACTTTTATCATTGCTAATTTTTTCTAGTAGTTTATATGCTGAACAAAATACTAAGCAGCAAAAAATAGATGAACTCATTAGTGTAATGAATTTAGATTCAATGGTTGATTCTATGTACGGCCAGGTTGAAGGTATGATGAAAGGCATGTCAGACCAAATGGGTGTTAAGCCTTCTGAGCAAGCTATTTTTGATAAGTACTACGGCGACATGACGACGGTATTAAAAACCGAAATGAGCTGGGCTAAAATGCAGCCAATGATGGTCAATGTATACGACAAGCATTTTAGTGAGCAAGAGATTGCCGATATGTTAGCGTTTTATAAAACAGATACAGGGCAAAAAATACTTGAAAAAATGCCTGTTGTAATGCAAGAGTCTATGCAAATGTCACAAAGCTTAATGAAAGATGCTATGCCTAAAATACAAACTTTAGCGCAGCAACTAAGCGACGAATTAGAGCAAAGCCGTAGCGAATCAAACTAGGGCAGCGCATATTTGGTATTTATGCTGCGTTATCGCCTGTTTATGGGGGATAACCACACAACATAGGCTCTGCCTTGCCTAAAGACCAAACAGTCTGCATAAATTAAATCACCAATGATCAACACGCCCTTACATTAATACGCGCCTTACTTAGGCGCTTCTCTGCTAAATTACATTCCCTTCAGATAATACACGGCCAATATCAGCTTAAGTTAATTATGTTTGTGTCATTATGCCAATGAGCAACAATACATAATCAATTTGAGGGAATAAATTCGGCGCTAACTGCGTTAAACATTTTTGAGATACGACTGCATGGATGCAGGGGCAATTAATAATAACAACTAAATAACGAAACCTTTGCTCTGTTATCCACTCGATTTATTGTCTTAAATAGAGCACTTAATTGAGCCAATTAGTATTATTTCGTTAGTTTTAAAATAGCCATTGACCTATGTGTTGCACCTAGGTTTATTATGAAGCTATTGAAACACGACGGAGCTAAATTATGTATGTTAAACAACTTGCCAAATTAATGGGCGTGACTGCCGATACTGTTCGTCATTACACACGTATTGGGTTACTTAACCCAATACGCAGTGAAGAAAATGGCTATCAAGAATATACAAAGCAAGACCAGCAACGTTTAAAGTTTATTATTAGTGCGCGTCAACTTGGTTTTTCACTCAAAGATATTCAACACATTATAGGCGAGTCAGAGCAAGGGAATTGTCCTTGTCCGTTAACGCGAAAACTCATTACTAAACGCCTAGAAGAAACCGAAGCACTATTTCAAGAAACATTAAAATTACGAAACAGAATGCATGCAGCTCTGGCGCAATGGGATACATCAGCCGATGGTGCAAATGCCAGTGACGTATGTAGTTTAATAGAATCTTTTGTTGATCCAATAAACGATTCTGCAAATAAGGAGCAGCGTAATGACGACTAATACAAAAGACACCGCGCAAAACTTTATTATTGAAGGTGCTAATTGCGGCAGTTGTGTGGCTAAAATTGAAAAAGCCCTTAATAGCGTGCAAGGTGCGCAAAATGTAGAAATGAACTTTGCACAGCGTACAGTACGTGTAGAAGGTAAAGCCCGCGAAAGCACGCTTATTAAAGCAGTCGAAAACATTGGTTATTCAGCTAAGCCAATGAGTAACGAGTCTGATCAAGATGCACTTGATGAAAAAGCAAAGTCGGACGAGGCACATTACAAAAAGCTAATGCGTAATATGATATTAGCGTTAGGAGTCGGTGCACCGTTAATGATATACGGGCTTATTTTTGATATGAGTGTGACCACCGAGACACAACGAATAGCCTGGTTTTTAGTGGGTATAGTCACGCTCGTGGTTATGGCTATATCAGGTAAGCAATTTTACAACGGTGCTTGGCAGGCATTCAAAAACCATGCTGCCAATATGGATACATTAATAGCGCTTGGTACAGGTACTGCGTGGTTGTATTCAATGTTTGTGGTAATCGCACCAAACTTATTACCACAAGTCGCAAGACACGTATATTTTGAAGCATCATCGATGATCATCGGTTTAATTAGTTTAGGGCTCGCTTTTGAAGTAAAAGCACGTGGGCGCACCTCACAAGCAATTAAACGCTTAATTGGCCTGCAACCAAAAACTGCACGCGTAATTCGCGATGACCAAGAGCAAGACATCGACATTAGTGATGTTGTAAAAAATGATGAAGTACGCGTACGCCCGGGTGAAAAAATCCCTGTGGATGGCGATGTTATTGAAGGCAGCAGTACGGTTGATGAGTCAATGCTTACTGGTGAGCCAATGGCTGTAAGCAAAAAAACGGGCGACAAAGTCATTGCCGGAAGTATTAATAAAAGTGGCACTTTATTATTTAAAGCCACGCACATTGGTAGCGAAACCACACTTGCCAATATTATCAATATGGTAAAGCGTGCACAAAACTCAAAGCCATCAATAGGGCGCTTAGCTGATGTTATATCAGGAATATTTGTACCAACAGTCATGATTATTGCGGTGCTTGCAGGCCTTGCATGGTTAAACTTTGGACCTGAGCCATCAATTGCTTATGCCGTTGTTGCGGTTACCACTGTACTTATTATTGCTTGTCCTTGTGCGCTAGGGCTCGCAACCCCTATGTCGGTTATGGTGGGTATTGGTAAAGCTGCAGAGTCAGGAATATTAATTCGAAATGGTGAGTCGCTGCAAACAACATCTAAAATCACCACCATGATTTTAGATAAAACAGGCACTATTACTCAAGGCACACCGCAAGTTACCGATGTAGTTACGTTTAACAACAGTGATGAAAATACAGTAATGCAACGTGTTGCAAGCCTTGAAAGTAGCTCAGAGCATCCATTGGCAGAAGCAATTACGGGACATGCTAAAAAGCAGGGGTTAACTTTAAGTAAAGTAGCTGACTTTAACGCAATTACAGGTAAAGGTGTCACTGGCAGTGTTGACGGGCAAACATTGTTGTTTGGTAATAAAGCGCTAATGGATAAATACGATGTAGCCGTTGATGATGCAACCGAGCAAGCTCAAACACTTGCCAGTGATGCTAAAACGCCCATGTATTTTGCAAGTAATAATAAGCTCCACGCTATTATTGCAGTAGCCGATCCAATTAAAGAGGATTCAGTTGAAGCTATTAAACGCCTGCAAGATAAAGGTATCCACCTAGTTATGCTAACAGGTGACAACAAAGCCACTGCACAAGCCGTTGCTAAACAAGTTGGTATTGATGACTTTATTGCAGAAGTAATGCCCGATGATAAAGTAAACGAAGTAACAAAACGCCAAGCAAATGGTGAAATAGTGGGTATGACAGGTGATGGTATTAACGATGCTCCCGCACTTGCACAAGCCGACGTAGGATTTGCAATTGGTACAGGTACCGATGTTGCAATAGAAAGTGCAGACATTACCTTAATGCGTGGTTCGTTACATGGTCTTGCTGATGCAATTGCAGTGAGTAATGCAACTATTTCAAATATTAAACAAAACCTATTTGGTGCCTTTATTTATAACGTGGCGGGTATTCCGATTGCAGCCGGCGTGTTGTATCCATTTTTTGGCATCCTACTTAACCCTGTTGTTGCAGGTGCAGCTATGGCACTTTCATCGCTTACAGTGGTAAGTAACGCTAATCGCTTACGTTTTTTCAAACCAAATAAATCGTAATTTAAGCTAAGGAGTACATTATGTTGATGATTAATATAGGTGGTGCACTGTTAATAGCTGCAATTATTTATTGGTTTTGGCTATACAAACCAGAGCAAACACAAAGTGATGACAACAAAGAAACAATAGTCGTTGATAACGGTGTTTATAAGCCAGGACACATTAAGGTGGCAGCCAACAAAGAGGTTGTACTTACCTTTGATAGAAAAGACAGCGCGCCGTGCGCCGAAACAGTGGTATTTCCACAGCTTGATATAAGTAAAACGCTGGCAATGGGTGATGGCAATACGGTTAAACTACCTGTGCTTGAAGCCGGTGAGTATGACTTTCATTGCCAAATGCAAATGTACAAAGGCAAGCTAGTTGCTCAGTAATCTGAGCTAAGTAGGTGTTGGGGTCGTATAATTGCCTTATATAAGCTGTATAAATAGATGAGTAGGAGTCGTTATACTAAATGAATAAACTAAACCCTAAAAAATTATTGAATAGTAAATGGACCGCAACACCTGCTATAAATAAAGAAAAACACTTCATTATTGTTGAGGTGGAATTTGATGAAGACGGCAATGTAATTGAATGTATTACTGAGGCTGTTATGTCAAAAAATCAATATCCAATTAGTTGGCGAGATTTAAAAGATAACCAAAAGTGGCTGCAAGGGTGGAAGTAGTTTAAATCTATATAATTTACCTCACTCCAATAGCTGGCACACGATGTAGGTTTGTTTAACTCAAGCGAACCTATGCTTTACAGCGCATTAAATTATGAGTTTAATGCTACAACTTAGCTTTAGCATTGAAACCTTCCTAGATAAATTCGCCATTTGGCAACAAAACAGTTAATTTCAAAATATCTTTCCAAAATTTTTATAATAAATTTCAAAAACAATATAACTTACTGATTATAAATAAATTAATTGTTTAATAGCCGCAAATAAATCCTATGTAATTTCCATGTTCATATTCAGTTTATTTTGAAGACTAACCTAAACGCCCCCTTATTGGCTTTTTAGCAAAAGTGTGTCTTTTTAATTAAACTTAACCAATTGATTTATAATGGTTTACTATTTTTAGTTAAATGGCTGTTGCTAAATAGCAACAATAACACCTCCCCAAATTAAGCTTTTCTCGCTTTATATCATTTAACTCATTGTTTTTAAGTAATAAATAAAAAGTGGCACCGAAGTTGTAATACCTAGAGTGTATTAAGCAAAACGTGATGAAAGCCAAAGGCCTTAATCGCAACAACCCAATGAAGGAATACTATTATGAAAACATTTCAATCAACATTAGTACTAATGGCGCTAGCTTCTTCATCAGCGGCTTTTGCAGCAACAGATTTTGATACGCTAGACGTAGATGGTAATAGCGCAATCAGCCAAGCCGAAGCTTCAGTAGATGCTGAGCTTTTAAGCAAATTTGAAGAACTCGATACAAATCAAGATGGTGAGCTATCTGAAGATGAGTTTTCTAAGGCCTAAAATTAAAGCCTTAAGCAGTTAATGCTCTGTGATGTTATCTAAATTCTGAGTTGCCAAAGACAACCTAAGTAGGCAAGGGAGCCTACTAAAAAGAATAACCAGGAAGTGACTAGAGAGCACTATAGAGCAAATTTATTTAGGACACCGCATACTTTTGAAGGATTAAATTATGAAAAAGCTACAATCAACATTTGTACTTATGGCTATTGTTTCTTCGTCAGTAGTATTTGCAAACACAGACTTTGAAACACTCGACGCAGACGACAACGCTTCAATTAGTCGCTCTGAAGAATCGGCGCAAGTGATAGAGCAATTTGACGAGCTGAATGTTCAAAGTAGCGGTGGTCCGACAGAAAATGATTTTTTTGAATATTAATTTATAGACACTTTACTCCTAAAGGATCTTTGAAAAGGACTTCTTACCCCTAATCAGGCCCAAAGCCTAAGGAAACGATTATGAAAACATTACATAAAACTCTAGCTCTTGTCGCCCTAGCTTCTTCTTCAGCGGCGTTTGCTGCGGTAGATTTTGATTCTTTTGATACAGATGGCGACGGCGTAATTAGCAAAACAGAAGCCCAAGTAAACTCGCAACTAGTACAGCTTTTTGATCAATTAGATACAGATGGAAATGGCGAGTTATCTAAAGAAGAGTTTTCGAAGGTTCAGTAATAAGCTCTATGTAGAACCTTACCAGTCATACTCACAAAGCAGCTAAGTAATTAATACTTAGCTGCTTTTTTGTGCATTTAATTTAATATATTACTATTTAGTCACCAAAGTAGTGCAAAAGTTGAGTTTGAATAGTGTCAAGTTACTGATTATTAAGTTATTTTATTTTTGGTTTTAAACTTGCAACTCTATTTATAACTTAGGTTAATGAGTATTTTAAATGGCGCGGATGAGTTATATCAGTAGTGTTGAGCGCTACCACGAATATGAGCATGTAATACACAGTTTACTTGAATCTATTTTAATGAGTATTGAGGACGGATTAACTAAAGAGCGTGATACCCGCTATTTGATTAAGCAGTACCCATTTTTAGAATTACAATATTGTTTGAATGCAGAAGGTTTGCAGCAAGGTAATAATGTCTGCTTTAAACGCGCATACAGCAAAAAATTAGGTGAAAGTGGTAATCAACAAGATTTAAGTGAGCGACCCTATTTTTTGAACGCTAAAGCAAGTGATAAAGTGTGCTTTACTGATCCCTATATTTCTATAGCGACTAACCATTTATGTATATCGGCGATTAAAGAGCTAAAAAAACCAATTAATAATCAACATTACTTGGTCGTTGATGTGAGCTTAACGCAGCTTATTGAGTTTGTAATGGGTGATACTGCGCGCGCTAATATGTCGCCTTACTTCAAGGCGGGTTACGGTATTATTGTGGCGTGCTTATTTTGCTTAGTATTATTTTTACTAAATATCGTTTTTAGTGATATATACGCTCTATTAACCCATGTAGATACCTCATCAGACCCACTTGAACCCTTTAGTATCATTATTTACATCACCTTGGCATTGGCAGTATTTGATTTAGGTAAAACAATACTCGAAGAAGAAATCCTGATGCATAAGGATATTTTTAGGCACTCGTCTACGCGGCGCACTATTACACGGTTTATCTCTACTGTATTGATTGCTATATCAATTGAGGCGCTGTTAACTATGTTTAAAGCGGCGTTGGGGCAATCGGAGTATTTAATGCCTGCCATAGCGATGATGCTGGCAGTGGTAGGGCTTTTAATTGCACTGGCTATTTATGTTTATTTAGGGGCAAAGGCCGAAACGCTATTAATGCGCGCTCGTTTAAAACAAAAATCCTCCAAGTAGGAGGATTTTTATATTACATAACTATTTAATAGCTATTTATTGCTTATCTTGTGCGCGTTTGGCTTTAAAGTCAGACTCGCTCGTCCACTTTGGCCAATCGCCATTATTTGCAAGCTGTGTGGCTATATCAACAATAAGATCTATATCTTGCTTAACACCACCTAACGACCAACCAGCTGAGTAGTCGTCTGCTTCTTTATGGTATTTATGCGCAATGTACTCAGGATCGGTATCACCCAGACTCATAAATAATAAACTAGGCACGCCTTGCTTAGAAAGCGAGAAATGATCTGATCTAAAAAACAAACCATTTTGCGGGCGAGGATCCATTTTAACAACACGGCCTTGTGATTTTGCAGCCTTTGCTAAATAGTTTTCCATTGTCGATAAATCTTTACCGTATTGTAAAATGTAGTCAGTGCCATCAAGCACGTTCATGCCATCAATATTTAATAAACCGACCATTTGTTTTGTAGGTACAACCGCACCCGATGCAAACTCTTCAGAACCAATTAACCCTGTTTCTTCTGCTGTAAAGTTAGCAAAAATAATTGAGCGTTTAAATGGTTTTTGCTTGTTCATTTCGCTCATTATACGTGCTATTTCAAGCGTGGCTGCAGTGCCTGAAGCGTTATCTACCGCGCCATTATAAATCTTAGGGCCAGTATCAGTTTGTTTAGTACCAAAGTGGTCCCAGTGAGCGCTAATAACAACGTATTCGTCAGGTGATTCGCTACCTGTAATTTGTGCAACTACGTTATGCGATTTGGCATGTGATACTTCGTTTTTAAAGGCAAGGTTTGCTTTTAAGTTAAGTGGCGTCGCTTTAAAGCCATTATTTAATGCTGCTTGTTTTAAATCTTGATAGTTAAGCTTTGCGGCGTTAAACATTTGCTCGGTCGCATCAAGTGTTAGCCAGCCCATAACCGGTAATTTAGACGCGTTTAAATTGTTATCCATTAACGTGTATTTAGTGCCGGTGTTTGAACTTTCAACTACGCCCCAAGGATATGCCGCAGGTGCGGTTTCATGAACAATAAATACAGCCTTTGCACCTTGGCGAGCGGCTTCTTCATATTTATAAGTCCAACGACCGTAGTAGGTCATTGCATTACCAGTAAAAAGGGCGTAGTTTTGAGTAGCAAAGCCTGGATCGTTAACTAGCACAACTAAAGTTTTACCAGTTACATCAATATTCTTATAGTCATTCCAGTTATATTCTGGTGCATTAATCCCATAGCCAACAAATACAACGTCAGAATTGCGTACATCAATTAATGGCTGAAGTTGCTCGGTACGTGCGGTAAAGTCTTTACCTGATTCAAAGCTTAAATCACCTACCTTTAACTGCATATCCTGATTAGCTGTCACCATTGCCATTTTTACAGGCTGTAAGTATTTACCTTTATAAGCACCGGTTAAACCGAGCGCTTTATATTGCTCGCTTAAGTAGCCTACGGTTTTTACTTCACCATGAGTAAGCGGGCCTCGGCCTTCAAAGTCATCAGAGGCTAGCGTTTTAATATGCTGTTTAATATTGCTAAGGCTTACACCTGCTGTATTTTCTAATGGAGTTTGTTCGCTTGCAGGCTCTGAGCAGCCAAAGAGTGCAACTAGCAAGCTTAGGCTAGCGCTTTTTAAAAGAGTAGATGCCATAGTCTTCATATTGTTATTTAATTAGGCTTTCAATATAAAGGAAGCACCGCAGCGATGTCGAATTTTTATAGAGAACTTTTCATTCAATTGCAGATTGATTTTATAAGGCGTATAAATAACGAACAATCTAAAGGAGCACATAATGGGCCAATGTAAAAAAAGTGGGTATTTATTTATAGCTAGTGGCATTGCATTTTTTGCTGCTGCAATATTAGCTGAGCAGGAGACATTTTTTGTGCTGTCTGCTTCTTTTATAATACTGGGCACTATAAGTATAAAAAAAGCGATTGAATAACCGCTTAGTTTTTTTAGCTAAATATAAAGCTTAAATACAATACTTGGCACTAAAAGCAAAAAACCAGCATTAGCTGGTTTTTTTGCATAAGTTGCAGTTAGCTTTATGCGTCTGCAAGTTTTACGCGGATCTTACTTTTATCAACAGTAGATTGGTTAAGTGCAGTAATTGCGCTTTTACTTTCTATGTCGTTTGGCATTTCTACAAAGGCAAAACCTTTAGATTGGCCAGTTTCTTTATCAAGTACCAAGTTACAGGTAGTCACTTTACCGTGCTCTGCAAATAAAGTACGAAGCTCATGCTCAGTGGTAGCACGAGACAAGTTACGAACTAATAGTTTCATAATGAACCTAAATAATTATGTCAGTATTAATTATCTCAAGTAACTCAGGTTTAACCTAATTTTATTTTAAAACAAATATAAATAAACACTCTATAGAAATAATTTTTTGTATCACTATGAAAATAATAGATTTTATAATTAAATTTAAAATATCAGTAAATTGGTAATATTAATTGGTAATTGAATTGTGGTTGTTTGTACAATAAATTGGTAAATTTGTATTTAATTAACTTACTATTAACCACAGAACTACTCATGTCTAAATATCCCCTTAAACCGTGTAATACAGTTACAGCTATACTTCTATCTTGTTTAGTTACTGGTTGTGGCAGCTCAGGCTCTGATCCTACGGTGCAAAATAATGAAGCGATTTCTTCACAAACTCCTGCAACAATTGGTGGTAACACTCTAGGTGAAGTTATTAGCGATAGGAATGATACAATAACAGGCTCGTTAACTATTACGGATCAACAATCAGGTGAAGCTGCTTTTGTAGCACAAGAAAATAGCGCTACAAGCTATGGTTTTTTTAGCTTAAATGCTGGTGGAGATTGGTCATACACACTTGACTATTTAAACGCATCAATAACATCTTTAAGTGAAGGTGAAACACTACAAGATACAATAACAGTAAACTCTGTAGATGGTACTAGCGCACAAATTATCATAACAATTGTAGGTGCACCAATAGCTCAAGCTGATGGCTTTGAGAAAATATCACACGTTTTATTGCGATCAGATGGCGTTAATTCGGGGTTTGACGCATACACACTTATTGAAAATGCCTTCGGCGAGGGGTCAATTGAATCTCCAGACTTATACGCTGGCAATCATGAAAGTGTTGTCCATATTATCGAAGATACCGATACGATAATTGGTAACCATTTTGTCTTTTTAGCTCACCGAGATGATGACCAAGATAAAGACAAAGGCGTAAGTGATAGACAACGTAACGAAATAAAAACCTACGATAAATCACCACAAGAAACACTGGCGTTTGAGGGTGAGACATTTCAATATAGCTGGAAATTTAAAGTAAGCAGCGAGCTTGAGCTTACGAGTAAGTTTAGCCATTTTTTTCAAATAAAAGCTCGAAATGACAGCAACGATAATACTAATGGCAACGACGACCAGCCTATTATCACTCTCTCTGGAGCACAAAAAAACAGTACAGGTAATCAGCTGCAAGTGCGATATAGCGCAGGGTTTGATGAAAACGGCAACAGCACAGGGCTTGATAAAAACCTCATTGAAACCGACTGGTCACTCATTACAGATGAATGGGTCGAGGTATTTGTACAAGCTACATTTAGTGAAAATGGCAAGTTAGATATGACGTTAACGCGCTTAAGCGATAATGCAGAGATATTTAATATAAGCGAGCAAAACATAGATATGTGGCGCGGCTTTAGTGATGCTGATTTTGCTCGTCCTAAGTGGGGAATATACCGCTCAATTGTTGATACCGACAGCCTTCGCGCTGATGAAGAACGTGTTAGGTTTGCTGATTTTTCTATTACAAAAGGTAAGATAGCGCAGTAAGCTATAACATGAAAAAGCCGTTAATAATTATGCATTATTAACGGCTTTTTTAATTTTTTGAGAAAAGTGATTATTTCACTTCTTTACCCGCTGCTTGTTGATCAGCATGGTAGCTTGAACGTACAAACGGGCCAGAAGCCGCGTGAGTAAAGCCAATTTCGTCTGCATATGCTTTTAAGCCGTCAAACTCTACTGGTGGCACATAGCGCTTAACCGGTAAGTGATGCTTAGAAGGTTGTAGGTATTGGCCTACAGTTAGCATGTCAACGTTGTGAGCACGTAAATCGCGAAGTACTTCTTCAATTTCGCTAATTTCTTCACCTAAACCAACCATTAAGCCTGATTTAGTTTTTACTTCTGGGTGAGCTTCTTTAAAGCGACGAAGTAACTCTAATGACCATTTATAGTCAGCACCTGGACGAGCTAGTTTGTATAAACGTGGCGCAGTTTCAAGATTGTGGTTAAACACATCTGGTGGCGTCTCGATTAATATCTCTAGTGCGCGGTCCATACGACCACGAAAATCAGGTACTAAAATTTCGATAGTAATAGTTGGATTATGTTTACGAATCTCACGAATACAATCGGCAAAATGCTGTGCACCACCATCACGTAAATCATCACGATCAACTGAAGTGATTACAACGTAGCTTAGCTTCATATCTTTAATAGTAAGTGCTAGCTTTTCAGGTTCAGTGGCATCAGGTTTTAATGGGCGACCATGAGCAACATCACAAAATGGGCAACGACGAGTACAAATTGCACCTAAAATCATAAAGGTAGCTGTACCGTGGTTAAAACATTCAGATAGGTTAGGGCACGAAGCTTCTTCACATACCGAGTGTAAGCCATGCTTACGTAGCGCTTTTTTAATACCGTCAATACGATCGGTTGATTTAGGTAAGCGAATTTTTAACCATTCTGGCTTACGCAACATTTCAGTTTTTTCTGTAGGTAAAACTTTTACTGGGATCAACGCCATTTTTTCTGCGTCGCGTAGTTTTACACCTGGTTCCATTTTGACTGGTTTATTCATTCGTTTTCAAACCCTTCAGTATGCTTAACCTGTGTTGCATTAAGCTTCTTGATCATGTGTTTCACCAATCCTTCACCCGCACTTTCTAGGTTTTGAGGACCATCTAATTCTTTAGTTTGCACCATATTCATGCCCGCATAACCACATGGGTTAATGCGTAAAAATGGACTTAGGTCCATGTTAACATTTAATGCTAAGCCATGAAACGAGCAACCACGACGAACCCTTAAACCAAGGGATGCAATTTTACTGTCATTAACGTATACACCTGGTGCATCAGCTTTAGCATAAGCTTCAATACCATACTCGGCGAGTGATTCAATAATGCACTCTTCAAGCCAAGTAACCAGTTCACGTACACCAATCTTTAAACGACGTAGATTAAATAATACATACATCATTTGCTGGCCAGGGCCGTGGTAAGTTACTTGCCCGCCACGGTCAACTTTAATCACCTCAATGTCGCCAGGAGCTAGTAAGTGTTCGTCCTTACCAGCCTGACCTTGGGTGAATACACTCTCGTGCTCTACAAGCCAAATTTCATCTGGCGTATTTTCATCACGGGTGTCGGTAAAGTCCTGCATTTTTTGCCAAATTGGCATATAACGCTGACGACCCAGTTGGCGTACGATCAAAGTGTTTTCGTTCACAACAAATCTCAACTATGGATTAAAGCATGTGGCGTACGTCATCAATATTGCTGATCACGTTGTAAATTTCTTCAATGTGTTTGCCACTAGTAACTGTTGCTACAAGGCTTACTGACTCGTAATTACCTTTGCTGCTTGGTTTTACTTTAGGGGCGTAATCGCCAGGTGCTATTGGTTGTAACTTAGCTAAAATTTGATCAGTTAAGTTTACGTTAGCTAAACCCATTATTCTGAATGTAAATGGGCAAGGGTACTCTAGGTACTCATCAAATTTAGTATCTTTAACAGGTTGAACCACGACGGTGACTCCTCATACAAAAGTGTGGACTCTATGCAAGCTTGAAGCTTAATACAGATAGGCAATTAGCAGTCTTGCTTATATGGGGCGCATTCTAACATTTTTCAAGCAAAAAAAAACGCCTCACAGTGGAGACGTTTAAATTAGTTACCTAGTTAATAGGGGAGATATAAATTACTGCATGATCTGTAAGCGTAAGTAATCATAAATTTTGCTAAAGAAGCTGCCTTCTTCCACTTCTTCAAGTGTAACTAGTGGGTATTGAGCAATATCTTCGCCCTCTAGTTGTAAGAATAACGTACCTACTTTAGTACCTTTAGCAAGTGGTGCTTCAAGCGTATTATCTAGCTCAAAGTTAGCTTTAAGGTTTTTATGCTGACCACGTGGGATAGTAATTGGTGTATCTTCTAAAATACCTAAAGATACGTTCTCTTTGTTACCCATCCAAATACGTTGTTCTGCAAAGCTATCGCCTGCTTTGTACGGAGTAATTGTTTCATAAAAACGAAAACCATAGTTAAGTAGCTTTTTACTTTCTACTTTACGAGCTCGTTCGCTTGAGGTACCCATAACAACAGCAATTAAACGCATATCGTTTTTAGTTGCTGAGGTAACTAGGCTGTAACCAGCTTCTGATGTATGCCCTGTTTTAATGCCGTCAACATCTAAGCTTTCATCCCATAATAATGAGTTACGGTTATATTGCTTAATGCCGTTATAAGTAAATGACTTTTGCTTATAAAGTGCATATTCATCTGGCACATCACGAATAAGAGCAGCACCAAGTGTCGCCATATCGCGTGGAGTTGTGAAGTGCTCGTCAGTATCAAGGCCGTGGCTGTTGATAAAGTGACTGTTGCTCATACCTAATTTAGCAGCATGGGCATTCATTAAATCAGCAAATGCGCTTTCGCTTCCAGCAATATGCTCAGCCATTGCTACACATGCATCATTACCTGATTGAATAATAATACCGTGATTAAGCTCATCAACACTAATTTGTTTACCTACTTCAATAAACATCTTTGAAGATTCTGGAAAGTTTTTAGCCCATGCTTTTTCGCTTACCGTTACCATATCGGTAGTGGCAATATTACCTGCTTTAATTTCAGTACCAATTACATAACTGGTCATCATTTTAGTTAAACTTGCAGGTGCTAGCTGTGTATCGGCTTCACCTTCAGCAATAACTTTACCAGTTGTAAAGTCGACTAAAAAATAACCTTTCGCATTAACTTGAGGTGGTGCCGGAATAATTTGGGCGCTGGCTGAGAATACGGCGGCTGTACAAACTAGGCCGCATACACCTTTGAGGATTTTATGTTTAATAGATTTCATCATACTCATTAATGGTTAAAGTTAAAGATTCGCGTTACGCCATTTTATACCCAAACTACCCCGAGATGCGAGCATCTTGGGCTGGTTTGGGTATTAGTCTTACTGAGTGTAAAGCAAGAACGCGTTTTGAAATTGATTTTCTTTTAATTTTTTTAATACTTCGTTTGCATGAGGGGTATCTTTTATTGGCCCTAAATGCAGTCTGTAAATATCGTCTTTTTGCACAATATTTGTTGGTAATTTGTATTGCTCTCGCAATGTGCTGGCAAGTGCTTCAATATTAGCAAGTGTACTACCTGCAGCTACCTGAATATAGGTTTGACGCGCAGTTGCGCCCGCAAGCGTAACGGCCTCTAGCTTAACCTTTGCTGTACCATGGGTGTAGTAGCCAAGCTTATAAGCGGCTGCGTACGAAAGATCAATTATTCTATCGTCATGAAATGGGCCACGGTCGTTCACGCGTACGATTACCGACTTACCATTTGCTGTATTGGTTACTTTAACAAAGCTAGGTAGTGGCAGCGTTTTATGCGCTGCGGTCATGGCAAACATATCATACGTTTCACCATTTGAAGTGTGGTAACCATGAAATTTACGACCATACCAAGAGGCAATGCCTTCCTCACTATAACCCGTCTCATCAAGCATGGGCGAATAGCTTTTACCAAGCACTGTGTATGGGCGGCTAGCGCTAGCACTTTTAGTGGTTTCGGTAACTATAGCGTCTTGCATCTCAAGTGTAGTTGGAGCTCTTAATGGCGCTGCATCATGACGCATACTATAACGGCTACTTGGCCCACTACTACAAGCACTTAAAAGTAAAATTAATAACGTGGTAAATATAAGCTGATTAGTGTGTCGCATTATTTTAAAAGCATCCTTTTATCTGTTGCGATTGACATAATAATGCCAAATCCTGCCATGAGCGTTACCATTGATGTGCCGCCATAACTAATCAGTGGTAGTGGTACGCCTACAACAGGTAATAAACCCGATACCATGCCTATGTTTACGAATACATATACAAAAAAGGTGAGGGTGAGTGCGCCTGCGAGCAATTTACCAAATGCATCTTGTGCATTAACAGCAATGTATAAACCACGACCAATAATAAATAAGTACAGGCTAAGTAAAACACATACGCCGAATAAGCCAAATTCTTCGCTTAAAACCGAAAATATAAAGTCGGTGTGGCGCTCTGGCAAAAACTCTAATTGCGATTGTGTACCAAGCAACCAGCCTTTACCTTCTATGCCGCCTGATCCAATAGCAATTTTCGATTGAATAATATGATAACCCGAACCAAGCGGATCGCTCTCAGGATCTAAAAAGGTGAGTACACGTTGTTTTTGATAATCGTGCATACCGTAGTGCCAAAATGGCCATGCAGCAAGCGCTATAATCGAGCTTAAAAAGCCTATTAAACGCCAACTCAACCCAGACAAAAATAATACAAATATACCTGAGCTTGCAATAAGTATAGCGGTACCTAAGTCGGGTTGTTCTTTAATTAATAATGTAGGGAGCATTACAATCATAAAACCAATAATTAAATGTAGCGGGCGAGGTGGTAAGTGGTTTCTACCTATATACCAAGCTACCATCATCGGGACAGCCAACTTCATTAATTCTGCAGGTTGAAATCGTGTCACCCCTAAATTGAGCCAACGCTGCGCGCCTTTTGAGCTTACACCAAATAAAAGTACACCGACTAGCATTAATAACCCAACACAATAAAGTGGGATCACTAACCGCTTTAACGTGGCAGGCGAAAACTGGGCTAAAACAATCATAGCAACAATCGCACCGCCCATGCGGGTCATGTGCCTAATCATCATAGAAGACTCTTGCCCGCTTGCGCTGTAAACAACTATTATGCTGCCAGCCATCATTATAAGTAGTGCAATAAGCAGCGGTAGGTCTAGGTGCATACGCATCCAAATAGAGCGTTTATCGTGCAAAGCGGTCATGGTGTCTCGTTCCTTGCAAGATTAACAGGGTTGGCTGCAAAGTAGTAATCCATAAGTTGGCGAGCTATTTGAATGCCGCCGTGGTTGTTTTCTAACACAACAGAAACCACAATTTTAGGATCGCTATAAGGTGCAAAGCCTACATAAATTGTATTATCGCGTTGGCGCTCTTTAAGAGATTCTGCATCGTAGCGTTCACCTTGGGCAATACTAACTACTTGCGCGGTACCGGTTTTACCAGCCGAGTCGTAGTTAGTCCCTTTAAATGCTTTGTGGGCTGTGCCTGATATTTTTTGTACTGTATTATGCATTGCATCTAACGATACCTGCCAATGGCGCGGATCTTTTAAAATAACAGGGGGTTTTTCTTCGTTGTTAATTTGCGTTATGTCGTTATCTTTTTTTATCACTTGCACCAAATGAGGGGGATGATTAATACCACGATTAACTAATATGTTAGTTGCATTTGCAATTTGAATAGGTGTGGCAGTCCAGTAACCTTGGCCAATGCCTACCGAAATAGTATCACCGCGCCACCAAGATTCTTTAAAGCGTACTTCTTTCCATTCTTTTGAAGGTAGAATAGCAGTAGTTTCTTCGTGAATATCAATACCTGACAAATCACCGTAGCCAAAACGGGCCATAAAATCGCTTATTTTAGTAATGCCTAATCGATAAGCCGCATCGTAAAAATAGGTATCACACGACTCTTCAATCGCTTTATATACATCTACATGACCATGGCCCCAACGTTTCCAATCTCGCCATTTATGTTCAACATTTGGAATTTGAAAAAAGCCAGGATCCCACATTGATGTTGACTCATTTACTATATTTTCTTCAAGCGCTAATACTGCCATTAAAGGCTTTACAGTAGAGGCCGGCGCATAACGACCTTGCGTAGTACGGTTTATTAATGGCCGGTCTTGGTTAAGCAGCGCTTTATAATTTTTGCTGCTAATGCCGTGTACAAATAAGTTTGGATCGTAACTTGGGTTTGAATAAAGTGCCAGCACGCCGCCATCTTTGGCGTCCATAACTACAACAGCGCCGCGCATATCTTTAAGCGCGTGTTGTGCTATTTGTTGCAAGCCAACGTCTAAAGTCAGTACTAAGTCGCTACCTGGTTGCGGTTGGGTCATGCTCAGGGTGCGTATTACACGGCCACGGTTATTAACTTCTACCCGTTGTGAGCCTACTTTACCGTGCAGTGTTTCTTCGTAATATTTCTCTATGCCGAGTTTGCCAATATCATGTGTGGCGCGGTAATTGGTTGCACGGTCTTCTTGCTCTAATTGGTTTAGCTCTTTTCTATTAAGCTTGGCAACATATCCAAGCGCATGCGTTAGCGTGTCACCAAATGGGTAGTAGCGAGCCAGACGTGCCTCAATACTAAAACCAGGGAATTTATGTTGATTAACCGAAAATTTCGCCACTTCAGTTTCGTCTAAGCGGGCTTTTAATACTTGTGATTTAAAACGACGGGTGTGTTTTATATCTTTTAAAAAGTCTTGTTTATCTTGCTCTGTAATCGCAATTATTTTACTTATTTGATCAAGCGATTCGTCAAGGTCATCTACCTCTTCGGGGATGACTTCAAGGTTGTAAACAGGTTTGTTTTCAGCAAGTAGCACACCGTTACGGTCGTAAATTAAACCACGGTTGGGTGCAATAGGAATAACTTTAATGCGGTTATCGTTGGAGCGGGTTTGGTAGTCTTGGTGATCTTCTACCTGAATAGTATAAAGATTAGAAAGCAATACAGCGACTAATCCTAATACAAAAACAAAACCCACGAATGCTCGCCTAGCAAATAAGTTTGCTTCTGCGGAGTGGTCACGAATAGTGGGTCTATGTTTTAGCATGGCAAGGGGTTACTCGCGATGATAAGGATGGTTGTTATTTAAGCTCCAGCCTCGGTAAAGGCTCTCTGCAACAATTATACGCACCAAAGGGTGCGGCAATGTTAAATTAGATAACGACCATTTTTGCTCAGAAGCTGCAATGCACTCTGGAGCAAGTCCTTCAGGTCCGCCAATAAGTAAACTTACATCGCGGCCATCGAGTTGCCATTTTTCCATATTTTTAGCAAGTTGGTGAGTATCCAGCGCTTTCCCTGTTACCTCTAACGTTACAATACGATTGCCTTTTGGAATAGCCGCTAATGTTTTTTCACCTTCAATGTGTAAAATACGTTTTATATCTGCATTTTTACCACGTTTTCCGGCTTGAATTTCAATTAACTCTAGGGCCATATCTTTAGGGAAACGTCGCTGATATTCTGCAAATCCCGTTTCTACCCATGCTGGCATTTTAGTACCAACAGCAATCATTTGTATTTTCACGTATTACTTCCAAGCATTGTCTAAAATGAGTGAGCGTTTAGCCCCACAGTTTTTCTAGATCGTAATAGCTACGTGCTTCGTTTTGCATCACGTGTACAACCACATCACCTAAATCAACCAGTGCCCATTCGCCGTCGCCTTCACCTTCATAACCTAATGGCTCTGAATCTGCATGACGCGCTTCTTTTGCTAAGTGATCGGCAATTGACTGTACGTGGCGTTTAGAAGTACCAGAACAAATTACCATGTAATCTGTGATATCTGATGTTCCAGTAACGTCAATATGAACGATGTCACGCGCTTTCATATCGTCAATTTTGTCCATAGCAAAGGCGAGTAGTTGTTTTGAATCCAAGGTTTTGTCTCAATTTAAAAATTTAATGGCGCGCATTTTAACACGCTAGGAGTTTTTAAGCATCAATTTGATAGAGCTGATGCACTTCTATGTAATGACTCACTGCATCGGGCAATAGTTCATTCTTTTTATTACTTTTTTTCAGTTGTTCGCGAATGGTGCTTGAGGCCGCATCGAGCATTTCGCCCGGTAAAAAATAAAGTTTACCTGCAAGTGAGTGTTTAAGTGCCGCTACTTCGCCGGCATTTGCGCGTTGCATATAGCTTTTGAGCTCACCTGTTACAGTGCAATGTTGAGCAGGGCGCTGGTACACCACAATATGGCAAAGCTGCGTTATTGCCTTCCACTCAAACCACTTATCTAGGTTGTTAAATGAGTCCATACCAATTAAAAATAAAATAGGTGTAGTGGGGTGCTCTTTACGAAGTTCTTGTAAGCTCAGCAACGAATACGATGGACCGGTTCGATTAAGTTCTCTTAAATCGAGTTCAAAATGAGGGTAAGGAGCAATAGCTGCGTTGAGCATATTAATTCGGTGCTCTGCACTAATACCCGGAGCTGCTTTATGTGCAGGTAATGCACAGGGCATAAAATAAAGCGTATTTAAATTAAACGCATTTACGCATTGCAGCGCCATATTTAGATGGCCTAAATGGACTGGGTCGAAAGTGCCACCAAAAATTGCGATCATTTTACACCCATTAGCTATTTATTAATTAACCGCGTGGCACGGCATAGGAATGTTGAGCGGCTGGCAAAATTTAATACAAATATGAGCAAGCGCTTGGTAAGGTGCAATTAAATTACCTTGCTTGTAACTGGCATCAAACAACGCAACATCACTGTTTATTTGTTCTAGTGTATGCATGTTTAAACGGTTAATAGCATTTTGTACTGGACCTTGTTGGTTTTTCCAGATTGCTTTTTGTTTAAATAAATTAGCGATAGGTTCGCCATTTAATAAACCAAGTTGCACGCTTATAAGTGTATTAAGCTCTTTGGTTATAGCCCACAAAATACTCACCACTTCGGTGTTATCGCTGGCAAGTTTGTTTAATACTTTTATAGCTTGTTTAGCGTGGCCATTTAATAGCGCATCGCTTAAATCAAAAATATCAAACTTGGCTTGGTTTAACAGACCTTGCATTACTAATTGCTGAGTAATTAATGCATTGCCGTGCAGTAGCGAGAGCTTCTCAAGTTCCTGAAAACAGGCTAACAAGTTGCCTTCGGTGGCATTTATCAAGCTTACTTTGGCGTCGCTTTGCATATTAAGTGATAAACGTTGGCATTGCTCATCAAGCCATCGTTTTACATGAGAGCCCGTAAGCGGGTAGCAAGGTACAAATACACCTTGCTTATCAAGAGCTTTAAACCATGCTCCACGTTGTACTTCTTGGCTGGCTTTAGCGCCTTTAACAATTAAAATAGTATCGGGATTAACCAGCTCAACTACTTTTTTAAAGGTGTTGCTGCCAATAACGCCTGGCTTTTGTTGGTTTAAATCAAGCTCAATAATAGTGCGGGCGCTAAACAGCGACATACTTTGGTACTGGGCTATAATTTCTTGCCAATCGAATCCTTGCATTAAAGTAAACTTAATTACTTCATCAAAACCTTGTTGCTTAGCACTGTCGCGAATTTGTTGTACGCACTGCGCTTCTTGAAAAGGCTCTTCTCCAAATACTAAATAAAAGGGCTTTAGCCCTTTATTTAATTCACTCGGTAGTTGATTAGCGTAGCAGCGCATTATAGTTGCGACAGCTCTCTAACAATACGACGACTGGCTTGCTCACGAATTTCGCTAATAAGTAGCTCAAGCTCTTTTGCTTTTGCTAATGCATGATCCGGATCGTCTTGGTAATTACGGTAAAGCTCAAAACGTTTTTCTATCGCTTTTTCACCTGGGCGTTTAACTACATACGATACGCCATAAGCGAGCTCATATTCAGCAACTTGGCCGTTTTGAAACAGCGAAAGTGTTTGGCGTTCAATGCTTTCTTTGCGTAAGTACAATTGGGCTTTATCTTTAGCTGACGATACTAACTCTACGTTACTCGCTTTAAGCTCTTTTTTAAGCTCAGTGAATAAAGTCGATTTTTCGTCATCGCCTACAAGTGTTAGCTGTTTTAAGTTATCAGGCAGGCTAGAGGCTTTTTTTAAATGAAAGCCACAGCTTGATAACAAAAAACAGACTAGCACTAAGGCTAGTCCATTTTTAATGGCGTTAAATGCAGCCATATTAGTTAGCTACCACGTTAAGTAGCTTGCCTGGTACGTAAATGATTTTACGAATGGTTGAGCCATCAGTAAATTTAGTTACGTTAGATTCTGCAAACGCAAGGGCTTCTACTTGCTCTTGAGTTGCACCAGCTGCCACTGTTAACTTAGCGCGAAGCTTGCCGTTTACTTGTACGATGATTAGTTTTTCATCTTCAACAAGTGCAGACTCGTCAACTTTTGGCCATGCAGCATCTAAAATTTCGCCTTTTTTACCAAGCTCTTTCCAAAGCTCATGCGATAAATGCGGAGTAATAGGTGCAAGCATAATAACTAATGCTTCAAGTGCTTCGTTAGCAATCGCTACATCTTGTTTGTCGCTCAGTGGTGCTTTTAATAACTTATTAGAAAGCTCCATAATAGCTGCAATAGCGGTGTTAAAGGTTTGACGACGTTCAACATCATCAGTCACTTTAGCAATTGCTTTGTGTAAGTCTCGACGTAGTACTTTTTGCGGATTAGTTAGCGCTGATTTATCAAGTGCTTGGTAACCTACTGTTTTAACGTCTACCGCGTACTTCCATACACGTTTTAAGAAACGATGCGCGCCTTCAACGCCTGAGTCTGACCATTCAAGCGTTTGCTCTGGTGGTGCTGTAAACATCATGAATAAACGCACTGTATCTGCACCATACTGGGCAATTACATGTTGTGGGTCTATACCATTGTTTTTAGACTTAGACATTTTGCTCATGCCTGATGAGAATACCGGCTCGCCGTCTTCCTTGTGCCATGCTTTAGTAACGCGGCCTTTTTCGTCGGTTTCGGTATTAACATCAGTTGGCGAAATCCAAATGTCGCCGCCTTTTTCATCTTTACGATAAAATGTTTCAGCAAGTACCATACCTTGACAAAGTAAGCGGTCAAACGGCTCGTCTGAATTAACTAAACCAAAGTCACGTAATAATTTATGGAAAAAGCGTGAGTACAATAAATGTAAAATTGCATGCTCAATACCACCAATGTATTGGTTTACTGGTAACCAGTAGTTAGCAGCCGCTGGATCTAGCATGCCTTCGTCGTAGCGTGGGCTACAGTAGCGTGCGTAATACCAAGACGATTCCATAAAGGTGTCAAACGTATCAGTTTCGTGAAACGCAGGTGCGCCATTTACTGTTGTTTTAGCCCACTCTGGGTCTGCTTTAAGTGGTGAAGTTACACCGTTCATTACCACATCTTCTGGTAAGCGAACTGGTAGCATATCTTCTGTTGCAGCAAGTTCTTTACCATCTTCATCGCTAAGCATTGGAATTGGAGAACCCCAATAGCGCTGACGGCTCACACCCCAGTCACGCAGGCGGAAGTTTACTTTACGCTCACCAACACCGAGTGCTTCTAATTTATCGGCAATCGCTTTAAAACCAGCTTCAAAATCAAGGCCGTTAAATTCACCCGAATTTACAAGTACGCCTTTATCGGTAAATGCTGATTCTTTTAGGTTTACTTCAAGATCTGAACCTTCAGCAGGCGCAATGACTTGTTTTATATCTAGGCCGTACGCTGTTGCAAACTCAAAGTCGCGTTGATCGTGTGCAGGTACTGCCATTACAGCGCCTGAGCCATAATGCATTAATACAAAGTTAGCAACCCAAATTGGTACTTGCTCGCCCGTTAATGGGTGAGTGGCGTAAAAGCCTGTTGCTATGCCTTTTTTCTCCATTGTTGCCATGTCTGCTTCGGCAACTTTGGTGTTTTTGCATTCTTCAACAAACATTGCAATAGCGTCGCTATTTTTAGCGGCTTCTTGCGCAATAGGGTGACCACCAGCAACAGCAACATACGTAACACCCATAAAGGTATCTGGACGAGTTGTGTATACGCTAAATGTTTCGTCGTTATCGGTGCGTTTAAATTCAATATCACACCCTTCAGAGCGGCCAATCCAGTTGCGCTGCATTGTTTTAACTTGCTCTGGCCAATCTTCTAACTTGTCTAAATCGTCAAGTAGCTCTTGTGCGTAGTCGGTAATTTTAATAAACCACTGTGGAATTTCTTTTTGCTCAACCACAGCGCCTGAACGCCAACCGCGACCGTCAATAACTTGCTCGTTAGCGAGTACTGTTTGATCTACTGGATCCCAGTTAACTGTCGACATTTTTTTATACACTAGGCCTTTTTCGTAAAGCTTAGTGAAAAACCACTGCTCCCACTTGTAGTATTCTGGATGACATGTCGCAATTTCGCGATCCCAGTCATAACCAAAACCTAATTGCTTAAGTTGAGTACGCATGTAATCAATATTTTCGTATGTCCACTTAGCTGGTGCTGTTTTGTTTTTAATAGCAGCGTTTTCTGCAGGTAAACCAAACGCATCCCAACCCATAGGTTGCATTACGTTTTTGCCTTGCAGGCGCTGGAAACGAGAAACAACATCACCAATGGTGTAGTTACGCACATGACCCATATGCAGTCGACCACTCGGATAAGGGAACATAGAAAGGCAGTAATACTTTTCTTTGCTCTCATCTTCAGTGACTTTAAATACCTGGTTTTCTTCCCAGTAGCTTTGTACTTTTGACTCTATATCTTGCGGGTTATATTGCTCTTGCATCTATGGTTCCAGACTTCTTGCAAACTAATAAAAAATTGCCGTTAGGATACCCCAAATAAAACACTATTCACAGCGTCAAAAACATGCTTTTATTAAATTGTAACTTTCAGTGCAGGTTAACCTGCCTTTTTATAGTGTGGTTAGCTAAAGGCATAAGTTACAGACTGATTTAACAGCAATTTTGAAGGAGTAAAAAATGACTGATTACAAAACATGGCTTAGCAGTTTTACCCATTGGATAAAAGATGTGAAAGAGCATGGTTTAAAAGATGTGGTTTCTGGGTTTGTTGAATCTGAGCAGGCGCTTAAAGATTTAAGTCAAGAAAGATATGAGCTCTACAAAAGTTATTTAAAGAATGATATTGAACATATAGTAGAGAACGAATCACACTATAATTCGCTTGCATGGCAAGAGCTTAAAGAGTCTCTTTGGTTTGAACTGTCGCACATAGAAGATAAAACTCAACTTGAGTGGCAATCTCTTAGCCAAGATTTTAAGCACAATGGTGTGTATCACGCAGGCGAATGGATAGCCATGGGCACATTAGTATGTAAGAATTGCACCCATAGTTACGATGTTTATCACGCTACACAAATTACACCGTGTATTGAATGTGATGGAATCTATTTTAGTCGTAAGGCACTGCACCCTTAAATATAAGTATTAAGTGGCTGCGGGCCACTTAATACGCCCAAAGGCCAGCGAATATGCTGGTAAAAAAAGAAGTTAGAATGACGAAAAAATTGCTGCCACTATCTGTTTCAAAACTCGCACCGAGTATTTCTACTAATCACGTAAACACGTGTATGAACAATCCATACCCAGAGCAACTTACGTTTATAGGCCAACAACGCGCCCAAAGTGCTTTAGATTTTTCATTAGGGATGGAACTGCCGGGTTACAACGTTTATGTAATGGGCGAGGCCGCTCACGGGCGCTTTACGCTTGTTAAAGATAAACTTAAACAACACGCAAAAGACAGCTCAACGCCAAACGAATGGTTATACGTAAACAATTACGATGACCACAGAGAACCTATTGCGCTGTTTATGCAACCAGGTCAAAGCAAGCAACTTAGTGACGATATAGATTCATTTTTAGATGAAGTACTCGACACCTTTCCTGCGGCATTTGATAACCCAGCGTATCAGCGTAAGAAAAAATCAATCGATCGTGAATTTAACGATGCCTACGACAGTGCTATTACCGCAGTAGAAATTGCGGCGTTTGAGCAAAGCGTTGCATTAGTTGAAGAAAAAAATTCAGTAGGGTTTGCACCACTTGTAGATGGTAAACAATTGAGCGACAGCGAATTTGGCGAACTTGAAGAAACGTTACGTGAAGAGTTTTTTGAAAAAATTGAAAAGCTAGAAGATGCATTAATAGAAGCGTTAATAGAGCTGCCACGTTGGAAACGCGAATCAAAAGAAAAACAACGCAATCTTAAAAAGTCGACTGCAGAGCAAGCCACTAAACCACTTTTAAAAGACTTAGAACATAAATATGCCACGCATATTGGTGTACTGCGCTATTTAAAAGATATACGCGTTGAAATTATAGACGCGGTACTTGAATGGCTAGATGACGAAGATGAAAGTGAAGAAAGCAAAGAAGACTTTGATCGCAAAGGCATGCTTACCGACTTTTTTGCACCTAACATTTTAGTTGAGTTTAAAGAGGACGACGCAGCACCGGTTGTGTACGAGCCTAATCCAACGTTTGGCAATATATTTGGCAAAATTGAGTACTCAACATCGCAAGGCTCTTTAATTACCTGTTATCGCTCAATTCAGGCTGGTGCATTGCATCGTGCTAATGGCGGCTATTTAATTATGGACGCTGAAAAAATCATGGCAAACCCACAAGTGTGGGATGGTTTAAAACTCGCGTTAAAAACACATCAAATTAAAAACGACTTACCGTATCAAGACAGCACAGTAGGGACGAGCTTTACACTTCGCCCGCAGCTTATACCGCTTGATGTTAAAATTATTTTATTAGGTTCGCGCGAGTTGTACTACACCATAGGTGAGTACGATGAAGAATTTGCAGAGCTATTTAGAGTATTAGCTGACTTTGATTACTACTTGCCAAGTAGCGATAAATTGCAATACCAGTTTATTACTAAAGTAACCGAGTATTGCGAGCAAACATTAAAGTGCACTGCAACGCAGGCTGCTATGGTGCGTTTACTTAAATTTAGTTACCGCCAAGCTGAGCATCAAAATAAATTATCAGCGCGTTTTGCTGATGTACTTGAACTTATTGCAGAGGCCAGTTACTACGCAAAACAAGACAAATTAGCCGTTATTGACGCGCACCATATTGACGAAGCCATTGAAGGCAAGCAATACCGTACCGGCCAAATTAGCGAAAATATGCTCAGTGATATAAAAGAAGGTCACACACTTATTGCAACCGACGGCCAAGCCATTGGTAAAGTAAATGGCTTAACCGTATTACACATTGGCGATACCTCATTTGGTACCCCTGCGCGTATTACGGCAACGGTTTATGCTGGCGCTGATGGCGTAATAGATGTTGAACGCGAAGCTGAGCTTGGCAAAGCAATTCACTCAAAAGGGGTAATGCTACTTACCGGTTATTTAGGTAATAAATATGCGCAGCACTTTAGCTTAACGCTTAGCGCTAATATTGCCATTGAGCAAAGCTATGGTTACATAGATGGCGATAGCGCATCTTTAGCAGAGTTGTGTGCGCTTATTTCGTCTATTACAAGCCTACCTATTAGCCAATCAATTGCGCTTACAGGCTCTATAAACCAACATGGTGATGTACAAGCCATTGGTGGCGTAAACGAAAAAATAGAAGGCTTTTTTAAACTGTGTAAAATGCGTGGTTTAACAGGTTCGCAAGGCGTTATCATTCCTAAATCAAACCAAGTTAACTTAGTGCTTGATGACGAAATACTTAATGCGGTTGAAGCGGGTAAATTCAATATTTACGCAGTTGAAACCGTAGACCAAGCGCTTAACTTGTTAATGGATATAGAAGCTGGCGATATTATTGATGACCAGTATCCAGAAAACTCAGTAAACGGTATTGCACTTGCTCGCCTCAAAGAGATTGCCGACATAGTAAACGGCGATGATGACGAAAAAGACGAAGAGCTAGACAGCGAAAAAGGTTAATGATGATTAATATAATTTTGGCGGTAGTTATCGCCATTTTTTGTTTTTTAATATTTCAAAATAGTAAAAAAGCAAAACAACAAGCAGGCATAAATGCACAAATAGGTGCAGACTATTTAGCCGCTAACGCAAAGGTAGAAGGCGTAGTAGAAACGACTTCTGGCTTGCAGTATAAAGTAATCCATAAAAGCGAAAACGAAAACACACCAACCCCAAAAAGTATGGTTAACGTGCATTACCACGGCACACTAATCGACGGCACTGTGTTTGACAGTTCAGTAGAGCGTAAAACACCGATTAGCTTTGGTTTACACCAAGTTATTAAAGGTTGGACTGAGGGCTTACAACTGATGAGCCCCGGCGATAAATACACGCTATATGTACCGCACCAATTAGCGTACGGCGAAAAACGTGTAGGGAGTATTCCTCCTGCCTCAGTACTTATATTTGAAGTAGAGTTACTGGCAATTGAGTCTTAGTGATCAAATAACAAGGAAGTAAATTATGAATAAAGACGAATTACTTAAAATAGCCAAGGGTGATATTAACTTTACCTTTCAATCTATTATTTATGCATTAGCGCTGTGCTTACTCGTTGCAGCTGTTTTTTTACTAGAGATGAGCGTTAACCTACAAATGGGTTTAATAGTTTGTATTATTGGTGTGTTTGGAATGACTATTTATAATAATTTAAATACTCGCCTAAATGCGGCGCTTGCACTTATTGCGCTCTCACAAGATAACCAAAGCACTAAGTAAGCAACGAGTTAGTTTAATAAATTGGTATAAGCCCTACTTTAATAAAGTGGGGCTTTTTGCTTTTAGCTAACATGAAAATTTACTCAAGAATTTTAATGCGAGGTCGATACCTATAAAAGAGACAAAGCTATTTTAGGGATAAAATAATGAAGATTTCACCGACTCCCATTGCATACCAAGTACACAGCTCAAATGCTCAAACTTTAGCGCAATCAGATAAACTACCTGTTGAAAAAGCGAGTGAAGAAAAGAGCGAGGAAGAAAATGAGGAAGAGCCAAAATATGTGTTATCAAAGTTTCTAGATACCAAAGCGCAAGAATATAGTGAAGATAACGCTACGTTTGGCAATCAATATAAAAACCTAGAAAAAGTATACAAGCACTTCGCTGGGCGAGTTATTACGCTGCAAGAGCAAATTAATAAACTTAAACAAAGCCCCGTACAACGTAGTTTAACTATAAACACTTCTGCAAGTGAGCCGAATAAAAGTGATGCGAGTTTAACTTTTGATGCAGAGCACCTAGGTGCAAAAAAATATAAAAACACGCAACAGCAAGAACAAATAGATATGTTAGAGCTGCAATTAGGGGAGTTAAAGTCAGAGCAAGCAGCAATAAAACAACAAATGGTTGAGCTGGTTATTAGTGAAATGAAGAGACGGGGCGACGACTATACTATTTAGCGCCGCCAACATGCTGGTGGGCTTCGGCTTCTCTTTTTTGTTTACCCCTCAATAAAATATAATTAAAGTTTAAAACTCCCAGCTATTATTTGCTAAAATCTCTTCAGTCGAACCTATTTGTTTTCTCATGAGCTATAAACTAAGACCTTACCAGCAAGAAGCCGTAGAACGCACCGTTTTACACTTTAGAAAGAGTAATGATCCTGCCGTTATTGTACTACCAACCGGCGCAGGTAAGAGTTTGGTTATTGCTGAACTTGCGCGTATAGCTAAGCAAAAAATATTAGTGCTTGCTCATGTAAAAGAGCTGGTAGAGCAAAATTCGCAAAAATATAAAAGTTTTGGTTTAGAGGCGAGTATATTTTCAGCAGGCTTAAAAGAAAAATCATTAAACCATCAAGTAACCTTTGCCAGTGTGCAATCACTTTCCCGTAATTTAAATAAATTAAATGAGCATTATTCATTACTTATCATTGATGAATGTCACAGGGTAAATGGGGATAAAAAAAGCCAGTACGGTAAAGTAATAAACAGTTTAAAAGAGTATAACCCTCACTTAAAAGTATTGGGTTTAACAGCAACACCTTATCGGTTAGGAATGGGGTGGATATACCACCACCATTATCATGGTTTTGTTAAGGGTACTCAAGAAAGTCCGTTTAAAAGTTGTATTTTTGAATTGCCGCTCAGGTATATGATAAAATATAATTATTTAACGCCACCTAACGAAGTTGATGCTGCAATTAGCCATTATGATTTTTCGTCCTTAGATAGCAATGCATTTGGGCAATATACGACTGATGACATGAATGCGCTTTTAAAAAACAGTGAGCGCGCAACGCAGGCTATATTACAGCAAGTAATTCAATACAGTGAAGAGCGCGAAGGTGTTATGGTTTTTGCCGCCACGGTAATGCATGCCCAGGAAATATTAAGCTACTTGCCAGCTCATCAAAGTGCACTAATAACAGGTGATACGCCAAACACCGAGCGCGATAAAATCATTAAGCAATTTAAAGCTAAACAATTAAAGTATTTAGTTAATATTTCGGTACTAACTACAGGGTTTGATGCGCCACATGTCGACTTTATAGCTATTTTAAGACCTACAGAATCGGTTAGTTTATATCAACAGATTGTGGGGCGAGGTTTAAGGTTATCTGAATCGAAAACGGATTGCTTAGTAATAGATTATGCTGGCAATGGTTTTAATTTATTTCACCCAGAAGTAGGTGATAAAAAAGGCGATAGTGATAATGAACCTGTGCAGGTACTTTGCCCTGGTTGTGGGTTTGCGAATATATTTTGGGGTAAAACAGACTCCACTGGCAAAGTAATAGAGCACTTTGGCAGGCGTTGCCAAGGCCTGTTAGAAAATGATGAAGGTACAAAAGAGCAGTGCGATTATCGTTTTAGGTTTAAAGAATGTGAGCAGTGCGGTGCCCAAAATGATATTGCTGCACGTAAATGCCATGATTGCGGCGCGGTAATGGCCGACCCTGATGATAAGTTACGCAATGCATTAAACTTAAAAGACGCACTTGTGCTTCGATGTAGTGGGTTATCGGTAACTCTAATTAAAGATGAACTTATTAAAGTAACGTATTTTGATGAAGATGGTGCAAGTTGCGATGAGGTATATAACCTCGCAAATAAGGGCGGGCAATTTATATTTAATAAGCAATTTGGTCTACGAGTAGGACTTGGACAAACACCTATTAATTTTAAAACTGCAGCGCAAGTAGTAAGCGCACAATTTGAATTAGTACCACCAGATTTTGTTATTGCACGAAAAAGCAAAAAGTATGGTTGGAAAGTGGCTGATAAGCTATTTGACTATAAAGGCAATTTTAGGAAGGCAAATCAGTTAAGCCGTTAAGCTTAACTGATAGAGTACATTGGACTAAAAGGCAAGGTAGTGTTTAGAAATCTGTGTCATTTCAGTATTATTAAGAAAACAGGAGTGACACATGACTCAATCTTTCGATTTCAACAAAGCATTAGCTGAACTTCAGGCTGGTAAAGGTCTTACT
>NZ_JADYXA010000027.1:0-53108 GCF_015864495.1 Pseudoalteromonas sp. SWYJZ98 | reverse complement strand
TGTTCGTTAATCATAATGTGCCCTCAAACAAGATTTGAAGATCTGATCATGACATTGAGATTTAGTTCAAAAAAATCCCCGCTAATTTCTTAGCAGGGATTTGTGTATAAGAGACAGCATTTATGAGCCTTTTTTTATGTCTGTTTTTAAGTGAACAAATAGTGACCCAGTTATATTAAATAAAATTTTAATTTGACTAGGGTTATATCACTAAACCGCAATTTAATAATTTTAAAGAGCCTATGTGTGGATAATTTTTTTTCAGTAATAATTATTTTAGGTGCGCTACTGCTAGTTGCTAGCTTAAAAACAACCTTTAAAGTTTGTAAAAAAACATCGCAAAGAGCGTGGAGTGTACTGTTATGCGCTATTGTCTGTTTTATTTTAGGGTATTGGTGGATACTTTATTACTTTTCAAATTACGATACGGCACCAATAATAAGAAATGCAGTTGCCACAATATTATTTGGTGGTGCAGGGTTTGTTTTCTTAGTTGTCAAACTGAGTTTAAAAAGCATCCTTAAAATAGAGCAAGCAACGCAGAATCAAAAATATCAAACTGAACACGATAACTTAACAACCTTACCCAACCGCAATAACTTTTTTAAATCCTTGAGTAAACAAGTCGATTACCCTTCTTCATTTGCATTATTTTATATTGATTTAAATAATTTTAAACAAATTAATGATGCGTTTGGTCATCAATGTGGTGATCAACTACTGGCTGCTTTTGCTAATAAGTTAAGCAAAGAACTATGTGGCATTGCTAAGTTATATCGAATAGGGGGGGATGAGTTTGCGTTCTTACTGAATACCGATACTGATGAAAGCATGGCTCACTGTGTAAATATTATAAACTCAGCCGTCAAAGCTCCGTTTTGTACACATGAGCAAATGGTTAAAATACAATTAAGTATAGGCGTAAGCCGTTTCCCAGATGATAGCCGATTACCTGACCAGTTATTAAAAAAAGCCAACTTGGCATTGCATGAAGCAAAAAAGACATTTCAACCTTTAGTAAATTACTCATCTGAAATAGGTAAACGAGCTGAGGACTTTTTTGATTTATCAGTCAAAATTAAAGCCGCGTTACACAAAGGGAAGTTCGAGCTTTATTTACAACCAATAATGAACTCCAAAGATATTCAATTGCATGGCCTAGAAGCGCTGATCCGATGGCCGCAAGCTGATGGTAGCTTTATTAGTCCTGAAAAGTTTATAAGTGTAGCTGAGCGTACAGGGCTTATTTTTGTTTTATCGAAATGGGTTGTACAAGAAGCAGTTAACCATATTAGAAAACTTAAACTGTTTGGGTTCACCGGCACTATTCATGTCAACTTATCAACGAAAGATATTGAAAGCAGCGAGTTTTACGAATTTATAATTAGCTTACTTACTACTGACCCGACTTTAAGTGATTCACTAATATTTGAAATTACAGAAGGGGCAATGATGACAAACATACCCGCAGCAAGAAAAATGATGCAGCAGTTAAGTATGCGTGGATTTAAATTTAGTGTTGATGATTTTGGTACGGGGTTTTCGTCACTGTCGTTATTAAGGGAGTTGCCCATAAACCAGATAAAAATAGATCAATCGTTTATCAAAGATATGCTCATTAATCCGCCTGATTACGCTATTGTAGAATCTACGTTGTTTTTGGCGAGCCGATTAAATTGCGATGTAGTAGCTGAAGGAATAGAAACCAAAGAAGTAGAGCAAGCGCTATTGAGTATGAACTGTGATTATTTACAAGGGTATTTATATAGCAAACCAATAGATATAGACGAATTTATAAATGTATATTTAAGTACAGAAAAAGTAAGCNTAGCAAACCAATAGATATAGACGAATTTATAAATGTATATTTAAGTACAGAAAAAGTAAGCTGAATTTAATGAATATTGAGAAGTTTTAGAGAAGGAAGTCAAATTGGCTGGGATACCAGGATTTGAACCTGGGAATGCCAGGATCAAAACCTGGTGCCTTACCGCTTGGCGATATCCCAACTATAAATTTGATATTAATTTTAGTTCTTAATAAGAACATGGTGCGGAAGGAGAGACTTGAACTCTCACATCCTAAGATACTGGAACCTAAATCCAGCGCGTCTACCAATTCCGCCACTCCCGCATCACTAATGTGCTCATTTAACCTCTAAGCTAGAGTAATTCTTTTATTCAACTTTCCTTGGTAGAAGAAGTTGGCTGGGATACCAGGATTTGAACCTGGGAATGCCAGGATCAAAACCTGGTGCCTTACCGCTTGGCGATATCCCAACAAAGAATTCTTTTATAATTTTAGTTCTTATCAGAACATGGTGCGGAAGGAGAGACTTGAACTCTCACATCCTAAGATACTGGAACCTAAATCCAGCGCGTCTACCAATTCCGCCACTCCCGCATCACTAATTTGCTTATTTAAACTCTAAGCAAGAGTTATTCTTTTATCCAACTTTCCTTGGTAGAAGAAGTTGGCTGGGATACCAGGATTTGAACCTGGGAATGCCAGGATCAAAACCTGGTGCCTTACCGCTTGGCGATATCCCAACAAAGAATTAATTGATATTTTTAGTTCGTATCAAGAACATGGTGCGGAAAGAGAGACTTGAACTCTCACAACCGAAGTTACTGGAACCTAAATCCAGCGCGTCTACCAATTCCGCCACTCCCGCATCGTTTGTGTTATAAAACACAGGTAGTTATTTTAGACTCTTCATTGAGTGCAATTTAACTCTTGCAGAGCCACTTCTAAAAAAAGAAATGGTGGCTAAGACGGGATTTGAACCTGTGACCCCATCATTATGAGTGATGTGCTCTAACCAGCTGAGCTACTTAGCCATTGTTGGCTGGGATACCAGGATTTGAACCTGGGAATGCCAGGATCAAAACCTGGTGCCTTACCGCTTGGCGATATCCCAACAATAACAATTGATAGTTTTAATTCTTATCAAGAATTATGGTGCGGAAGGAGAGACTTGAACTCTCACATCCTAAGATACTGGAACCTAAATCCAGCGCGTCTACCAATTCCGCCACTCCCGCACACAAGGTAGTTATTTTAAACTCTTCATTGAGCAACAAAAAAATATGGTGGCTAAGACGGGATTTGAACCTGTGACCCCATCATTATGAGTGATGTGCTCTAACCAGCTGAGCTACTTAGCCATCTTTTTTTGTTAGCACTTCATCGCTGAGTGCGGGGCGTATTATGCTGATATGACCCAAATTCGTCAACACCTTTTTTGCAAAAAAACACTTAACTGTGTTTGTTTGCAGGAAAATTAAGCTAAGCGGCTAAATTTTAATAAAAATGATGATTTTTTGAGTGCAATTCACATACAAAATTCGTCGCTAAATAAAAAAAGCAAAAACCAATAGTTTGAAGCTGTTTGATTATTCAACAAATTATTACGCTCTGGTTAAATCTTAACATTAATTTATTTAAGAGGTACTTATTATTGAGGTTTGATCTTCTGCTTAGGGTGTTTTTTTAAATTAAACGTAGGCATTTAGGTTGGGGCTATATCAATGTTATAAGTTTATAACGTTGGAGGTACAAAAAAGGCTCGTAAAAACGAGCCTTTAAAATTATTACCAATACTAATTTGGTTTCATTTGACTTATACGTTGAACAAGAAGTTCATTACATCGCCGTCTTTAACAATGTACTCTTTACCTTCTTGACGCATCTTACCTGCTTCTTTTGCGCCGCTTTCACCTTTAAAGGCAACAAAGTCGTCAAAAGCAATCGTTTGCGCACGAATAAAGCCACGCTCGAAGTCGGTATGGATTTTACCCGCTGCTTGTGGCGCTGTTGCACCTACAGGGATTGTCCATGCACGCACTTCTTTAACACCCGCAGTGAAATAAGTTTGTAATTGTAGTAATTCATAACCACCACGAATAACAAGATTAAGGCCGGGCTCTTCTAAGCCAAGATCAGCCATAAACTCAAGCTTATCCTCGTCATCTAATTCTGAAAGCTCAGATTCGATAGCAGCACATACAGGAACAACAATCGCATCTTCAGCTGCAGCAATAGCGCGTACACGGTCAAGGTATGGATTATTTTCAAAACCATCTTCAGCAACGTTTGCAATATACATAGTTGGTTTAATAGTTAAGAAGTTGATAGAGCTGATTGCTGCTTTTTCTTCTTTAGTTAATGCTAAAGCGCGTAAAGTTAAGCCTTCATCAAGATGCACTTTTACTTTTTCAAGTACGGCATTTTGCTCTTTGGCGTCTTTATCACCACCTTTTGCTTTTTTTGCGTTACGGAAAAGGGCTTTTTCAGCGCTATCCATATCAGCAAGTACTAACTCAGTGTTGATTACGTCAATATCGTCAGCAGGGTCAATAGTGCCTGCTACGTGAATGATGTTTTCATCTTCAAAACAGCGAACTACGTGGCCAATTGCATCGGTTTCACGAATGTTAGCTAAAAACTGGTTACCAAGGCCTTCACCTTTAGATGCGCCTTTTACCAAGCCAGCAATATCTACAAATTCCATACTAGTGGTAAGAACTCGTTGAGGATTAACAATTTTAGCAAGTTCGTCTAGACGAGGATCTGGCACAGGCACCACACCTGTATTAGGCTCAATGGTACAAAAAGGAAAGTTAGCGGCTTCAATACCCGCTTTAGTTAGTGCATTGAAAAGCGTTGATTTACCTACGTTAGGCAAGCCAACGATGCCACATTTAAAACCCATAGTAAGATACCTTGTTTAGAATTCGTTTAAACGGTGTACTTGGACCCAAGTTACTAGGGTTTAAACGAATGTAGTCTGTTTTGTGCTTTTAACACACCATCTTTTGCAAGTATTTCCATGCAACGAACTGCTTCATCAACAGCAGCATCCATTTTTTCTTGGTCTTCTTTGGCCGCTTTTCCAAGCACCCAACCAGTTACCATTTCACGATGCCCCGGATGACCTACACCAATGCGCAAGCGCATAAAGTCTTTTTGATTTGCCATTTTTGCAATAATGTCTTTTAAACCATTATGACCGCCATGCCCGCCACCTTTTTTTAATTTGGCAACACCTGGGTCTAAATCCAATTCGTCATGGGCAACTAAAATGTCCTCGACAGGGATTTTGAAAAAATTAGCTAAACTACTGACCGCTTTACCACTTAAATTCATGTAAGTAGTGGGGATCAATAATTTGAATTCTTGGCCTTGAATGATCACTTTGCCTGTAAGGCCGTGATATTTAGGATCGTGTTTTAGAGTGCAGTTATAGCGTGCAGCGATTTGCTCGATGAACCAAGCACCTGCATTGTGGCGTGTGTTTGCGTATTCGGGGCCTGGATTAGCCAGGCCCACAAGCATTTGAATAGAATTCAAGGTTGCGAGACCTTAAATATTATTCTGCTGCTGCAGCGTCGTCTTCAACTGGAGCTGCTTTGTTTGCTTTGATAGTCAGGATAGACTGATCATGGCCTTCGCCTTTAGCTAAATCTACAGAGCTAACGCCTTTAGGGAAAGTTAGGTCAGAGATATGAACTGAATCGCCAACAACAAACTTAGAAACATCTACTTCAATGAATTCTGGAAGTGCTTTTGGAAGACACGTAATTTCAACTTCAGTTAACTGGTGAACAACAGTTGCGCCAGCTTTAGTTACAATCTCTTCACCGATGAAGTGTAGAGGAACTTTAGTTTGAAATTTATGAGTAGCATCTACACGTTGGAAATCAAGGTGAGTAAGCTTAGGCTTGAATGGGTGACGTTGGATATCTTTTAAGATTACTTCAACAGCTTCGCCATCAACGTTAAGCGTAAGGATATGCGTGTAGAAACCTTCGTCTTCTTGAGCTTTGATCATATCTTTATGAGCAAAAGTAAGAGATAAAGCTTCTTTATCAGCTCCGTAAAGGATTGCAGGAACTTTGTCTTCGCGACGTAGGCGGCGGCTCGCACCAGTACCAGTTTCTACGCGAAGTTCAGCGTTATACGTATAAGTTTTGTTAGACATGATGTCTCCAGTTATTTAAATGTGTAGGGCCTTTGCGACCAAGGTCCCTAGCCAAAAGGCGCGCTATCATACCACCACGCCCAGATAAAATAAACATCGCTTACAAAAAAAGCGCCAAAAGGCGCTTTTATATTCAGGAATGTTTAATTTTAGTGTTCAAACATCGCTGAGATAGATTCTTCGTTACTAATACGACGAATAGTCTCTGCTAACATGTCAGCAAGCGTAAGTACCTTAACTTTATCAAGGGCTTTAAGCTCATCAGATAGCGGAATTGAGTCAGTTACAATTACTTCATCAATCATTGAGTCACGTAAGTTTTCGGCTGCTTTACCTGAAAGGATAGGGTGCGTTGCATATGCAAATACACGCTTAGCGCCATGTTCTTTAAGTGCTTCTGCGGCTTTACACAATGTACCACCGGTATCAATCATATCATCTACGATAATACAATCACGACCTTCAACGTCACCAATAATGTGCATTACTTGAGAAACATTTGCTTGAGGGCGACGTTTATCAATGATTGCTAAATCGGTATCGTTTAGTAATTTTGCAATTGCACGAGCACGTACAACACCACCAATATCTGGAGATACAACAACGACGTCTTCAAAGTCGCGTTCTTTCATATCTTCAAGTAATACAGGGCTGCCAAATACGTTATCTACAGGTACATCAAAGAAGCCTTGGATTTGTTCAGCGTGTAAATCAACCGTAAGAACACGGTCAACACCAACACTTGATAAGAAATCTGCAACAACTTTAGCGGTAATTGGAACACGAGCAGAACGTACACGACGGTCTTGGCGCGCATAACCAAAATAAGGAATGACGGCAGTAATACGACCTGCAGATGCACGACGTAGAGCATCAACCATAACGATAAGTTCCATCAGGTTATCGTTTGTAGGGGCACAGGTTGATTGCAAGATAAAAACGTCCGAGCCACGAACATTTTCATTTATTTGAACACTGATCTCACCGTCGCTAAAACGGCCAACAACAGCATCGCCTAATTCAATATATAAACGTTTTGCAACTTTTTGAGCTAACTCAGGTGTTGCGTTACCAGCGAAGAGCTTCATGTCAGGCACGGTAGGGTTCCTCAGGCACTGAATATTTGGACTAACGGGCAATGATAAATATCACTGCGGGTTAACTTATGATTACTTGTACGTTACTTCATTGATCGAATATGGCGGTTAACTCCGTATGAGCAGGTGAGACATTTGCGCTTGAAGCCACAAAACCCTGCCAAGTATGGGGGAGATTTTCAAGTACATCTTGTGCTTGAACTTGGCTAGCAAATTCGACAAAACAACATGAACCTGTTCCGGTCATCTTCGACGGTGCGTATTTTAGCAACCACTGGAGGGTTTTTTCAACCTCGGGGCAAAGCTTTTTAACTAAAGGCTCACAATCGTTGGTCAAAGTATGGTGTTTCCAGTCGCCTATTATTTTTGGTGTGTCGCGTTTTAAATCTGGATGTGTAAATATTTTTGCGGTACTTACATGTTGGTTAGGGTGTACAACGCAGTACCATTTTTGTTCAAGTGTTACTTGGTGTAGTTTTTCACCAATACCGTGCGCTATGGCGCTTTGACCTTGTATGAACACCGGAACATCTGCCCCTAACTTGAGCCCCAATTGTGCTAGTGTTTCTAAATTTAGTGCCAATTTCCATAACTTATTTAGGGCTAATAAAGTACTCGCTGCGTCAGATGAACCTCCTCCAACACCGCCCCCCATCGGCAAGCGCTTAATTAAATTTATTTTTACACCCAAAGAGGTTTTACAGTGTGTTTGTAATAATAAAGCCGCTTTATAGATGAGATTATCATTTAGAGGGATGTCTTTAGTATCACCACCGACAGAAATACTCCCATCTGTTGTTAACTCAAAATGCAGCTCATCACCAAAATTTAAAAAAGTAAATAAGGTTTCAAGTTCATGATAGCCATCTTCTCGGCGAGCATTAATATGTAAAAATAAATTGAGTTTTGCCGGAGCAATAAGTGAAAAAGAGGTTTTGTTATTCATACTTATTTAAACTGCCAATCGTATAGTTGAATTTTAATTTTTATTTGTTGGTGCTTTAACGTCAGTTTAGTAGGTAACCAGTAACCTGCGTTTTGTACATAAGTGCCATAATCTATTTGCCATTTTTTGCCTGTATTATCAAACCATAATACTTGCTTTGCACGCCCAAGCTCATCAACAATTAAACTTTCATCGTCAATAGTGCCTTTGAGCCAGTTATCGGCATTATCAACCGGTAGTGTAAAACCCGTTAATCTTTTTAAAAGCTCTGCAGCGTTAGTATCAAAATATTGTTCACCGTCAAACTCTAATTCAGCACCGTTAGCTGTTTGTTTAAGCGACAAAATACGAGTACCAATAAATGTAGTCAGTATTAAATTATTGGAATTTGTTGTTTGCTGCCAATTTAAGTTTGCAGATTGACGCTCTTCTGGGCTAATAAATGCAAGCTTACCTTCTACTTGCCAAGTTTTTTGAGCAGCTAAACGTGGTTTCCAATCATCATAAAGTGTTGTTTTTGTATCAATTTGATGAGCACAGCCACCTAAAAACAAAAAAAACATGAATAAAATCAAATATTGTCGAATCAAATGTTGTTCCTTACTTTCCATATTCCGCTGATTTTTGGTAAAATTACCGCCTTTGAAGTAGGGCTCAGCAATATTTGGCAAATATGACCATAATAGCACTAGGTATAAATCACAAAACCGCATCCGTAGAATTACGTGAAAAAGTGGCTTTTTCGCCTGAGCAAATTTCAGAGGCGTTGCAACAATTAAGTGGCCATGCCGACTTTAATGAAGCGGTTATTGTGTCTACCTGCAATCGAACCGAGATCTATTGTAGCCTCGCTCAGCAAAATTCCCAAACACTGTTGAACTGGCTTGCCAGTTTCCATGGTTTGGATGAACATGAACTGAGCAAAAACACTTATTGCTACGAAGATAACGATGCTATTAATCACTTAATGCGCGTGGCGTGTGGGTTGGATTCTTTGGTGTTGGGCGAACCGCAAATTCTGGGGCAAATAAAGCAATCGTTTTTTAGTGCTAAAAACCACGATGCAGTAGGTGTTACGTTTGATAGGTTGTTTCAAAAAACATTTTCAGTAGCGAAACAAGTTAGAACTGAAACCGATATTGGCGCAAGTGCGGTATCGGTAGCGTTTGCTGCAGTTAACTTGGCAAAGCATATTTATGGCAAGCTTGATAAGACCAATGTGTTATTAATTGGCGCAGGTGAAACCATTGAATTGGTTGCTAAACATCTATACCAAAATGAGCCTCAAAATATCACTGTTGCAAATAGAACTATTGAGCGAGCTCGTAACTTAGCTGACGAAGTGTCGGCAGATGTGATTGCTTTGGCGCAATTGCCTGAGCGTTTGCATAAAGCCGATATAGTGATTAGTTCTACAGCCAGCACTTTGCCTATTATTGGTAAAGGGGTGGTTGAGCAGGCGCTAAAGCAGCGACGTCACAAACCTATGCTATTTATAGATATAGCGGTTCCGCGTGATATAGAAAGCCAAGTTGGGGAGCTAGATGCTGCCTATTTATATTCCGTTGATGACTTACAAACCATTGTAAGCGAGAATATGGCAGCGCGCGAGCAAGCTGCACAGCAAGCGCAAATAATTATTACTGAACGCACCAAAGAATTTGCAATGTGGATGCGTTCACTCGATTCGGTAGATTTAATCCGCCATTATCGAAACGATGTACAAACAATTAAGTCTGAACTTGTAGAGCGTGCTGTTAGTCAGCTCAATACAGGTAAAGATGCAGAAAAAATTATATTAGAGCTCGCCAATAAATTAACCAATCGCTTAATGCACGCGCCTACCCGTGCAATACAAGATGCAGCGAAAAAAGGTGAAGTGGCGCAGCTAAACCAGTTGAAAAAAATGTTAGGTATTGATCAGGAATAACCGTTAAATGAAAGAGTCTGTTTATAATAAATTAGAAACCTTAGTAGAGCGTTATGAAGAAGTACAAGCGCTGCTAAGCGACCCGTCGGTCATTAGTGATCAAAACCGTTTTCGTGCGCTTTCAAAAGAGTATTCTGAGCTTGAAGAGATTGTAAAAACGTTTTTAAACTATAAAGAAACGCAAGACGATTTAGCCAGTGCAGAAGAAATGCTTAAAGATTCTGACCCTGAAATGCGTGAAATGGCGCAAGAAGAATATAAAGAAGCAAAAGCACAAATACTAGTGATTGAAGATCAAATTCAAGTATTAATGTTGCCAAAAGATCCGCGAGATAACAACAACGTGTTTGTTGAAGTACGTGCAGGGACGGGCGGCGATGAAGCGGCTATTTTTGCTGGTGACTTATTTCGTATGTACAGCCGCTACGCAGAAAATAAAAAATGGAAAGTAGAAGTTGTAAGCACCAATGAAGGTGAGCATGGCGGTTACAAAGAAGTTATTGCAAATATCAGTGGCGAAGGTGTTTACGGTCAATTAAAGTTTGAATCAGGCGTACATCGCGTACAACGTGTACCAGAGACTGAATCACAAGGTCGTGTTCATACCTCAGCGTGTACTGTTGCGGTTATGGCAGAAGTACCAGAAGCAGAAGCGATACAAATTAATACAGCAGATTTAAAAGTTGATACATTTCGTGCATCAGGCGCAGGTGGTCAGCACGTAAATAAAACTGATTCTGCTATTCGACTTACACATATACCTACCGGTGTTGTGGTTGAGTGTCAGGATCAGCGTTCGCAGCATAAAAACCGCGCTAAAGCGATGTCAGTACTTGCAGCTCGACTGCAACAAGCTGAAGATGAAAAACGCCATGCGGCAGAAGCCTCTGAACGTCGTGACTTGGTAGGTAGTGGCGATCGTTCTGAGCGTATTCGTACTTATAACTACCCGCAAGGTCGTATTACCGATCACCGTATTAACTTAACACTTTATCGTTTAAACGAAGTGGTAGCCGGTGATTTAAGCTGTGTTATTGACCCATTAATGCAAGAGCATCAAGCTGACTTACTTGCGGCCATGGGCGACGAGTAATTGTGGCTCACACTCTTGAACAAGCAATTGCTGCAGGTGCTGACTTATTAGCACTTAGCAGCGAAAGTGCTAAATTAGATGCACAAGTTTTACTTCTTCATATACTTCAAAAACCTCGCAGTTACCTTTTTACTTGGCCAGAACATACGCTTAGTGATGAGCAACAATCGCAGTTTAATGTATTTATCCAAAGACGTTTAAAAGGTGAGCCCGTAGCCCATATAACTGGGCTGCGTGAATTTTGGAGCTTATCGCTTGAAGTTAACGCAACGACCCTAATACCTCGACCAGATACTGAAACATTAGTCGAGCAAGCACTTGAAATAGCGCTACCCGCTACAGCAAAAGTGCTGGATTTAGGCACAGGTACTGGTGCAATAGCGTTGGCACTGGGTAGTGAAATGCCTAATTGGCAAATTACTGCAGTAGATAGAGTAAGCGATGCAGTTGCACTTGCTACACGTAACCAGCAGCGATTAGCGATTAATAATGTACATGTTAAACAAAGTAACTGGTTTAGTGAGTTGCATGGCGAAAAATTCAATTTAATTGTCACTAACCCTCCTTATATAGAAAGTAGTGATATACATTTAAATCAGGGTGATGTGCGCTTTGAGCCTCTATCGGCATTAGTGGCTGATGATTGCGGAATGTCTGATATTAAACAAATAATTACACAATCACGTGACTATTTGTCATCTAATGGCTATCTTTTAATAGAACACGGTTTTGAGCAAGGTGAAGCTGTTCGTCATTTTTTTGAAAAAATGGCGTTTGTTAATATTAAAACAGTGAAAGACCTTGGTAACAATGACCGTGTAACACTTGCACTGTGGCCCTAGAGAATAATAATTTCCTACTAGTGCGTTAAATAATGCCATGAAGGAATTTCGACTATGATGGGTGATTTTTTATTTTCAGATGAACCAGAAGAAACAATCGATGAGATTGAACACGGTACCTGGAAAGTATTAATCGTTGATGATGAACCTGAAGTTCATGCTGTTACAAAACTAGCACTGAGTGATTTTGAATTTCAAAATAAACGCTTAGAGTTTATTAGTGCCTACTCAGGTGCTGAAGCGAAAGAGCTCATAAAAGAGCATCCAGATGCCGCTATTGTGCTACTTGACGTGGTAATGGAAACCGACGACGCTGGTTTGCAGGTTGCTAAGTTTATTCGTGAAGAAGCTAAAAATAATCATATACGGATTATTTTAAGAACAGGCCAACCTGGCCAGGCACCTGAACGTCAAGTCATTATTAATTATGATATTAACGATTACAAATCGAAAACGGAGCTAACGGCTCAAAAATTATTTACTGTTATTATGTCGAGCCTACGCTCGTATCGGGATATTATTTCGATTGAGCAATCACGCGAAGGGCTTGAGAAAATAATTATAGCGTCTCGTGATATTTTTTCTGCGCATTCAATAGAGCACTTTATTGAAGGCGTTATGCAGCAATTAACATCTTTATTGGGTATTGCTGATCAAGCTATGTATGCCACCACTTTAGTTGCACAAAACCCAGAACATGAAAAAAATAAAAGACTAATAGTTTGCTCTGGCACTGGCGATTTTGAAAAAAGTGAAGGTAAAGAGCTTGATGAGGTATTACAAGCTGAGCAGTTAAGTGCGTGTCATCAGGCGCTTAATGATAAAAGTATCATTTATAAAGATAATTACTTATTTGCGTACTGCAGTAGTGAGTACAATCATAATTCAATGCTGTTCATATCAGGTGTCCCAAAGGATTTAACGGATACTCAGCGTCATTTAATCAAAATATTTTCTCAAAATGTGCAACTTGCCTTTGAAAATGTGCAGCTTCAGTCTGAAATAGAAGCGACACAACAAGAGCTTGTTTATAGGTTAAGTGAAGCAGTAGAGCAGCGCTCAACCGAGACAGGTAATCATGTTAAACGTGTAGCACATATTTGTCATATTTTAGCTGAGGGCTATGGTTTATCTAAACATGATGCAGATTTAGTAAGGTTGGCGTCTCCTCTTCATGATGTAGGTAAAGTGGGTATTCCTGATGCGATTTTAAACAAACCAGCAAAGTTAGAACCTCAAGAATGGGAAGTGATGAAAACCCATACTGATAAAGGCTATACTATTTTAAAAGACTCTCCCCATGAAATTGTGAGTACAGGTGCAATTATTGCAAAAGAGCATCATGAAAAATGGGATGGGTCTGGTTACCCACAAGGTCTAAGCGGAAACGCAATTAATGTATTTGGTCGCATAGTCGCACTTGCTGATGTATACGATGCACTTCGCCATAAACGGTGTTATAAAGAGCCTTGGACATTACAAAATGTGGTTGATGAAATTAATGCTGAAAAAGGCACACATTTTGAACCAAAAATGGTTGAAGTATTTAACGAAAAGCTTGATGAGTTAGAGGCGGTTCTTAGCCGTTTTCCTGATTAAATTTTTATAAAACAGAAGTACAGGGGCATATGGATTATTTAGCAGTAAAGCACTCGCACATGGCAATTGCGATGTTAAGTGTAATATTATTTTATGTTCGCGCTTTTTCGCGAATGGGCAGTGGTAAATTAGCAAAAAATAAAGCGGTAATGATTGGTAGTCACAGTATAGATACTTTGTTATTAGTGTCTGCACTTACGCTTATATTTATGGCTAAAATTAATCCGTTTGAACAATATTGGCTATTAGAAAAAATAATTTTAGTGGTTATATACATCGGTATTGGGGCTAAAAGCGCCCGACAAACTAAAATGACGGCGAAAGTTGCTTACGTTTTAGTTAACACCGCTGTTATTTTAGCGATAGGTTATTTAGCGACGTCTAAATCAGCTTTTTTGCTTTAAGTAATATCTGACTATTTGAGCTTTATAGTTGTTTTGTAAAGCTCAAATACAACTCCCTCTCAGAAAATATTCAAATACACCTCTATATTGGTATATAGCTTTAAAGTTAGGTAAACTACGCCTTCGTTTTCTAAAATGTTGCAGTATTAATGACTACCCTCGGGTTTGACGAACACGATGAATCTTATCTTGATGATGCTTACGATGAATTTACACCTCCAGCGATTTACCGCTGTATTAAAGCAGAGTCAAAGTGGGACCCTCAGATAGATTTAACACCATGTTATGAAACTTTAACTGACTTTGAACAGCAAATTTCAGCGCTGTGTTTAAAAGTGAGTGATGAGCACGATCGCCTCGAAAAGTTATTAGATATGTTTTACAGTGATTGGCTATTTAGTGCATCAGGTTTAAAAGTGCCTGAATATAAATTAAATACATTAAGCTATACGCTTTCTATGCGCAGTGGTTCACCTACAACACTGGCAATTATACTTTGTCATTTTTTACAACAAGCTAACTGTGACGCGAACCTTAGTCTTACCCAAGGTGATGTTGGCGTACATGTGGCGATTAGTGACGAAGAAGGCTACATAATAGAGCCAAGCAGTGGACAACAAAGTTGGTATATTATCCCTGAAAACGCAGATGAAGATGATGGTCAAGAGCAAGAGCCACTAGAACTGATTTTTGATGACGAAGTATATAAGTTATTTTTAGCTCAGCAAAAATGGTCTTTCATTAGCGAAAATAAATTTGGTCATGCTTTAACCTGTGTAGAGATGCTAATGGAGTTAATAGGCGACGACCCGTATGAGAGACGCGACAGAGGTTACTTATTAAATCAGCTCGGTTGCCCTAAAATGGCACGTGATGATTTACAGTTTTTTGTAGATGAGTGTCCGGACGATCCTGCAATAGAGATTATTCAACACCAAATAGAAGAACTAGAAGATAATAATAAAACGCACCATTAAGAATAGGAATAATTATGGTTGAAACTCAAAGCGCATTAATTACAAATGATGCCGTTGTGCTTGGTTTGCTTGCTATTATTTTGGGGTTTATTTTTAAAACCTCAAACAGTGAGCGTCCAGCTTTAAAACGATTTTATAAATACGTACCTGCTTTATTACTGTGTTACTTTTTACCTTCGTTATTAAATACCTTTGGTATTGTAGATGGTAATAAATCTAATGTTTATTATGTGGCTTCGCGCTACTTACTACCAGCCTGTTTGATACTACTTACCATTAGTATTGATTTAAAAGCGATTATTAACTTAGGCCCTAAAGCACTTATTATGTTTTTAGTGGGTACTTTAGGCATTGTTATTGGTGGGCCATTAGCTATTTTAGTGGTGAGTGCATTTGACCCAAGTATTGTTGGTGGGCATGGCCCAGATGCCGTATGGCGCGGTATGACAACTGTTGCAGGTAGCTGGATTGGCGGCGGTGCTAACCAAGCATCAATGAAAGAAATGTTTGAAGTTGGTGGTGATATATTCTCAGTAATGATTACAGTAGATGTAATTGTCGCTAATATTTGGATGGCTGTTTTATTGTTAATGGCAGCAAATCATAAAAAGATTGATGCAGCGACGGGTGCTGATACAAGCGCAATTGAAGATTTGAAAAAGCGTGTGGAAGAATATCACGCAGAACATGCACGCATCCCAACTCTTAATGATTACATGACGCTGATTGCAATTGCATTTGGTATAACTGGCTTAGCACACTTTTGCGCTGACTTTTTGGGGCCGTACTTTGGCACTACTTATGAATGGGCAAAAGAATACAGCTTAAACAGTAAATTCTTTTGGCTAATTGTTATATCAACAACGATTGGTATAGGCTTATCGTTTACTAAAGTGAGGCAAATAGAAGCGTTTGGCGCTTCAAAAGTAGCTTCTAGCTTTTTATATATTTTGGTTGCATCGATTGGTTTACACATGAATGTAACCGCTATTTTCAATAACCCTGGGCTATTTTTAGTGGGTGCAATTTGGATGTTAGTGCATGCAAGCATTATGTTAATTGTGGCTAAACTGATTAAAGCACCGTTATTTTATATGGCAGTGGGTTCTCAGGCTAATGTGGGCGGCGCAGCGTCAGCACCTGTTGTAGCATCAGCGTTTCATCCGTCATTAGCGCCTGTTGGTGTTTTGTTAGCTGTACTAGGCTACGGTGTGGGTACTTATATGGCTTATATTTGTGGATTAATGATGCAAGCAGTTGCACCTTAAGGAATTTAAATGAAAGACCAAATTATTAAAATTAATGAAATTGAACTTGCAAACAACAAACCGTTTGTATTGTTTGGTGGTATTAACGTATTAGAATCTCGCGATTTAGCAATGCGTGTTGCAGAGCATTACGTAGAAGTTACGACGAAACTAAATATTCCTTATGTATTTAAGGCCTCATTTGATAAAGCTAATCGCTCTTCAATCAATTCGTACCGCGGTCCAGGTATGGAAGAAGGTTTAAAAATATTCGAAGAAATTAAAAACACGTTTAAAATTCCACTAATTACTGACGTACATGAACCGCATCAAGCTGCACCTGTTGCAGAAGTTGTTGATGTAATTCAGTTACCTGCTTTTTTAGCGCGTCAAACAGATTTAGTTGTGGCGATGGCTAAAACAGGTGCAATTATTAATGTGAAAAAACCACAGTTTTTAGCGCCACATGAAATGCGTCATATCATTACTAAATTTAATGAAGCTGGTAATAACAACGTAGCTCTTTGTGAGCGTGGTTCTAGCTTTGGTTACAACAACCTTGTGGTTGATATGCTGGGTATGGATGACATGAAGGCAATGGCACCTGTTATTTTTGATGCAACACATGCGCTACAACGCCCTGGTGGACGAGCTGACTCTGCTGATGGTCGTCGTGCACAAGCTGCAGAGCTTGCGCGCAGTGGTATGGCGTTGGGTATTGCTGGTTTATTTATTGAAGCGCATCCAAATCCTAACGAAGCTAAATGTGATGGCCCATGTGCGCTAGCGCTTAGCAAGTTAGAAGGGTACTTAACGCAAATGAAAGCGGTTGATGATTTAATTAAAAGTTTTGCCCCACTTGATACAAGTGCAAGCGATTTATAATTAAGCATGATGTTTATTAAAAAGCGACTCAGGTCGCTTTTTTTATGCCTTTAATATACACAAACTTATATGATGTATATAATCTCACGCATAAGAAAAACTAATTCTAAGCTTGGTTATTATGTCAAGACGGGTACCTCCATTAAACGCATTAAAAGCCTTTGAAGCGGCTGCACGCCATTTAAGTTTTACAAAAGCTGCTGAAGAGCTTTATGTAACGCAGGCGGCAGTAAGTCATCAAATAAAAACACTTGAAGAGCATCTAGGGCTGAAGTTGTTTTTACGTAAAAACCGCTCTTTATTATTAACTGAAGAAGGCCAAGGCTATTTTTTAGATATTAAAGAGATTTTTACTCAGCTTATTGATGCAACTGAAAAGCTATTAGCTCGTGGCGCTAAGGGCTCACTAACGGTAAGCCTAACCCCTAGTTTTGCTATTCAGTGGTTAGTGCCTCGTTTGAGTTTGTTTAATGAGTTACATCCAGAGATAGATGTGCGAATAAAAGCACAAGACCAAGATGAAAACTCACTCACTGATGACGTAGATATTGCTATTTATTATGGAAGGGGTCATTGGAATGGCGTACAAGCGTACAAGCTTCATACCGAATATTTAGTACCACTTTGTAGTCCTATGTTATTAAGCGGGGTAAAGCCGCTTGATCAACCTAGTGATTTAGCGCATCACACACTATTACACGACACTACACGTAAAAACTGGAAAACGTGGATGAAAACCGCAGGCGTGCGTAACATCCAGGTAAATCAAGGGCCTATATTTAGCCACTCTTCTATGGTGTTACAAGCAGCGGTACATGGACAAGGTGTGGCAATTGGCAATAGTGTATTAGCTAAACCCGACATAGACGCAGGGCGTTTGGTAATTCCGTTTAATCATAGCCTAGAGAGTAAAAATGCGTATTACTTAGTGCTTCGTGAGTCGCAAACAGAGCTTGGTAAAATAGTTTCGTTTAAAGAGTGGATGCTGAGCTTAGTAGAGCATGAGCAAGAACATGAGTATTAATAATGATTGAATGGTTTAAAAGCACGGAGCAACCTGCAATAGCACAGTTTATATTTGCACATGGCGCAGGTGCTGGTAGCGATTCTGACTTTATGCAGCACATGGCAAAATTAATAAGTGAGCAGGGTGTTGATGTTGGTTTATTTGATTTTGAATATATGCAAATCGCTAAACAAACTAATAAACGCAGGCCTCCTGAGCGAGCACCAAAGTTACTTATTTATTATGAACGAGTGCTAACGAATGCGCAGCCAGATTTACCGTTGTTTATAGGGGGTAAATCGATGGGCGGTCGCATGGCATCAATGCTTGCATGTAGTACAGAGCAAAGCCTTTCAGGTGCTATAGCATTTGGTTATCCATTTCATCCGCCTGGTAAGCCAGAAAAATTACGCACCGATCATTTTGCTGATATTGTTTGCCCTTTTTTGGTATTACAGGGCGAGCGAGATACATTTGGTACACGTGAAGAACTTCTTACTATGAAAATGCCAAAGCAGCCTTTGTTTACTTGGCTGAGTGATGGCGATCACTCATTAAAACCACGTAAAAAAAGTGGCGTAACTGAACTGCAAAATAGAGAAACAGCAGCGTTAAGTGCCGTTGAATTTATTAAGCAACAAATTGAGATACGTTAAGACTCGAGCAGGGGGTTAGATGATTAAATTATTTTTAATGACCGGTAGTATTTTTTGTATGCTTTCGGTGATGTTAGGTGCATTTGCTGCCCATGGTTTAAAAAGCCGCTTATCGGAGTATTCATTAGGCGTTTTTAAAACGGCTGCTGAATATCAAATGGTGCATGGGCTTGCACTTATTGCGGTGGCTATTTTAATTAAATGGGGCATAAACCTGAGTTGGGCTGGTGGCTTTTTTATAATGGGCACACTACTTTTTAGTGGTAGTTTATATTTACTCGCTCTAACAGGAATGAAGTGGCTTGGGCCTATAACACCGCTTGGTGGGTTGTGCTTTATTATTGGTTGGATTGTTATTTTAGTGCAAGTTGCACGATTTAAGTTTTAAAGAGTTTAAGGGTTAATATGTCTAGTGTTGTGATTTTTTGTCGTAGTGGTTTTGAAAACGATGCCGCTGCTGAAATAACGTTTCATGCTGCAGAGCAAGGCTTTGCAGGGTATGTAAAAGCAAAACCAAATACAGGTTATGTTGTTTACGAATGTTTTGAAGCGCATCACAGCGACGAAATAATCAAAAAAGTTGATTTTAAAAACATGGTGTTTGCACGTCAATGGTTTGCCGGCACATTACTTGAAAACATGCCAGTAGAGGACCGTGTGAGCGCAGTAGTTGAAGCTGCTAAAGATTTTACATTATGCTCAGAACTGCGCGTTGAAACGCCAGACACAAACGAAGGTAAAGAGCTTTTAACGTTCTGTAAAAAAATCTCAACACCGCTTAAAAAAGCCCTCGAAAAACAAAATACTGTACTACGTGAGCCAAAAGCAAATCGCCCAGTAATGCATGTCATGTTTTTAACAAACAATACGGCTTATGTTGGTTACTCGTATAGCTTTAATAATTCTCCATTTTTCATGGGTATTTTGCGCCTTCGTATGCCAAGCGATGCACCGAGTCGCTCAACGTTAAAACTCGATGAAGCATTTAACGTATTTATACCTGAGCAACAACGCGAGTCACGCGTAGCTGCCGGTATGCGCAGTGTTGATTTAGGTGCATGCCCTGGTGGTTGGACTTATCAGCTTGTACGCCGTGGTATGTTTGTAAGTGCGATTGATAACGGCCCAATGAATGACGATTTAATGCAAACTGGGCAAGTTAAACATTTTAGAGCCGACGGTTTTAAATATCGCCCAGAAAAAAGAAATATTACTTGGTTAGTGTGCGATATGGTGGAAAAACCGACCAAAGTGACTACGCTAATGATTGACTGGGCAGTAAATGCATACGCAAAAGAGTTTATATTTAACTTAAAGCTGCCTATGAAAAAACGCTTTGATAGTGTTTATGAATGTCTTTCGATGATCAGAAAAGAGCTTGAGAAACAAGGTATCAATTACGAGTTGCAAGCTAAACATCTATATCATGATCGTGAGGAAATAACCGTTCATTTAAACGTTACTAAGGTGCCACAAAATTTGTATAGTTAATATGTAGAGGCTAAAAGTGGTAAAAAACAATATTAATAAATGGTTAAGTTTACTTTTTTTATCACTTTTAATCACAGGTTGTGGCGGGGGAGGCGAAGGTAGTGATACAACTACGGCCCCTGGTAACGCTGCGCCCAGTGTTACGCTTTCGGTTAGCAGTAACGTTATTACTTCTAATCAATCATTTACTATTACAGCGCTTGCAAGTGATAGCGACGGACAAATTGCCAGCTATCAATGGCAACAACTTAGCGGGCCCGAGTTTACGTTTACCTCTAACGGTAACACGCTTACAGCCACTGCACCTAGTGTAACAACCGATACGACCTTTAGCTTTTCGGTTACAGTTACTGACAACTCAGGTGCTACTGCACAACAAGTTTTTTCAGGCACTATCACCTCTCAAAATAATGCTCCTACAGTTAATATAACAGGCCCAAGTAGCGCACTTGCCAGCACACTAGTTAGTTTAGTTGCTAACGCTCAAGATACAGATGGCACTATAAGTAATATTAATTGGATTCAGTCTGCTGGGGACAATGTTGAGTTTTCACAAACTGATGGAGTCCTTAGTTTTACCGCCCCTAATGTATCTGAAAATACAACGCTAGGTTTTAGCGTAACCGTAACTGACAATGCAGGTAAAAGTGCTCAAGCGAGTAAAACGGTTTTAATTAATCAAGTAAATAGCGCGCCAACAGTCATTGTTACAGGCCCCGAAGAAGCTGATAAAGGTGACAGTGTAATCTTAGTTGCAGATGCACAAGACAGCGATGGTAGTATTAATAGCATAACTTGGCAGCAAATAAGTGGTCCTGTAGTTGAACTTACTCAAACACAAACAAGCATTAGCTTTAATGCGCCCACTGTTGCACAAAATACCAATGTTACATTTGTGGTTACTGTAACCGATGACGATAACGCTACAAATAGCGCTCAAAAAACAGTTGTAGTATTAGCACCAAATAATCCACCAACTGCAGATGATGTAAGTATTAGCGCGCAATATAATCAAGCCACAGAATTTAGTTTAGTGGTTAGCGATGCTGATAACGATACCGTTCAGATTGATTTTGGGGATGATTTAAATGGTGCACAAATTAGTGTTATTGATGCACAAGCCTTACTTTTTAGCTACACACCTCCTGCAAACAGTATCACTTCACAAAGCTATACGTTAACTGCGTCTGATTCAAAAGACACAACCGAATTTACCCTGAATATTACGGTGGTTGATTCAACGCCCGCTACAATTAGTAATGTAACACCCCAAAGTAATAATGACCCAGTTCTTGTAGATAGCCCTGTTAGTATTACGTTTTCAGATATTATGCTAACGAGCACTTTAGCCGTTAATTCTAGTAGTGGTGCTTGTACAGGAAGTGTACAAGTGTCGGCAGATAATTTTACTACTTGCTTGGCCTTAAATATTGAAAGTTTGTCGGGTACTACTAGTGACACAAGTACTTATTTTCATACTGTAAATGTAAGCGCAAGCTTTAATGAAGATAGCCAATATATCGTCCGTGTTACAGCTGATTTAACTAATTTTGATGATACGGCCATTGAAACGCAAACCGCTACTTCTTTTACTACCTCTAGCCAAGATATAAAAATAACTGAAGTTTCTTCTGTGCAATTTAGTAACGACTTACCTTGGATTGAAATTTATAACGGCACAGGGGCTGCTGTAAACTTACAGAGTTATTCGCTTAAAACCCGCAGTATTAATATGATTAATAGCTCGACTAGTGCGCAGACAACTTTTTCACTGCCCAATAAAGAGCTTGAAAATGGTGAGTACCTTATTTTACAAAGCAAGTTTGGAGATGATTTTTTAGTCAATGCATCAGTTAACAACCCTAAAATAGCGCTTGTGGGTAATGCTAGTGATGAAATTAGACCTTATTGGTACATAAACGGTTTCGTAGAATTACTTAATAGTGCAGGTACACAAACAATCGACTTTGTAAAATTTGGTAACTCAGTACAAGAACCAGTAACGCCATCACAATGGCAAGGTGGTAACGCAGAGCAAATCATCTCCGAGCAAGGAGGCAGCTTAAAGCGCGAGCTTAATGCGACAGACACTAATCAAAGTACTGATTGGAGTTATTCTGTGTTTAACACACCCGCTGGGCCAAACAATATAAATTGCACAATAGATGATGATGAGGATGGTATTCCTGATTGCGCTGAGCAACAGGGTACAACATTAGCGGGTTTACCACTTTATGAGTGGGGGGCGCGTACCTCACAAAAAGATATATTTATTGAAGTTGATTATATGGACAGCACTGATGTAGGTATTACTCCACATCGAACTGCACTTGAAAAAGTAGCCACTGTTTTTGCAGGAAAAGGCTATACAGTCCACTTTGACGTAGGTGATTTGTTTGATCAAAATACAAATACAGCACCGCAAAACTTTGATTTAGGTGGCGGAAATCTTGTCCCTTTTAACAGCTATACCCCGTTTGAATACGATTTAAGTAGCCCTAATTTATTTGCTTATAAAATGGAATTTAGCGATATAACTCGCAGGCCCATTTTCCATTATTTATTAATGGCAAGTAGTGGTAACGAAGACGGTAGTATTAGTGGGTCGGGTATTGCTGAGATAAGCGGTAATGATTTAATGGTAACTATGGGAGGCTGGGGTTTAACGCTTGATACGCAAGTAGCAACCAATGTAACTTATAATTATCAAGCATCAACAATATTTCATGAGTTAGGTCATAACTTAGGTTTATACCATGGCGGTGATGAAGAAGTTAATTTTAAGCCTAATCATTTAAGCTCTATGAATTATTTATATCAATTAGCGGGTTTATCAACAATAGGTAATAACGAAGGCGATCGCTACTATGAGCGTTTTTACCCAGGCAATGCTAGTTGCGATATTGCACCAAATACTAATAGTCATTTAGGCTCTACAGATGATTTTATTATTGATTATTCAAATGGTAGTTCAGCAGATTTAAATGAAAGCACCATACTTGAAGTACAGGGGTTAAATAGAAATAGCTCACTACCAGTTGATTTTAATTGTAATGCAATTAACACCGAAAGCTTAACCAGCTTTGATACTAACCAAGATAATACAATATCAATACTGAGTGATGTAGATGAGTGGAGCATGCTTAATTTACAGTTTTATATGCAAAGTGCAGGTAATCGATTTGGCGTGCCAAATACAAATAACAGTAAGGTGCGTAATTTACAAAGCTCGCCTACTAATATTGAAACGCTGCCCAGTTATATAAAAGAAGCACAGCCAAGTAGTGCAATTATTGCTGAGTTAAAAGCAATTAAAGGGCAATAGTATGAAGCCGATGCTCAGCACTAAGTTTATTATCTTGAGTAGTTTTTTTAGCTTACTAATAGCGTGTAGCGATACTAACAATGCACGTGAGTGGTTACTAAAAAATGATAATTTGTATTATAAAAATACAGCTATTGACTGGCGAATTGAATCAGTAAAGGACTGTAATACATGCGTTATAAGCCAAGATGTTGTTTATCAGCCTGAAGGTATTAGTCGTTATAATACGTTAATGCAGAGTCAGAATTGGGTCGCGGTACATGAACTAAGTAAAATCAATGTCATTCGTTTAAAGATGCCAGACCAAACACCTTATTTATACGTAGAGCGTGTAAAAGGTCAAATACTAAAGCTGTTTGATCAGCAGCAAAACTACAGTATAAAAATTGGTGAAGTTACAGCCGTTAATATTAATAATCAGCGCTTTAGTATTTTGATTAAAAAATTTGAAGAAGTAGATAAACAAAGCAATGCATTACCAAGGCGTGCATCGCTTGAGTTTATTGCTTTAAAAATAGATTAAAAAGCACCTTAGGTGCTTTTTAATCTAGGGTGCGGTGTCCTTCGGATATTAAAAAAGTTAGCAACCTTTTAATTAACTGCGATATTTTGGACGATAGTTATCTACCCATAAACGTGTTGCGCCGCACACTGCGACTGGCATAACTATTAAGTTTATAAAAGGGATAGCAGTTAACAACATAACAGCAAAACCAAATCCGTATGATAAACCTTGCTTAGATTTTAAATCGTCTTTCATTTGCTTAAAGTCAATTTTATGGTTATCAAACGCATAGTCTTCGTATTGAACTGCGTACATCCAACAAGTAAACAACACCCATAGTATTTGACCAATAACCGGTAAAACCCATAACAATATAAAAAAACCAATTGCGCGAGGAAGGTAGTAGCATAGTTTTGTCCACTCACGGGCAAGCATGCGAGGTATATCTTTAACTAGTTCGGCAAAGCCGTCATCGTTAATTTTTTGACCTGTTAGGTAAAGCTCAACTTTTTCACTCAAGAGCGCATTGAAAGGGGCTGCAATAAAATTAGTGATAACTGTAAAGAGCATACTATAGCTAAACAAAACAACTAATACTGCAATAGGCCACATTAGCCACTCTAACCAGCTTAACCACTCGGGGAGCATGTTGTTAATGTAGCTAAAACTATCACTTAACCAGCCAAATAAAAAAAACAGCGAGCTACCAAATAGCAAAATATTAATTAATAACGGAATAAGGACAAAACGCTTTAGCCCTTTTTGGCTAATTAATTTAAACCCCGAAAAAAAGTATTCCATACCTTGTGTGATCTGCACTGTAACCTCAAAAAATATTTACCATTACTTATAGTATAAATAGCTTAATAATTTTGAACAGTACTTTTAAGTAACAAAGTGTTAGCTTTAATATTGTGATTTTGTTTATATAGTAACAATAGGTGTTCAGTAATACGCAACTATGATTATTTAAGACAGGCCCGATTATTTTTACCAATAAAATAAAAAACTTACTAATCATGACTATAATGAACTTTACTGCGTAAGAAAAAAGCGCTTACTTAAAGCTTTTGTTGTTTCAATGTGTATAAATAATACGGGTAAAGGAAAATGGGTACGGATAGGTTAAAAAAGTTATTATCTCACCAGCAAGGCATTTTATCCAAAATTGCATTAGGGGTACCTTTAAGTGAGGTGCTTACTGAAATTTGTTTATCAATCGAGCAGATTATTGATGATGAATCCGCTAGGTGTTCCATCTTATCAGCTAAAGGCCAACAGCTTTTTCATTGCGCAGCCCCTAATATTCACCCAGAGTACTGTAGTTTACTGAATGGAGTCTTTATAGGGCCAAAAGTGGGCTCATGTGGTACTGCAGCATTTTCGAAATCGCGCACTATTGTTGAAAATATCGAAACTTCACCGCTGTGGGAGGACTTTAAAGATTTAGCGCTAAAGTTTGATCTTAAGTCATGTTGGTCAACGCCTATTTTTTCAACTCAAGCCGATTTATTAGGCACCTTTGCTATCTATCACGGCACCCCTAAATCACCATCAAAGCAAGATTTAGAGTTAATTGATTTTTTTGTACACTTTTCTAGTATCGCTCTTGAAAAAAGTAACGAATTTAACAAAGCAAAACAGCTTCTCGCGAATTTACAGCAAAGTAATGAAAAGTTTAAAGCCTTCACTAAGGTAATGCCCGATCTCATCCTTATTTTAAGTGAAGAGGGAATTTATACCGATGTGTATGGTACCTCTAATGAGTTACTGCTTGATTCAAGCAAGGACCTTATTGGTCAAAGTGTTAAGGACCTGCTCTCCCAAGACGATGCACAAATGATAATGGACGTTATAAAAAAAACACTCTCGACTAACGAGACGCAAATTTTTGAATATGAATTAGCTGTACCAAAGGGCAATATAGTTTTTGAAGGCAGGGCTGCTGCATTAGATCATTACCACCCCAATAGTCCTACAAAAAGGCACGTAGTATGGATGGCCAGAGATATTTCAATAAAGAAAAAGGCCGAACAAGAAGTACATAAGCTTGCCTTTTACGACCCATTAACGAATCTTCCAAATAGAAGAATGCTTAGCGACAAATTAAGCATGTGTGTGGAGAGTGTTAAGCGTGATAAAAATATAGGGGCGTTATTATTTTTAGACCTAGATAATTTTAAGCGTATTAATGATTCACTTGGGCACAGTGCGGGTGATGAAGTACTTGTAGAATTATCAAAAAGGTTAAGCGCAATAATAAAAGGCTCTGATACGTTGGCCAGAGCGGGTGGCGATGAGTTTATTATTTTACTAAAACACGTTGGAGAAAATACACAGCAGGCGAGCATCGAGTGCAAAACAGTAGCCAAAGAGATCCAAAGAGCTTTTCATGATAAATTTGAAGTGGGCAACCTTGCATTTCAAGTAAGCTGCAGCATAGGTATTTGTCTAATTGATAGCGTAAATGCGCAGGCAGGCAATATATTAAAATTTGCAGACACGGCTATGTATCGTTCTAAAAATAAAGGGGGGAATAGCAGTAGCTTTTACGATCCAGCCTTACAAACACTGCTTGAAAAACAAACTGAACTAGAAACCGATATAGTCAGAGCGATTGCATCTGATGAGTTTTGTGCTTATTTTCAGCCTCAGGTAAATACGTATGGTGATGTTATTGGTGCTGAAGCACTCATTAGGTGGAACCATCCTCAAAAAGGGTTAATAGCGGCAAACGAATTTATACCAATTGCAGAGCAATACGGGCTTATTCAAAAACTACAAAATATTGTTTTACATGATATATGTATTTTAATAAACGAACTTAAAGCAGATAACATAATTGACGACTCGTTTAGTGTTTCAATTAATATTAGTCAAAGCCAGTTTAATTCATCAAATTTAAAAGGAGAGCTGTTTAGCACTATCAATAAATTTGATATTCGGGCACAGCAAATTAAGTTAGAAATAACTGAGTCAATGCTCTCAAGCGATATAGATTATACAATTAGGCAAATGAAAGAACTCATTGCCGCTGGCTTTTTATTTTCGATTGATGATTTTGGAACCGGTTACTCCTGCTTAGCGTACTTAAGTGCGTTTCCTGTTAAAGAATTAAAAATAGATAAAAGCTTTATTGATAAAATTTTAGATAGCACGGTTGGCTTTAATATTGCGCAAACAATTATCAGCCTAGGAAAAAGCTTAAACTTAGAGGTAGTTGCTGAGGGCGTAGAAACAACAGAACAATATGACTTACTTAAAAAAATGAATATTGACGCCATGCAAGGCTACTTAATTGCAAGGCCGATGGATAAAGAAGGCTATGCAAAATGGCATAGCGCTAATACCAATGCGCAATAATACTTGAACACTACTATTTATTAATTAGTAATAATTTAGCAAAATTTACACACTTGCTAGGCCACTTTTTCTCTTTTAGCTGGTGAAATGTCATAACCCATATGCTAAATAAGGAGTAAAGATTTTTTAATTAAACAATGCTAAGCTATGACCGCTTAAATATATTATTTAAAGCTTAATAAACTTATAACAATGAATGGAAGCTTTATGCAGTTAGTCGATTTGAACCCGAATGATCCCGACGTGGTAAATGTATTTGATGATATAGACCGGCTTATAAACTCTTTATATCCTGTTGCTACCGCACAGTCTCTGGAGTTAAACGAATTAACCTTACCTAATGTGTACGCTATTGGTTTAAAAACTGAAGAAGGTATTATTGCCTGCGGTGCGATTGTAGAGAAATTTGATACCCAGCCTTATGGCGAAATAAGACGTTTATATGTAAAACCAAGTCATCGTGGTAAAGGGCTATCAAGACGTATTATGCAGATTTTATTGCATCAAGCTGGCGAAAAACAAATCCCGTTAATACGCTTAGAAACAGGCCCAAAACAAATAAAATCAATCAATTTATATGAAAATTTAGGCTTTAAACGCTGTAGCAGTTTTGGCTCATATGTAGATAATCCACAAAGTGTTTTTATGGAATTAGGGCTTAGTAAATAAGTTCATTAACGCTGCGACATGTTAAAGCTTAATGTGTCGTAAATATCTGCCTTCATTATTATCTTGTAATAAAAGTCATACTCAAACTAGTAACTATAAAAGCAGCTTTTATAGTGATGCAAAAATACTTCACTGTTTTTAACACCTGTCTTCGTATAAAATCTGCCTCGATAATTAGTGACTAACTTACAAAGCGAGAATTTTTATCTTTTCTAAAAGTAGCAATAAACAAATGAGCGAAATAACAGTAGTAACCCACAATGGTAATTTTCATGCAGATGACGTTTTTAGTATTGCGGTACTTAAACATGTTTTGCCAACGTTTAAATTGGTACGCACACGCGATAAAGCGCTTATAGAAAGTGCCGACTACGTAATAGATGTAGGTGGGGAATACGACCCTGAAACTAATCGCTTTGATCATCATCAACGTGGTGGTGCAGGCGAGCGAGAAAATGGCATTCCTTTTTCATCATTTGGTTTAGTGTGGAAAAAATACGGCTTAGCACTGTGTGATGATAACCAGGCCGCTGCTGATAGAGTGGATTCAGGCTTAGTTTCAACTATTGACGCCATTGATTGTGGTCATGTTGAAGGTGTATCAAAAGGGATAAGCTTGAGCCAAACAATTTCAATGTTTAACCCTACATGGGAAGAAGAAAGTAACTTTGATACCTGCTTTGATGAAGCCGTTGAATTTGCAGCACGTATGCTCATTCGTTTTATCGCCTCAGCTCACGGTAGTGTTAATGCAAAAGAGATTGTCGCCAAAGCAATTGAAAATGCAGACGATGCCAGAGTAATAGTGCTTGAAAAGTACACACCGTGGAAAAAAACAGTGCATATTTTATCAAGTGAGGCGCTATACATGGTTTACCCATCGCATTCTGGGCAATGGATATTACAAACAGTACCCGTTGAGCCTGGCTCGTTTGAAGATAGAAAACCGCTTCCTAAAGCATGGTCTGGTTTATCTGATCAAGCGTTCGTAGATGAAACAGGTATTGATGACGCAGTGTTTTGCCATAATGGTTTATTTATAGCCGGCACTAAGTCGTTTGAAAGCACAATGAAACTTGCCACTATGGCGCTTAGCGAATAACAACACACTAAGCATAACAATTTGTATTGATTGTTATGCTTGTTATTTTTGCGCGGAGCATTATGTTTGAATTAAAAACAATCGCACTTTTTACTATTACAGCCTTAGCAGAAATAGTGGGTTGCTATTTGCCCTACCTTTGGCTTAAACAAGATAAGAGCATTTTACTTTTAATTCCTGCAGCGTTAAGTTTGGCACTATTTGCATGGTTGCTATCTTTACATCCTACTGCTGCCGGGCGTGTGTATGCAGCTTATGGCGGCGTATATATTTGCGTTGCGCTATTATGGTTATGGGTTGTAGATGGCGTAAAGCTTACTATGTGGGATATTATCGGTGGTCTAGTTGCACTGCTAGGTATGGCAATAATTATGTTCGCCCCAAAAAGTGCATAGCTAGCTTATACTTAATTAATCGAATTCGCCTATACATTACTGCAATTTCCCACTTTCAATACCTAACGCTCCATATGCGCCAAGTCATGATTGAAGCTGGTGGATGTATGCTGCGCGTTTTTGACGTGCAGTTTTTATTCACTTTGCAGAATACATAGGTATTACTTGGCCACAACACGTTGGCTCAACTGTGAGTAATTGAGGTGTTGAGAACGCCTTGCTCTAATCCATCAAAAGTAAATTTTATAAACAAAGTAACTCAAGATGAATTTTATTGAATGAGCTAATTCATTTTTGCTAATAAAATTTATAATGAGTCATTTAAAAACAGCCATTTTTTATAACTTTTCTTATCTTTAATAATCATCAAAGTCCTGTTTTATATATGCTAGCGGGCAATAGTTGTTTGGTTATTTTTTTAACATCAAAAATCACTCGTTACGAGTAAAAATACTTGTTGGACTTGAATCTCTATTTTTCTTTTAATGCGCGGCACTAGCCGAGTCGGCATTAATTAAATAAAAGAGAAAGATAAATGAAAGAGACAACATCACTAGAACAAGCTCGTACGAGCTACAATGTTCGTCATTGGAGCCAAGGTTTTTTTGGTATTAATGATCAAGGTGATGTGTATGTTGCGCCCAAGGCTCATGCCCCAGAGCAAACCATTGCACTAACAGATATCGCAAAGCAACTACAAGATAAAGGTTTAAGCTTACCTGCCTTAGTTCGTTTTCCGCAAATTTTACACCATCGTGTACACAGCTTATGCGGCGCATTTAATACTGCGATTGAAAACTATGGTTACCCTAAAGACTACCTATTAGTTTACCCAATAAAAGTAAACCAACAACGTGAAGTGGTTGAAGAAATAGTAGCAAGCCAAGCACAAGTAGAAAAAAAGCAACTTGGTTTAGAAGCCGGCAGCAAGCCTGAATTACTAACGGTACTAGCACTGGCTGAAAAAACCAGCGCCGTTATTGTATGTAACGGCTACAAAGATAAAGAGTACGTACGTTTAGCACTTATTGGCGAAAAGCTAGGTCATAAAGTGTATATCGTACTTGAAAAGCTTTCTGAGCTAGACATGGTACTTAGCCAAGCAAAAGAGCTTAACGTAAAACCACGCATTGGTATTCGTGTACGTTTAGCGTCGCAAGGTAAAGGTAAGTGGCAAGCGAGTGGCGGCGAAAAATCAAAATTTGGTTTATCTGCATCGCAAGTTTTACATGTAGTTAATCGTTTAAAAGGCGCAAACCAGCTTGATTTATTGCAGCTTGTGCATTTTCACTTAGGGTCACAAATGGCGAACATTCGTGATGTACGTTTAGGTGTAAGCGAAGCTGCGCGTTTTTATTGTGAGCTACGTAAATTAGGCGCAGAAATTGATTGTCTTGATGTAGGCGGTGGTTTAGCTGTTGATTACGACGGCACGCGTAGCCAGTCGCATAACTCTATGAATTACAGTTTAGCTGAATATGCGAATAACATTGTGTACACCATTGGTGATACATGTAAGCAATATGAGCAACCAATGCCGACTATTATTTCTGAGTCGGGTCGTGCGCTTACGGCGCATCATGCTGTGCTTATTTCTAATGTTATTGGTACTGAAAGTTACACGCCAGAAGAGTTAGTAGCGCCAGCGGCAGATGCACCCCTGTTATTAAAAAACATGTGGGCATCGTTTGTACAGTTAACTGATTTAACGGATGACCGTGCATTAATTGAAATTTATCACGATAGCCAAGGTGACTTAGCTGAAGCGCATAACCAATTTGCACTCGGGTTACTTGATTTATCGCAACGTGCATGGGCTGAACAAATTAATATCCGTATTTGTTATGAACTTAACAAACACATGGATAATAAAAACCGTTTTCATCGTCCTATTATTGACGAGTTAAACGTACGTTTAGCCGATAAGTTTTTTGTAAACTTCTCGTTATTTCAATCGCTTCCAGATGCATGGGGCATTGATCAAGTGTTTCCGGTATTGCCATTAAGTGGCTTAACTGAAGCGCCAAAAAAACGTGCCGTATTACTTGATATAACCTGTGATTCAGACGGCGCACTTGAGCATTACGTAGATGGACAAGGTATTGAAAGCACACTACCAGTGCCAGAGTTTAGTGCTGATAAACCTTATTTAATGGGCTTTTTCTTAGTGGGTGCTTATCAAGAAATTTTAGGTGATATGCATAACTTGTTTGGTGATACGCACAGCGCAATTGTTAATATGGATGAGCAAGGCGTTGCAAGTATTACCGAGATAAACCAAGGTGACACTGTTGCCGATATGATGCGCTATGTACATTTAGATGTTGAAAGTTTTCAGCAATCATACGAGCAGTTAGTAAGCACTAAAATTGAAAAACACGAACAGCAAAGCGTTTTAGACGAGTTGCAAAGCGGCCTTGATGGCTACACTTATTTAGAAGAGTTATAAGCAATGTCAACTTTGTTTGGTCACGCAGATCACTCATTGTACTCAAATGGGATGACGTTTTTACGTCGTCCTATGGTGCAAAACATTAATGCAATTGATGCAGACGTAGTGGTTTTAGGCTTACCATTTGATTTAGCGACCTCGGGCCGCCCTGGTGCGCGCTTAGGCCCTGATGCAATTCGTCGTGCATCGGTTCATTTAGCATGGGAAGACACTAAATATCCGTGGACTTTCCCGTTGTTTGAGCGCTTAAAAGTGGCAGATGCAGGGGACTTTACTTACCCTGTCGGGGATCCTGAGTATTTTACTGCGCAACTAGAAATGGCTGCTGATCAAATACTTCGCCAAGGTAAAACACTATTAGGTTTAGGGGGCGATCACTTTGTAACGCTTCCGCTATTACGTGCTCATGCAAAAATACATGGCAAAATGGCGTTAGTGCATTTTGATGCGCACACCGATACCTATAGCAATGGCTCGCGCTTTGATCACGGCACTATGTTTTATCATGCACCCATGGAAGGGCTGATTGATGTTGAGCACAGTATACAAATAGGTATCCGTACAGACTTTGATCAAAGTAAACATGAGTTTGCTGTGATTGATGCAATGCAAGCCAACGATTTACATGCTAATGATATTGCAGCGCAAATACTTGAGCGAGTAGGAGACCTACCTGTTTACTTAACGTTTGATATAGATTGTTTAGATCCTGCGTTTGCGCCTGGTACAGGCACTCCTGTGTGTGGTGGTTTAACGTCAGATAAAGTACTTAAAGTACTGCGTGCGCTTAAAGGCATAAACATGGTAGGTATGGATGTGGTAGAAGTATCACCTTCGTACGACCAAAGTGAGCTTACCGCTATTGCCGCAGCAACCATTGCGAGCGAATTACTGCATTTGTGGACGCATAAAAATAAGTACTAATTATATAACTTAAGTACTACAAAAAAGGGTATGCGCTTGCATACCCTTTTTTTATTTAGAGGTATCGATTATTCAACTGCTTAATTTCTTTTAACCAAATAACGCTTAGCCCAATAAGAGGCAGGTTAGTAGTTACAGGGTTAAATGCTTCAATAAGCAATTGTGGCTGCATTACAACTACAGCAAGTAAAAGCCCCATAAGCGCCAATATATTTAAAGCTACCAAATGCTTATGTTTATAAAACACAAATAAACACAAGCCAAATATAATTTCGCCAACACCCGCCGAACGTGTAATTAAGTCAGACACTTCGGCTGAAAAACCAGCACTGCCAGTCATTAATTTTTCAAGTGGAGCTACGTGATAAAGCTTTGGAAAAAAGCCGTGGTATATCCAACTTAAACTCACTATGTAGCGAGCAAGTTGAATATAACCGCGATTATTTCCTAGCATTGTCAATACGCTCTTGTGCACTTGGGTGGCTAGATAAGTACTCTAATAAGTCATTTACTTTTTCTAGGTGTTCGTTTTCGCTGGTATGGCTTTCTTGTAGGGCCTCTATTGCATCAGCAAAGTCATTACTCGAATACCCAAGCGATTCTAATTGGGTGAGTGCAAAGCTATCGGCCTCACGCTCCATGTCACGTGAAAACCCTTGCTGAGCAAACGATGCACCCGTACCTAACGCTACTTCGGCAACCCCCTCTAAATCACCAAATACAACCGCTAACACAATAGTACTTGCGGCAGATTGTGCTGTAATGCGTACGCTATGCTGGTGGACTACATGGCCCATTTCGTGTAGCAATACCGCTTTTAGTGCATTGGGTTTATCGGCAAGTAAATTTGCTAAATCATCGGTGACCACGATACGGCCATGGGGTAGTGCAAACGCGTTAGCACCAAAGCTGTCTGATTTATAAAACGATAATCTATAAACCGATTGATCAAGCGATAACGCATTAAGCATATTTGTAAAATGTGCTTGTACTTTAGTTTGCTGCTCTGCGGGCAGCTCACTTGGGTCAAGCGCAATCTTTTTAATTAGTGTAAAACTTTGCTCCCCCATTTGTTCTACAACATTACGTGGCAGGGTATCAACACTGTAAACAGCAATGGCCGGTACCGCTTTATAAAGTACTAACCACATAAAAAGCGGTGTAAATATTACTGCGGCTAAAATTGCCCATTTACTTTTTTCAAGGCGCTCCATTATGTGATGGTTATTTTCTTTAAATGGCCATCTGTAACTTACATCTTGAGGAATAAAACGACTGCCATCTTCAAAGTTTAGTTCGTCGGCAAGTCCTGCCATCCCCGAGCTTAATTTAAGGGTTGAGATTGCGTGGCGAGCTAAAACGTGTTCATCGTTAATAACGTCAATGTGTGTGTCGCTAATAGTTGCAACACACACTTGATAGTTACTCGATGCGATGGGGAAAAAATGTCCCTTTACATGCATAGTGAGCTCTTAAGTTAGAGAAAGGTCAATATCAAATACGTTTGCAGCTTCTTCAGCAAACGATGATTGCTGTTCTTGCGCGGTATCAATTAGGTTTAATGCACCAGGATAAATAGTGACGTTAGTTACATCAGCGAGCATTTTTGATGTACGTACTTTTGTCCATGGGTATGCAAGCCCTAAAGAAAATACAATAGCCAACATATTAGTTAATAGTAAAACAGCGAAAGGAATTGGTTTTAGCTCTGATTTAAATGTAGCAACGCCTTCAAAATGGCTGTTATCAAAAATGTGATTTCTAATAGCGGCGTGCCATACAGCAGAAACAATGGCAATCATTAGCACATAGGCAATCATCATAAAGATAGGAAGCATAACCATAGCTGCAGAGTTTTCTAAATTTTGTTGGTTTTCAATATCTACTAAGTTGAGGCCAAATAATCCTAAAATCCCCATAAATACCACCATGGTGATAGAGCTCACTACAAAGCAAATAAGCGCTGTGAGGTAATAGGTCTCGCCTTTTAGATTTACAGTAAGCGGTTTGTCGCCATAACTAATATTGCTATGTATATAGCTATCAATACGCTTTATAACGTAAGGCATTAATAAATAAAGCGTAAATATGCTTGCAATAGGTAAAAGTATAAAGTTAACAAAGGCTTCGCCATAACTGCCTTTAAAAGCAAAGCGAACATTACGATGGCGGGTCATACGCAGATTAAAACGTAAACCTTGGTTAATAATCCATGGCATTAAAAAGATAAAACCAAGAGCAATAAACAGGCCTAAAATAGGCATAAAGCTAATAGAAAATGTATAAATAAAAAATACAACAACCGCTAAAATCCGACCTTTTAAAATTTGTATTGGTGTTGCTAGGTAGTCAAAACTATGACCATCTATACGGGTGTGGCCGTAAAAATAGCGATGCGTACGTACTTTAGCCCACGCTGAATATATGCCAAGCGTAATAACGCTAAGTAATATATTTACAATCCAAATTCCAAAAAACTCACCGCCTTTACCACTAAATTGCACTTTTCCGCTAAAAATTGGTTCAGCAGGCTCATTTATTGGTGGGGTTGTTTCAGATGGGGTAGGGTGTATTGATTCCATTAAATTATATCCATGTTGTTTTTTTGTTAATTTACCCATTTTTAGTGCAAAACTCAATGTTTATAATTATCCAACCCTTCTGCAAGCAGCTATAAATAGGCGTTTAAAGTATTAAGTTGAATACTCTAATACTTTTTTATAAATAAACCTCGCTGGTTTATGTATTTGGCTGGTAACTGGGGTCTTTAGCTTTTTAATATGCGATTTAGCTACTATACATAGTTAGTGCTGCTTAAATGTAATGGCATTAATTATGTATTAAGCACATTTACGTACAATTAAGCTAATTGATTTATATGCCAAAATAATAGATTGTAAGAGTAGTGCGGATGTAAATTTATTTAGGTTTTACAGCTTTTATCACCGCTTTAAATAACATTAGGATATTTATTATGTTTCAAGCAGTCGTGTTAGGGGGATTAGAGTTTAGCCCGCTGATTGTTTACTTCCCAATTGCATTTATTTTAACGGCGTTGACTCGTTTTGTTTTGCATCGACTAGATTGGCATGACCGTATTTGGAAAGTGGCTTGGTTTGAGGTGTCACTATTTGTTTGTTACTTGGCACTCGCCGTCTATTTATACCAATCTGTTTAATTAATTGAGCTATTTTGAGGCAAGAAAACCGTGTCGATAACAAGGCAAAAATTTCGTTATTTAGTTTTTCTATATCAGAAATTTTTAACACAGTTAGCGTCAGGTTTAAGCCCTCAAATTACTCAAGTATTATTGCGGGTTGGTATTACTAAGTGGAAGATAAATTGAATGATTAAATATCTGCGTATTACTTTTACTATCTTGGTTGTTATAGCTGCGGTTTTTGCTGGGCGTTGGGTATGGACTGACTACATGCATACTCCTTGGACGCGTGACGGGCGTATTCGAGCCGATATTGTCACGGTTGCTCCAGACGTGTCGGGTTGGGTAACTGCTTTAAATATTAAAGATGGTCAAAACGTACAAAAAGGCGAAGTACTTTTTAATGTTGATAAAAAGCGTTATCAAGCAGCGCTTGATAAAAGTAAAGCAAACACAGAAAACGCATTGTATACATGGGAGCTTGCCAAACACAAATACGAAAGACGTGTTGAGCTAAACACTCAACAGGCAATTAGTGAAGAAACGCTAGAATCAACACGTATTAATACTAAAATTGCTGAGGCAAATTATAACCTAGCCAAGACAGAGCAAACAATTGCGCAGTTAAATGTTGATAGAACTAAAATTGTTGCGCCTGCATCAGGGCAAATAATTAATTTGAATTTACGCCAAGGTAACTATGTTGCTCAAGGCACACCTGTTTTTGCTATTGTTCAGTCAGATTCATTTTATGTAACGGGTTACTTTGAAGAGAGTAAAATACCGCTTATTTATCCTGATCAAAAAGCTAAAATAGCCCTTTTAAGTGGTGGTAAGCAATTAACAGGGCATGTAGTGAGTGTAGGTAAAGCCATTGCAAATACGAATACACAAAGTAACGGTCAGCTTTTACCGCAAGTGCAACAAACATTTAATTGGGTGCGTTTATCGCAACGTATTCCTGTTGATATTAAGTTAGATTCGTTGCCCGAAAATACACAGCTTAGCGCAGGAATGACCGCCACTATACATCTCGCTACACGTTAAGGGGAATACAGTGGGCGTTGTATTACAAAATTTGTTTTTTCCTAACAAACAGGCAATTATTTTTGCGACTAAGGGCGTTATAGCCATGGTGATGGCGCTCACTATTGCTATGTCGCTTAATCTTGAAAGGCCTTATTGGGCGTTAGTCTCGGCTATTTTTTTGCAATTACGCCCGCAAAGCGGATTGGTTATTGAAAAAGCAATTTGCCAAATAATAGGCACCATAGTGGGCGGTTTATTTGGCATATTGCTTTTAACTCAGTTAATTCTCTACCCTTATTTAGCGCTCGGTGCACTGGCATTATGGTTGGGGGTAAACTCTGCGTTATCGGCAATGGTACGCCAAGCAAACTTTGTTTATGCGTTTGCTATGGCAGGTGTAACAGCCGCCATTATTGTGCTTTTAGTCATGGTTACTCCGGCAATGGTGAGCAGCCAAAGTATATTTGATATTGCACAAGCGCGAGTAAGCGAAATAATAATAGGGTCTGTATGTGCTGGGCTTGTGAGTCATCTATTTTGGCCTGTAAAGGTTAAACATTTACTACAAGTACAAGCGCGGTCGGTTATAAATCAAACGTTACATTATTTAGTTATTGAGCTTGATTCTAAGGGCTCTCACGAAAACCGCCATCAACAAATAGATGGCATTATGGCAACATTGGGATCAATAAACGAAGATTCCAGCGCAGTAAGGTACGAAGGACCAAAAGGTCCAGGGCGCTCGCGTGCTGCAAATCAGTTGTCGCAAAAAGTACTTTCTTTATTGGCCTTAATTCAAATAATTGGCCGCCTACAGCGAAACCACGAAGACCTTATTACACCAACTTTAGATAAATTAATAAGTAAACTTAAGCACGTATTTGCGCAAATTAAAGAGTCTGACGATTTTGATTACTGCGCCGAACAAGTTAAAACGCTGCGTAAAGAGCTAACCGACTATAGAGCAAATACGGTGTGTGATTCGCCATTTGAATCTCACATGCTCAATGTGAGCTTAGAAGTAGCAGCCGACTTAACAATTTTACTACGCGCATACAGAGCGTTAGAAGAGCGTGATAAAACATTATTAAATGCACCCAGTATGCTTACATATCGCGACCCATTAGCTGGCATTATTGTTGGATTTAGAACTGCTTTGGTATTTTCTATCGGCGCATTTATTTGGATTAATACAGGTTCTTCTGCTGCATTATTAATTATGATTTTACCGGTCATATTTTCGATAATGTTGGCGAGAATACCGTTAGCTATTTTACAGGTGGTAATAAAGCGTTTATTGGTAGGCGTGGTGGTTGCTGCTATTGTAACTATTTTTTACGCACTCAATTTATTATCACAAAGTGGTGGGCAATTAGAAATATTGCTACTTGTATTAGCAGGGCCTTATTTTTTGGGTTTACTGCTGCTAGCTGATCAACAAACATTGCCATATGGCTTGGGGTTTTGTATCCCATTTACGATTTTGGTAAGACCCAGTACCGATATGAGCCTTGCGTTTTCAATCGATTACACACTTAGCTCTGCAATGGCAATTTTTGCGGGGGTGAGTATTTTATTTTGGATTTTTCAGTTATTCACAGGCCCGAGTGTACAATTACTTGTTCATCGTGTTTTTAAGGCTACTTATAAAGATTTACTCGAAATAAATAACCATCCAACCCCAAGTATTTGGTATAACCGCCGCATGGCCGATAGGTTAATTCGCCTAACTAATTACGATCAAGGTTCACACTCACGCGTAATTACTGATCTTGCACTAACCGCTCTAAATTTAGGGCATGCGTCGGTTCGATTAAACTCAATTTGTGAAAATTTGGCTGGTAATACAAAGCTAAAGTATTTAAATGAGTGGCAGCGTACATTAGCCGATGCATTTATGTTGGCAACCAAGGGCAAATTTAATAATAAGTTTAAGCAAGCGTCAGATAATCTTTATGGGGAATTGGCTCAGACTGTGGACGATTCAAATCAATTAGAAGCAATAAAAGGCATGTTTATTCGCATTAATCTGACCTTTGAAAGAAGTGCGAGTAAGATAAATTAGCCCCATTCGCTGCTTTTCGAGTTCAGATGTTATAACGAAATCTGTTATACTTGCTGGATAATTTTATGGGGCTGTTATGATTTCAAAAAACCAACTCAAACTTATTCGCCAACTTGGCCAAAAAAAGTACCGAAAGCAATATAATCAATACCTTGTACAGGGTGAGAAAAACGTACTTGAGTTATTAAACAGCCCATTAAATGTGGTTAATATTTTTGCTACAAACGAATTTATAAATGCGTACCAAGGTAAGTATCCGCAAGCTAACTTTATAGAAGCTGATGAAGAGACCCTCACCAAAGCCAGCACGCTAGTTAGCAATAATGCAGCCATTGCTATTGTTGATATGCCAAAGGCAGCTTTACCACAAGCAAATGGCTTAATACTCGCACTTGATGGCGTATCAGACCCTGGTAATTTAGGCACAATAATAAGAGTGGCAGACTGGTACGGTATTAAACATATAGTAACTAGCACCGACAGCGCAGACGCTTACAACCCAAAAACAATTAGCGCCACGATGGGCTCATTTGTAAGGGTATCGGTAAGCCAAGTTGATTTACCTGATTACCTACAGTCTTTAAATTTACCTGTTTACGGTGCTTTTTTAGATGGGCAAAGCGTGCATAAAACCCAATTTACGGGCTCAGGCGTTTTACTAATGGGCAGTGAGTCGCATGGAATACGCGAGACATGTGCAAAGTTAGTAACTAATAAAATCACCATCCCCGCTTTTGGTGGTGCAGAATCACTTAATGTGGCAATGGCGACCGGTATTATTTTAGATAATTTTAAACGACAAGCTTAACAATTTAACTGTTAATGAGTTAAATTGTTTGTAATCAATAACAATAATAATCGGTAATAACAATAAGATGCGCTTAAGCACTATTAAATTAGCGGGCTTTAAATCGTTTGTAGAGCCCACTAAAATTCCATTTCCTGATCAAATGACGTGTGTTGTTGGCCCCAATGGCTGTGGCAAATCTAACGTTATTGATGCAGTACGATGGGTGCTAGGTGAAAGCTCTGCTAAAAACCTGCGTGGCGACGCCATGACCGACGTTATTTTTAATGGCTCAACTAATCGAAAAGCCATATCACAAGCCTCTGTAGAGCTTGTTTTTGATAACGATAAAGGAAGTCCTTCAAACACATTTGCCGATCGAAACCAAATTGCTATTAAGCGTTTAGTAACGCGCGACGGACAGTCACTGTATTTTTTAAATGGCAGTAAATGCCGTAAGCGCGATATTACCGATATATTTTTAGGCACCGGTCTTGGTCCACGTAGTTACGCAATTATTGAGCAAGGGATGATCTCGCGCTTAATAGAAAGTAAACCACAAGAGCTGCGCGTATTTTTAGAAGAAGCCGCTGGCGTTTCTAAATACAAAGAGCGCCGCCGCGAAACACAAACTCGTATAAAGAGCACTCGCGAAAATCTTGAACGTTTGTTAGATGTGCGTAAAGAACTACAAAGCCAGCTAGATAAATTGGCTGTGCAGTCGGTTGATGCAAAAAAATACCGCGAATTAAAAGCACAAGAACGTACGCTAAAAGGCCAAATTGCCGTTTTAAAATGGCAAAAGTTACATCAGCAGCAACTTGAAAAAAGTGCCCAAATTAAAAAACTTAATGATCAAATTTTGTTTTTTAAAACCGCTAACTCAGGGCATGACGATGTACTTGCAAGCTTAGAAGGGCAAGTACAAGCTCAGCAAGATAAACTAAGCGATGCACAGCATCAGCAACATGTAATACACACAGAGCTTACTCGCGCTGAGCAACAACAAATCAATGTAAAGCAGCAAACCCAAACGCTTAAACAAAGTTTAATTAAATTACAGCAACGCCAAATTCAAAGTGCTGAGGTAAAATCGCAGCAGCAAATTGTGTGCGAACAACTCAACGAAGCCCTGCAAGAGGAAAGTGAAAATGCCTTAATATGTGAAGAGCAAGTTAGTGGGTTAACGCATGAACTTGAGGAATTATTAGCACTTAAGCAGCGCCACCATACTCATTGGCAAGCTTTGTGTGAGCAACAGCAACAGCTTAATAATAACGTGCAACTACATAGTAGTCACATTAAACAAACTCAGCAGCAAATAAGCCACGTTAACGAGCAAATTGATCAGTTAACTGTTCAGCTTAGCGAGCTACAAAGTAGTGATGTAGAGCAACAGTTAATACAGCAAACACAGCAAACACAAACATTAACTCAAGAACTTGCCGCTAAACAAACAGCACATACGAAGTGCACTGCTAAGCTTGAAATGCAAAATGAGCTTGTTAATAACTCACAAACACAATATTCGACGCTCACTCAAACAATAAACGAGTTAAAAGCCAGTATAACGGGGCTTAAAAGTACATTAGGGCTTGATGAAAAAAGTGAACGTACTAATGGTTTGTTTAATCAGCTAAGTGTTAAAGAAGGCTTTGAGCTTCTAATAGAGCAAGCACTTAAATCTTTAGAGCACTTAAATGTAAGTGAGCAGCAAGCTGATAACAGTGTGTGGCCAAATAGTGATAAAAGTGTGCCAACAAATAGCTTAGCTACATATATAACAAGCGGTGTTTATCCAGAGCATTTAGCACGTATTGCTTATAGTGAAAGCGGTGATTTAGAAATACTAAAAGATAGTTTTTATACAGCTGTTATGGATAAAAACGGTGCTTTATATGGTCGTAACTGGCATGTAAGTGCCGAATGTAATGCAGAAAACTCATTACTTTTAAAGCATAAGCAATTGCAAGATAAAGCGCAGCAGTTAACTAATGCCGAGGACGAGTTACAACAAGTAACACACACTCGTGACGGACATACAGCTGAGCAAATAAAGTTAGTTAACGAGCAAAGCGAGCTAAAAGAAGCGATACATGAGCTTGCCCAAAATATAGCGGTAGCCAGTACGCGCAGCGATATGCTCAAACAGCAAGTAGCGCACTTTAAGTTACAACTAGAAAAGCTACAACAACAAAAACAGCAATTAACAAATCAGCTTTTACAATTAAATACCGTGCTTGATGAGCAAACAGAGCAATTTGAAGTGTTAAATGAGCAGCAACTTAACTTAGCGGATGAAGTAGACGCTGCAAATAGCTTGCGCTCACAAAGTGATAAAAGTTATAGCGAAGCATTAAGCATGCTTGAGCAATATAAAACACAAGCACATAAGGCAACGCTCTCAGAGCAAAAGGCACGCAGTGAATGGCAGTTAAGCCAAACCAAATTGAGCCATGCAGAGCAAGAGCACGTTAGTGCATCAGAAGGTGCGCAAGAACTACTTAGTGAAATAGAAGAGCTGCTGATACCAGAGAAAGAACTTAGCGATAAAATTACGCAGCTCTTAGCACAGCATCAAAAAGGTGAGCAGGCATTAGTATTGCTACAAAAAGAATTAGCTCAGGCGAAAGAGAGCTTAAACACTAAGCAAATAAGCCTTAAAAATTCACAAGGTGAGCTGGTGGGCTTGCAAGAGCAGCACCAAAAGCTAACAATTGAAGAGCAAAGCTTAGTAATAAAAGCGCAAGTTGCGCTTGAGCCATTAGAAGAGTTGAAACAAAGCTTAAAAGCAATACTTGATGAATTACCAGATTCATTAAATTTAAGTGCAGCACAAAATCAGTTAACCGGATTTACTAATCAGCTAGATAAATTAGGTGCAGTAAACTTAGCGGCAATAGAAGAATTTGATTTAGCCAAAGCACGTAGTGATTATCTTGATAATCAATTAGATGATTTAACAAAAGCGTTAAGCACCCTTGAAGGTGCAATTCGTAAAATTGATAGTGAGACCAAAACACGCTTTAAAGCGACGTTCGATCAAGTTAACGAAGACTTTGCTGAGCTATTTCCTAAAGTTTTTGGTGGTGGAAGCGCGTATTTAGAATTAACCAGTGACGATTTACTCGAAAGTGGTGTTAGTATAATGGCACGACCACCGGGTAAGAAAAATTCAACAATTCATTTGTTAAGTGGTGGAGAAAAAGCGCTGACCGCATTATCATTAGTGTTTTCTATATTCAGGCTCAATCCAGCTCCTTTCTGTATGCTGGACGAAGTAGATGCACCATTAGATGATGCCAACGTTGTGCGTTTTTGCCGTTTGGTTGAAGAAATGTCACAATCAGTGCAGTTTATTTATATTAGTCATAATAAAATTGCGATGGAAATGGCAGGTAGATTAACAGGTGTTACTATGGCAGAACCTGGCGTATCGCGTATGGTTGCTGTAGATATAGAGCAAGCTGTGCAACTTGCACACGCATAAATTTTTATAACAAGTGTATTAGTTTTTCATTAATATACAGGTTTTAGGCATATCAAATAATAAAAGGTGAGGGGATGGCCGAACAATTAAGATGGGTTTTAATCGTTATCAGTGTAATTGTCATTGGTGGTTTATTAATACATGGATTGTGGTCAGTTAGAAAAAAAGACCGCCCAGAAGTATCGGATAATGAACGGGTTGAGCCATTACAACAAAGCGCACCAGCTTCATCTAAACCGTTTCGTACTGAGGCTGAGCCAAAAGAGCCAATGCAAGACGAACGTGATGAGCCACAATTTGGCGAGCTTAACTTTGATGCAAATGAGCCGCAAATTGATACAAGCGTGCCAGAAACACCGATTGAAGATGACTTAGAAGTAGTTGATGATCTTGAAACAAAAGATCAAAGTGCTGAAGAAGCGCCTGCTCAAATGTCTGACTTTGTTATTGTGCATATTCAAATGCCAGAAGAGCTTAGTATGCAGGGCAGTAAACTATTACCAGCAGTTAATACTTTAGGTTTTAAATATTCTGAGGAAGGCTTTTTTAATCGCCACTTAGATCCGGCTGGCCAAGGTCCTGTTTTGTTTAGATTAGTAAATATGTACAACCCAGGTACGTTTGATATTGATAATATGGAACAATTTAGTACCGCTGGGGTAAGCTTATTTATGACGTTACCGTGCGACGGCGATGGTCTAGCGGCATTTAATATGTTGCACAGCGCAGCTAAAAAGTTAGCGGATGAATTTGGTGCACAAATTTTAGATGCTGAGCGAAATGAAATGACAGTAGAGCGCATCAGGCAATATGTTGAACAGGTTCGTTCTTTTTCAGCGTAAATAACGCATACATTATATTTTTATAAGCCACTGGACGGTGAATCGTCAAAGTGGCTTTTTTTATGTTTATTGAGGTTTAAATGTTTAGCAGCATTAGTGAGCAAATTAATCATCTTCGTACTACATTAGAGCAACACAACTATAACTATTATGTGCTCGACACCCCCAGTATTCCTGATTCTGAATACGATAGGTTATTACGCGAATTAAGCGCACTAGAGATGCAGCACCCTGAATTTTTAACCGCCGACTCTCCGACACAAAAAGTAGGCGGTGCCGCACTGAGTAAATTTGAGCAAGTAGCGCACCAAGTACCCATGTTATCGCTTGATAACGCGTTTAGTGAAGAAGAATTCACTGCGTTTAATCGCCGTATAAAAGAGCGCTTAATGAGTACTGATGAGCTTACTTTTTGTTGTGAGCCAAAACTTGATGGATTAGCCGTATCAATTATTTATCGTGATGGTGTGCTTGTACAAGCGGCTACGCGAGGTGATGGTTTTACCGGTGAAAACATTACTCAAAATGTTAAAACCATTCGTAATGTACCGCTTAAGTTACGTGGTGATTACCCAAAAGAGCTTGAAGTGCGCGGCGAAGTATTTATGGACAGCGCTGGCTTTGATAAATTAAATACTGAAGCGCAAAAACGCGGTGAAAAAGTATTTGTTAATCCGCGTAATGCAGCCGCGGGGAGTTTGCGTCAACTCGACTCTAAAATTACAGCTAAACGCCCACTCATGTTTTATGCCTATAGTACCGGGCTTGTAGCTGATGGCAGCATTCCTGAGGATCACTATCAGCAACTAGAAAAGCTGACTGACTGGGGGTTACCACTGTGCCCAGAAACAAAATTAGTTGAAGGTCCTAAAGCCGCGCTTGAGTACTACAGCGATATTTTAACGCGCCGTGGTGAGCTTAAATATGAAATTGATGGCGTAGTAATAAAAATAAACCAAAAGGCCTTACAAGAGCGTTTAGGCTTTGTGGCACGTGCTCCTCGTTGGGCTATTGCGTATAAGTTTCCGGCGCAAGAGGAAATAACCCAATTACTTGATGTTGATTTTCAAGTCGGTCGTACTGGCGCCATTACACCTGTTGCACGTTTGAAGCCTGTTTTTGTGGGTGGCGTTACCGTATCAAATGCAACGCTTCATAACAGTGATGAAGTTGCACGTTTAGGCGTAAAAGTAGGCGATACAGTTATTATTCGCCGCGCAGGAGATGTAATCCCACAAATAACGCAAGTTGTACTTGAGCGCCGCCCTGATGATGCCAGAGATATCGAATTTCCAGTAACTTGTCCTATTTGTGACTCTCATGTTGAAAAGGTTGAAGGCGAAGCTGTCGCTCGTTGTACGGGTGGGCTTGTATGTCCTGCACAACGCAAACAAGCAATTAAACACTTTGCGTCACGCAAAGCGCTGGATATAGACGGCCTTGGCGATAAAATTGTTGATCAGCTGGTAGACAGAGAGCTTATAAAAACACCCGCTGATTTGTTTATTTTAAAACAAGGACATTTTGAGTCACTTGAACGCATGGGACCTAAGTCAGCCAAAAATTTAGTAACAGCCCTTGAAGAGGCGAAAGGCACTACGCTTGCTAAGTTTTTATATTCATTAGGTATTCGCGAAGCAGGTGAGGCAACAGCACAAAATTTAGCTAATCACTTCCTTACCCTTGAAAATATAATAAATGCCAGCATTGATAGTTTAACGCAGGTAAGTGATGTAGGCGAAATAGTTGCAACACATGTTCGAGGCTTTTTTGATGAAGAGCATAATTTAGCAGTTGTTAATGCGCTTATAGAGCAAGGCGTAAACTGGCCAGCGTTGAGTGCACCTTCTGAAGAAGAACAACCGCTTGCTGGGCTTACTTATGTACTTACTGGTACGCTAAATACGCTTAATCGTAATGACGCAAAAGCACGCTTACAGCAGCTAGGTGCTAAAGTATCTGGTAGCGTATCAGCGAAAACTGATGCGTTAGTCGCGGGTGAAAAAGCGGGTTCAAAACTAACTAAAGCCCAAGATTTAGGTATCGACATACTCACGGAAGATGAATTAATTGAGCTGCTTAAAAAGCATAATGGTTAGGACGCAACAATGAGCCGATACGGTCCAGAATACTGGGATAAGTACGGAAGTTACCGAACTCCTATTGCATTTAATTTAAGTTTGCTTGTGCTATTACGTGGCTATTTTATTTGGGTGATTGCGGCTTTAAGTCGCAGGCCTGAACTTGATTTAATGTCGTTATTTTTTAAAAATAAAAATGATTTTTTTATTGCAATAGCAATTGGAAGTATCGCAATAATACCGACTATTTTATTTTGTTTACGCAGACCACGAGATTCACACAGTGCGAGCGATAAGTTAGCAAAAATATGGCGGCATATGCGCTGGCCCCTTATTGTATGTGCTGTTGTTGATTTAACATGGTTAAGTATTCAAGCCGCGCATAGCCATTATCGATTTTCATCATTTTTAGCAGTACAAATGATGATTGTTTTATGGGTATTGTGGTATTTGGTGAAAAGCCGTTATTTAACCGTTTTTTTTAATGATTGGCCTGAGCCGACAGAAAAAGCATCAGAAGAAAAAAAGCGACTTAAAAGGGATTAGTTGTGGACACTGTAAATAAAAAAATAGCGATAGCTATATCGTTAATAGGCTTAGTGCTTATTATTTTAATGATTAGCACTGAGCTTTTAGAGTCTATGTGGTTTAAAGCGCTATTTGGGTTGTGGTTATTTGTTTTTTGCTCAAGCGTTTATAGGCTAACGCCCTTATTTAAATCAAGAAATAGGCTAGAGGATTTTATTCAGCGAGATGCCCAACATTTACTACTTTTTAGTTTGATGGGATTTTTTGATAAAAAGCATGGTCCAAATTGGTTAGTTATTGAGAGTATTGAACGCATAACAACAAAGGATGATGAGCTAATTATTTACAGTAATAACGAGCGCCAAATGAGTGTTAGTTTACCTGTAAAAAAAGCAGAGCTAGATAGTTTTATTAAACGAATACTTACCGGCTCAGAAAAACAAAATATTACCTTTAGCTGAGGAGATTACCTTTAAGATTGAACGAGTTTTAGTTTTAAACGGTCAACACTCTTTAGCTGATCTCTAGTGTATTAAATAACGTAATAATTGACCGTACTTCTTATAAATTTATTAAGTACGGTTAATCAACTATTCAATGAGGCTATTATGTTGAAGTGGAATGATGTTATTAACTTTGCCACCAACGGCAATCCTACCCCAAGTAAAAAAGTAGTCAAAACTGACGAGCAGTGGCGGATGCAACTATCAGAAGATGAATATTACGTAACACGCAAGAAGGGAACAGAGCGCCCAGATAGCTCGGGTAGTTGTACATTACTCGAACCTGGCAAGTATGTGTGTATTTGCTGTGATAGTCTATTGTTTGATGCCGATGAAAAGTTTGATAGTGGCACTGGTTGGCCGTCATTTACGCAACCTGCGACAATTGAAGCGATTGGTTATGTAAACGATACAAGTCATGGTATGGAGCGCATAGAGGTGGTTTGTAATGTGTGCGATTCGCACTTAGGCCATATTTTTCCAGATGGCCCATTACCAACAGGTTTACGTTATTGCGTTAATGCCGCAGCAATGAAAAAGCTCTAATATTTTATTTACTAGCGCTTTGAATATCTAAATTCATTTCTTTTGCTATATACAAAATCTTATCTAAACGCTGCGTCTGATCTGCTTGTAATTTAGCTTTATCAAGAAGGGCGTAGCATCTTCTAGCAAGATCCATATTAAATGAGCTGCCAGATTGCTTGGTTGAATCAAATAGGCACTGTAATAAATTAAGTGCAATACTCTGATTGCGAGGCATAACTCTAAACGCTTGTGTAAAAGCTTCCAGCGCAGTATTTAACTGCCCTTTATTAAATTGATTAACGGCATGGTTATTAAGCTCTTTTGGACCCATTTTAATATCGCGTCGCTCACTTTGTTGCTGCTGAATATAACGCAAGTAAGTTGTGTCGCTAACTGCAGGGTGTCTTTCACAGTGGCTAATTATTTGTGTGAATAAGGTTTGCGCCTTCTGATGAAACCCCAGTTCATGAAATGCTTTTGCTTTATCAAGTGCTCCATCAACCGATCGGAGATGAGTATCGTCGTCATCAAGCTGCTCAATTAGCTTTTTCGCTTTTTGATGCTCGTCTTTTAAGTAATGAAGTCGTGCATTTAGTACATCAATCTGAGCTTGATTTGCATTATTAGGAAACTGTTTTTTTAAATCATTAATGTACTGATTTGTTTGTCTAGAAATTCGTTGAATTTGATCAGTTTGATCAGTCGTTAACGCAAAGTCGATACCGGCACGTGCTGCATTCAAATATACATCGGGGTGGTCGTGTATTGAGTGCTTTGCAAAGGTGGCTATATCTTTTTGAGTTAAATAGCTTTTTTCGTAGTCATGATTAATTAGCGACACATTACTTAACGATTTTTGGCGTGTGATGTTTCGCGGTGCAATGTCTGCTGCTTGACTTAAAAAGCTTTGTGCTAGCTCAAACTGATTTAGCTTTATTTCTAATCTGCCCAACAAATCAAGGGCTACTAAACGAGTTTCTTGGCGCTCTAACATTGTCTTGAGCATTCGCTGCGCCAAAATATGTTCGTTATTCGCTATAAGTGCCTCTACTAAACCTACTTTTGCCCAAGCAAATTTTTGAATATCGAGAACAGACTTAAAAAAGTCTTTTGCATCTTGAGCACGCTTTAAGCGAAGTAGGGCATCGCCTTTTAAGCGAAGTAGGATAGGACTGTAATTATTATTTTTTTTATCCAGAGCGGTATCAATAAATTTAATAGCTTTTGAATCGTTACCATCATCAATTAATGAATACACTGTTTGTAAGTCGTGTTTACGCTTTAAGATTCGTTCAATGCGTGTTTTAAGCTCTTGTACTGTAAAAGGCTTAACTAAAAAGTCATCTGGCTGCAGCTCAAGAACACTATGAACGAGTGAGCCACTTGTTTCTGCTGAGATAAAAATAAAGCCAGTCGAACTTTTTATGAGCTGCTTTACACGTAGCTCTTCATAAAGCTGGTAGCCATCTTGGTGTTTGTTTAAGTTGAATGAGCAAACTATTAGATCAAATTCTTCACTTAAACACTGCTCTTTTGCAGAGTTTGCATGATCAGCAAAGCGCAACTGCCGAAAGCCAAGCCTTTCTAACGATTGTTTCATATAGCTTTGAGCAAGTGGCTGCTCCTCTACTATAAGTATTTTGGCTTTTGAATAGATCTTAGTTGGCATTGGCTTAAGCGTAATTGTATTTAACACAGACTATAATCAACAGTTTAACTCCTTACAAGGGAATTTAAATGATAGCTGTATTTATTAGGTACTTAACTTTGTCTAATACGTTTATCTAACTTCGAAAGTACTGAGCCGAATAGCATAATTAAAAACTAAATAAGTAAAATGGAAACGCTATATTTGATGAGCGCTTTGATATGGTAATTTAGATTTTAATAAAAATATGAAATGTATTTAAGGTAAAAAGAGGAGTTAAACGTATTTAATATGGGAAAAGGTTATTACTAGAGAGGTTATCTGATGGTATTTATATGTGGTGGGTGATTACTTGGCTTGATACCAGTGATCCTCGCCATTACTTGTAAAGGGTGGTGATGCTCTTTTTCTTACGGCTAAGTTAATTACATACGATTTATATATTGAGTTTTTATAAAGTTCTTAAATGTATTTAATATGAAAAGAAAGAGTTATTACTAGAGAAGTTATCTGATGGTATTTATATGTGGTGGGTGATACTGGACTTGAACCAGTGACCCTCGCCTTGTAAGGGCGATGCTCTCCCAACTGAGCTAATCACCCACATATAATAGGTATGCCTGTTATTTAATTCTTTATTATCAATTGACCGCTTGATGTAATTTGGTGGGTGATACTGGACTTGAACCAGTGACCCTCGCCTTGTAAGGGCGATGCTCTCCCAACTGAGCTAATCACCCAAATTACATTTTAATATGCACCATTCTAAGAATGGTGGGTCGTACTGGACTTGAACCAGTGACCCTCGCCTTGTAAGGGCGATGCTCTCCCAACTGAGCTAACGACCCATATTAAATTTTAAAACGCGACTATTGATACAATAATAGGTTTATATGTGGTGGGTGATACTGGACTTGAACCAGTGACCCTCGCCTTGTAAGGGCGATGCTCTCCCAACTGAGCTAATCACCCACATATAAATTAAAACGCTACTATTAAAATAAATAGTACTGGACTTTAACCAGTGAACCTCGCCGTTACTTGTAAATAGCGGTGATGCTCTCTTTTTTCTAACTGAGCTAACGACCCATTTAGATTTTCTTGTAATATGCACCATTTAAAAAATGGTGGGTCGTACTGGACTTGAACCAGTGACCCTCGCCTTGTAAGGGCGATGCTCTCCCAACTGAGCTAACGACCCATATTACATGCTACTACCGATATAGATAGTACTGGACTTTAACCAGTGAACTTCGCCATCTTTTATAAAAGGCGGTGATGCTCTCTTTTCTTGTAACTGAGCTAACGACCCATATTACAATTTTAAAACACGACTATTAATATAGTAATAGGTTTTATATGTGGTGGGTGATACTGGACTTGAACCAGTGACCCTCGCCTTGTAAGGGCGATGCTCTCCCAACTGAGCTAATCACCCACATATAAATTAAAACGCTACTATTAAATAAATAGTACTGGACTTTAACCAGTGAACTTTGCCGTTACTTGTAAGTAGCGGTAATGCTCTCTATTTTCTAACTGAGCTTATGACCCATATAGAATTTAGATGTGAACACTTTAACTAAAAAGTGGTGGGTGATACTGGACTTGAACCAGTGACCCTCGCCTTGTAAGGGCGATGCTCTCCCAACTGAGCTAATCACCCACATCTAAACAACATTGCATTGCTGCGTTGTTGTGGGGCGCTATTATAGATAGAGTTGGAAATGTGTCAACACTTGAATGATAAAAATGTGCTGAATGAAGGTTTTATAAACAATAGGATATGGTTGAAGTCTATTTTATCATCAAATTTGATATTGCAGTTCAATTAAGCACCTAAAAGTGAGTAGGGAATTGTACTTTATTAACCTTAAATTTAGTTTTACGATACTCATTGTTTTTTTACTGGAGTCGTTTTTATGATTATGAGCAAGATGGATTAATATTAGGGCGAGTTATTTAGTGAATAGAGCGGTCCTTTAAAAATGAATTTAATCTAAACTTCCCAAAACAAATGCTATTTCAGCATTCTAAACTCTATTTTTGTACTTACTTTATTTTTATAAGCCAACCTAGCCATCTCGTAAATACGTATTCCTCGCTACTAGCCTTCGGATTAAGACTAAATAGATCACATATAACTAGGGCGTGTTGACCTTTGTGGATTCAAATTTGTTCAATCTAGGACGATTAAATCGCGGCGCGAGGTTTGTAACCTAGTGGGCTCGGTAACTGCTCCTGCGTTACCCTAATGGCTTACATCCATGTAAGAATAAGTAAAAACCGAGCAAAGCTTCCGCTTCACCCACCAAAGATCAACCCGCCCTGAAGTTTTATACATAGAATTACGAAGCAACAGTGCTCTTTTAAAAATGCTCTTTAAACAATAATCGAATTTTTTAGTACGAGTTACGCTGGTTATTAAGCAAGTAAAGGCTGCGGGTACTCTCAAACCCACATTTAAGTTTTGGTTATTATAAGCAATTGTAACTTTTAAAAGATTAAGGCGATTGGCGGGGCCTTAATTGGTAGTTTTTAGATAAGTTTAATTTGCATATAAATGTATACCTTTGCTTTGATGCAATTTTGTTTCATTAAATGGGGGAGTGGGGGCTATTGAGTATTCGCTGCAATATAGTGATGTTATTATAAGCAGTAGGGTTAGAATCTTATTCAAATTGTATTTTTTAGCACGCTTGATAGCCAGTTTGTTGAAAATTAAACCATTTAAATAAAGCTAGGTAAAAAACTGTTGACTTTATTTTGGGTGGTGCATAGAATGCGCCCCGCACTAAGCGATACACGATGTGTTTATCACGACGGGTATTGATTAAGTTGGGGCCATAGCTCAGCTGGGAGAGCGCTTCGCTGGCAGTGAAGAGGTCTGCGGTTCGATCCCGCATGGCTCCACCAAAAATTAGTGTTTTGTCCTAGGGTAGCAGTTTTCTGTGTCCCCATCGTCTAGAGGCCTAGGACACCGCCCTTTCACGGCGGTAACAGGGGTTCGAATCCCCTTGGGGACGCCACTTAACTTTTATTAGTTAAAGGCGGTTTTACCGAGAAAATAGCGTCACAATTAAAGCTCGAGTCTTTACTTGTATTAAACGCAATTACCTTAAAGCTCATGATGTGAGTTAAACTTATCAACTGTCCTAGTGACACATTTATGTGTCCCCATCGTCTAGAGGCCTAGGACACCGCCCTTTCACGGCGGTAACAGGGGTTCGAATCCCCTTGGGGACGCCACTTACTATTTTAAGTATTGTGTAAAGCAGTGTGANCCGCCCTTTCACGGCGGTAACAGGGGTTCGAATCCCCTTGGGGACGCCACTTACTATTTTAAGTATTGTGTAAAGCAGTGTGACACCGCACTCTCTATGCACGACGTTATCAAGAGTACTAATCTCTTGGGACGCCACTTACTTATTTTTTATAGGGAAGTGAAGTGTTATTAAGAAAGCTCGCCTGAAACGAGTCTAAAAATTCAGTTGTCCTAGTGACACATTTATGTGTCCCCATCGTCTAGAGGCCTAGGACACCGCCCTTTCACGGC
>NZ_JADYXA010000026.1:0-53613 GCF_015864495.1 Pseudoalteromonas sp. SWYJZ98 | reverse complement strand
GTCTCAAGGGATGCGAATAATACGCTTTCCTATTTTTTTGTCAACACTTAAATTTAAACTTTCTAAAAAGATTCAATCTAAGTTTTACTTAACACCCTGAGTAGTTCGTGCCTCGCTATGCTTCGGCGTTTCCCGTCTCAGTGGGGTCGCATTATAGGGAGTACAGATTTTTACGCAAGCGTTTTATTGACAAAACTTTAAATAAAGCACTGTTCGCTGAGAATTTGAGCTAAACGCATTAAAAACACAACATAACTAGCACTTTATTAACATTTAACGCCTATTAAAGTGTTTGTTATGGCCTGCGCTATCAAAAAATACTGTCTACAGACCAGCTATTAAGTCATTTAGCTAAAAGCTATAGTTAAAGCCCGCGTAAAAACGACGACCTGAGTAGCTAGTATTGAGTAATCGCGCATCGGTGTCATTTCCTAAACGCGTTACTGATTCAGATTTAGTTAAATTAATAACCGCTGCGGTAAGGCTAAGCCCGTCGTATAAATTTACAGATGCATTTACATCGATTTGTTCGTAAGGGTCTTGGTATACATTTAATCCGCTATTTAAACCGAGTACTGTTTCGCCGCGCTTATTATAAGAAGCACGTACATTAAAATAACCTCCTTCATAATAAACAGAGGTGTTGTACTGATACTTTGCACTACCTATTAAGGCCGACTGACCAAATTCTTCACCATTAATTGTTACATCTGCTTTATTGGTTTTGTTATAAGTGTAATTTGCGTAAAAGCCAAAACCACTATCAAAGGCATGCTGAATAAATACTTCCGCGCCTTTTGATACTGCATCGGTGCCATTACCTACAGTGCTGTAAGGGGCTATATTAATAGTCCCTGCATCCACTATATTATTTTTACCAGCAAAGTTTTGCTCTACGTCGATCACCAGTGGCACAACAAAGTTATCTACTTTCTTATGAAAAAGTGCCAACCCAACAGCAGAACCTTCGCCATAATAATACTCAATAGATAAATCAGCTTGAACTGATTCAAATGGTTTCAAGTTTTTATTTCCGCCACTACCGCTAAAACCAGGAAGCTCGTTAAATGCGGCTCTATCTTCTGCCCATTCACCTGATACATAGGTAATGCGCTGCTGCGCACCTAAATCACTATAGTCAGGACGAGATATTACTTTAGCTATTGCCCCACGAATAACTAAATCGTCGGTTGCATCCCACGCTATATTAAAGCTTGGCAAAACTTGAGTGTCTTTGTTTTGCTGAGTGACTAATTGATAGTCTTCTACAAAACGAGCGTCACCTGTTACTGGCTCACCTGTTTCATCATTTGTGTGATCTAATTGGTAGGTATATAAGTCAGTAGATGAAGTAAGTGTTTTTGTTTGCACAACACGCACACCCAAATTACCTCTGACTTCACTAAATTCAAAATCACCTTGTATATAAAAAGCCGATATTTTTTCTTCTATATCGTAAACAAAATTATCTTCAATGCGCGTATAAGGTACATAACTAGCAGTGACCATATCGCGGTATTTATTCCAGTCGATACTTGGCATTTGGTTTATATCAAAACCACCTGCAATATTATTCTCACTAGTAAATACATTTTGAGCTAATGGCATTCCACCATTCCATTGGTAGCTATCAAAACGGGTAATACCTTGCTCACTTGCTTCCCCTGCAGCAATATCAAAATTTGGATCTAAAAAGAAGGTGTTGCCGGTTTCACGGTGAAGAATTGAGTTGCGGTACTTAACACCGGTTCTAATTGTTTTTAAAAAGCCCCAATCAACATAAAAATCCACATCAGCTTGGTAGTAATCTTCTTCTAGCTCACTGCGTACAAAGCTTGAGTTTGAAGAGCCCGCATCACGACCGCCTCCAACTCCATTTTGTAAATTAACTAATGTATTAGGGTCGATATTAAGTGACACATTATTTTGATTGAGCGACCAGCCAGCCGTTTGAGCTGCGTTTTGAATAGTGGCTGCGTTTTCGCCCGCGTTAGAACTTTTATACGCCGCTTCCCAGCTTTCTTCTGGGCCGCCCTCTGATTGTGTATTACCAATTACAAAGCGCGCTTTAAAATTATCACCTTCATAGGTTAAATTAAAATCAAAGGTATCGGAGGTAGATTCCTCACGTATGTAGCTGCCACGCATCCACGGAAATTGCATATCATTTTCGACACCACTTGCCATTGCATCGTATTGCATACCAGTAACAATAGTGCCCGACTCATCAAGATTTACATCCGTCAAAAAATCAGGATTTAAAGACCACTCTGGTATATCAATCACAGATTCTGTTCTGTCTTGCCCAAGTGTAAAACCAAAATAATTAAAGCCAAGCTCTAAACGATTTGTTGGTCGCCACTGTGAACTAAATTGAATCCCTTCGCGCTCACGTTTTTCGTTAAGAACAGAGCCTCGAACAACTTGTGAAAACCAAACGCCATCGTAACTGTTGCCGTTTGCATCATTAATAGTATCCCAACCATTATTGTTATTAACTGCGTTACCGTTTATATCTGTAGGTTGCCCAGTGCCAGTATAGCGCCATACATTAGCATCAGTACCGCCCGAAAGCGTTCTGTTTGTCCGTTCCTGATAGGTATAGCCAACTAATACACCAAAGTTTTCGTTGTCGTTTTTCCATGAATATAAACCCGTAAACTGCGGCTCATACTCTTTTGTAACATCAGCGTAAGTACTCTCGACATTAAATACACCCGAGTTTGCATTCATATTTAAAGGTTTTCGGCTGTGCATTAATACAGTGCCACCAACCCCACCTTCATCTAAGCGTGCCTCTGGCGATTTATAAACCTCGACGCTTTCAATCATTGAAGACGGTAACAAAGCATAATCAAACGAACGCGAAGGCTCCCCCGGAGAAGATGCTATAAAATTACCATTAAGCTGTGTAAAGGTAAGTTCTGACGATAAACCACGAATACTGACAGATGAACCTTCCCCGCCATCACGCTCAATTACTACACCGGGTACACGCTGAAGTGAGTCTGCAACGTTTTTATCAGGGAACTTTCCAATGTCTTCCGCGGTAATGGCATCAACTACAGATCCCGACATACGTTTTACATCTAAGTTTTCGGCCATACTTGAACGGATACCACGTACTTCTATTACTTCCATATCTTTTGCGTGCTGCGAGTTTTCTTGCGCTGCAAAAGCACACGTAGAACCCAAAGCAGAAAAAATTGATACATAAAGTGACGACTTACAAAACGTTGAAAAAGGGAAAGGGTATATGCTTGCTACTATCATGTGAGAGGCTGTTCCATTTAAATCTGCTTATATAAAACCTAAAGCGAGAAGTTAGTCCTTTTACGTAAATTATTTACGAAATGGCAAAAATTGTTCCCAATTCTACACAGCCAAACTTAACCGTTTGTTAATCATCAATATTAAAACTAAATAAACGTCTCATATAACTGTATTAATACCTATTGGATGAAACTTAAAATCCAACCCACACATCAAAATCACTCTTAATTAACAAGCTAATAGAGGCTTTGTTGAATTTAATAGCTTAATAAAATAATTACGCTGCATAAATCATAGGGTGTATAGAAAAAACAAAGAGGATAACTAGATGTGGTAGTCAGCAGTTTATACTTTAGAAAGCAAAACTGCCGAATGATATTTGAAAGAAGTAACAATTGCTAAATAGCGCTTGGTTAATCAAGCGTAGCAATAACCTCTGAAAGCTCTAAGAGTGTAGGCTTTCCACCATAATAATTTGTATCTATATGATAACTATTACCAATCCAAAAAGGCGCTTTAGTTGAGTTATGTCCATGTATTGAAAAGTCGACTCCATGACTTTTAACTACCTTATTTTGTTTAACTACTTCGCGATCCCACAATAAAGATTGCACGATTAGCGATTTATCATCAGGGTAATTTTCCCAATCCCACGATTGTGCAAATGTATGAGACAACCCTATTGTATAACCACGATACTCAAGTACTATTGAAAGCGGTTTAGTTAGTAACTCATCGCACATGACACTGAGCTTTTCACTTGATACCGACTTGTGCCAATTACCACCATTACCAGTCCATAAATTAAAAGCCGCTTTATCATTACTTAATAATGATTCCAACATTAAATGCTCATGATTACCTAATATCATACATGCCCTAATGGCCTGTAAGTATGTAAATAAGTCATATGTTTTATCCCCGCGATCAACAAAATCGCCTAGGCAAAACAAAGTGTCTCTTTCAGGGTCAAAATTTACGTTATTAAGTGCGCTTTTTAAGGCCGGTAAATCACCATCAAGATCGCCAATTACAAATACTCGGCACTCATCATTAATAAATATGGCTTGTTTTGAAGATACAGCCTGAATAGCGTTAATACCTATATCCAAAATAGACTCCTATAGAATGCAATCTAAAACTTAGATTAATACTTGAGTTTATAAAGCCTTAAGGTAACACAATATAATTGATAATTAATGAAGGTAATAAAATTTGATTGAAACTAAAAATGCATGACGGCGGACTTTAGCTACAAGCTAAATAAGTAATGTAGATAGTTTTTAGCCGATAGTAAAAAGCGGCTTAGCAAAATACCTGAACAAGTTATAAGTTCGTTAGCAGCACAAACTTATCAGCCAGCTCACCTAAACTTTCACGCTTATTAGGATCGGGCTTTATACAGTCAATAGGGCAAACACTTACACAAGTAGGTTTATCATAATGCCCTACACACTCAGTACATTTACTAGCATCTATTTGGTATATTTTAGCGCCCATATAAATAGCCTCATTAGGGCACTCTGGGTCACACATATCGCAGTTAATGCATTTACTATTTATGAGTAAAGCCACTTTTAAGCCCCTTCAATTAAAATCATTATAAAACATAAACATAGATTTAAACGAAATGTTTTTTGACTACTTTTCATACAAGTGTAGTTCAATAAAAAACCTTTATTTTTTATTTAATCGTAGCACACATTCGTAACACACCATTTTATTTTTAGGTGTAAATTACAGCCGCGAATTATGCCTATTTTTCTCTGTTGCTTTGTTGATCTCAATCAATAAAAATCGCCGCGAGGCCTTTATTTATATAGGTTATAACAAAGTGAAGTACTCTTTATCAACGCTTAACAAAGCTCAATATACGAAAGCAAAACTAGAATGGAACCAGCTCAAACCGCCATTTTCTATGCAGCACATAAATCGGTGTGCTACGCTGGCTCAACACATCATATTTTTTGAAGAAAAAAGCACTTATAAACAAGGCTTTAAACCTAGTAGGACTAAAAGGTTATCGAAATACGAAGCGCAACACCATATTCGACTAATTTTCACCAAGTCTGGCGCTGCTATTTTCTACTCTAACTTCCCTAAATCATCTGGCATAGCTAATACCAAATTAGGTGAAGCACCTGAATTAACAATAGCAAAAGCACGAAAGCTTACTGAGCAAATGAAGTATGGCGTTTTAAATAATCATAATATTAAAACTGTGTTTAATGCTTATGAACAAAGCTTAATAGAGCGCCATAACACTGCACCTACCAAATTTGCAGCTTCATCGCTCAGGACATATCAATGCAGAATAAAAAAGCTCAGGCATCATTTCCCACTTAAGCGTGCGTTCCAATCTCTTACAGCTGGAGAGTTAGAAAAGATTGTAGATTTAATTATCCAGACAGAGTCCAATAACCAGGCAATCGAGCTTTTTGCACAGATTAGAAGAGTATGGCGATTTGCTAAGAACAAATTTAACTCAGGTAAAAACCCAGCAGCTGATATCGATGACTTTTACGTATCTGACCGTGTAGAAAGCCCTCGTCCTTGCCAAGTTTATACTGACTTAGATTCAATAGCTGAATTGTGGATAAACCTCGCGTCTGCACCAAATGTACATCAAAAAAATGCAGCTCGATTCATGATTTTGACAGGTATACGCCCTATTAATATTCCACAAATGAAGTGGGAGTGGCTCAATAGTATCGACTTCCCAACATTAATTACCTTTCCGGCATCTGTTGTCGGAGTTCGTGGAGAAATGAAAAACCAAAAAGAATATAAATTGCCCTTAACCAAAGCCATGCGCGCCATTATTTTAGAGCAGAGAGACTGGATGGAAAATGCACTCCCTAACTGTAACCCTGATCACATATTTCTTCAGCCTCGCGATCTTAACAAACCATTTGCTAAAAGGTCGCTGGACAAAATCATCAAAGATTACTCCCCTGTTGATGCAGTAAAAGGAGATAAAAGAAACATTGTAATGAAAGGATCTGCGGGAGCATTTTGCACAATGTGCCGAAGTTTTTTTAAATCCAACGCAAAAGCGATTATGGTTGCCAACGGCTATCATTTTAAACACGCTGAGGAACTCACAAGACTCGCGCTTCATCACCTAAGAAAAGAGGACGATCCAAACGGCTTAAACTATGATAAATCTGAAGAGCTATTTGGCACTTCAACAAAGCTAAAATTTAATGTATTCAAAATTCATGAAGCTAGTATTTTAAAAAGAGCTAAAGAGCTTGAAAATCAGCAGCTAAGACTTACAGGAATGCAGAGTAAACAGGCTAGTAATCTAGAAGAAAACAGCCAAAAAAAAGCACTGAGAGATAGGATTAAAGCACATCTAGTTTACAAGCGCGGTTATGTAAACTTCATTAATCAGCCACTTGGTGATACGGGCAGAGTAACAAAAGATTTGATCTTAACCGAAGAAGGAAGAGCTGTCGTTGAGAGATATTTAAATGACCAAGAGGCCAAACCAAAAAATAATTAAAAAAAGTTTAATTTCGACTTACCAAAGTTTTTGTTAAAAAAATTAATTTCATACCATTGCCTTATTAGAGCGATACCTCATCAGTTATTTGATGATTTTAACTTTTTTAAGGCTTATATATTAATGGCAACATCAGTATTAAATTCAGTAAAACCATGTGAGGTCACGATTAAAAGTCGTGACCTTTGCATGGCTGAATTTAATGCATTTAAGCCACCGTACAATGACGAGTCAATGGAAGAGCTAGCCAGTCTTGCGACTATTATATTGGCGCAAGAAAAAGGAAGAAGACTTTCAAAGTATCAGCTTAAAGATCAAATAAGAATTGTATTCCAGCATGATGGCATTATTAAATTTTTTACTCATTTTAAAAAAGAACATGGCATAAAAAATATCAAGATTGGTGACTCTAATGTTATGAGTTTTTCGGCAGCGAAATTAAGAGCGACCGAAATATACAAAAAGAACACCTCTGATTACACATTCGAATTTGTAGTGAGTAAACAAATAGAAAACTTACAGTCAATTAATAAGCATAGCCCTAGCAAGTTAGCTGAAACTACAGTAACAACATACACCTCTTACCTTAATGCAATTCAAAATGCTTTTGGTAAAAATACGTTATTTCAGACTATTACGCCTGAGATAATAGAAGCAACGCTTGACCAACTACTAACAGAGAAAAGTGGCCCGCATGTGGCTAAGCTATTCGAGCAAATGAAAAAACTGTGGGTATTCGCAAAAAATAAATATAATAATGGCACTAATCCATTCCTAGAAATAGACAATAATTATATATCTTCTCGAACGGCGAAGCCTATTCCTTGTAAGGCCTATACTGATATATCTCTTGTTTCTCAGCTATACATAAACCTAAAAACAGCTAAAAATAATACATTAATAAATGCCGTACTACTGATGATGTTTACTGGGCTAAGACCCATAAATATTTGCAACCTTCATCTATCGTATATAGATGATTTAGATAACCCTAAGTTTTTGACGTTTCCTGAAACAACTCATACCACTCGCGGTGCTATGAAAAACCAAAAAGAGTTTAAAATACAACTTACATCCGAAATGAAAAAAGCGATACAACAAGAATTAAAATTAAACCCAGACATAAACCGCACCTATTTATTCTGCAAGGTTAAAAAAGCCTCAAACCCAATAAGTAAAGAGAGTTTAAACCGAACTCTTAAATATCATGCACCAAAGAACATGGTGGCGGCCCCGCGAGATAACATAAATATAAAAGGATCTGCCGGAGCATTTCCAACACTACTGCGCAGCTTTTTAAAATCGCACATGAAAGAAGTGCTAACTAAAAAAATTGGCTCATCAACGATTGCTGAAATTGAGTCTAAAAAAATGCTTCATCACTCTGTTTCAGAGCACGATCCAATGAGTAAACATTATGATCACTCGAATAAATTATATAATACTGATATTAAAGCACTTTATAAAAACTTCTCACTATTTGAGAAGGAAGTACTTAAAGAAGTAAAAATACAGGCTAAGTTAAAAAACAAAACGACACAAAAATCATTTTTTAAATTTGATAATTCAAATACATTTATCGCCAACGTCAAAAGCACAATAAATGCATATTCAACTATCTGGAGTAATATAATCCAGCAAACCCAAAAGCTTAAAAAGAGCCGCCCTTTGCAAATATTAGAGTAGCGCTTACATATTGCATATACAGCGTTGTCGTTATTTACAAACCTATAAAGAGCTTTTACTAGGTGGTGCAGATTGATTTCTTATAAAAGCAGGTATGTCAAAAATATCAGATGGCTTTGGCTTAGTGGCGACTACTTTAGAGCTTGACTCACTTTTAGTGTCATCAAGTACCATTTTAGAACTCGCGCCCGTAGCAATAACCAGTAGCTCATAATTGGTTGCTAAGGTTTCTATTTTTGAAACACCACAAATAACTAACGCGTTTGGGCTTACCTGCTGACGTACTGTATCGGTAATGAGGTTATAACTACCGAGTGAAATTTCATCTTTGCAATTTACTTGTATTATTACACCCGTACTTGATGACATATCAACTTGATTAACCAGCGGATTGTTAAGTGCCCCATCAAGCGCAGTAGTTAGCTCGCTCTCTTCATTACACTTGCCTACGCCAAGTACAGCATCGCCTTGGCAATCCATAATTTTAGCAAAGTCATTTAAATCAACGTTTATTAAGCCTTGATAGCAAAGCATATCGATGAGTGATTTTATCAGTGAGTGGAGTATTTGGTTGCTATGCTTAAAGGCGTCAAATAAACCAATATCATTACCTAGCACTTCAATAAGTTGATCGTTTGGGAGTGTAATAACAGCATTAGCATGCTCTTTAAGCTCATTTAAACCTGCTTGCGCTATATTATTTCTAAACTGCCCTTCACTACTAAATGGCAATGTAGCAACAAATATAATGGGTTTACCTTGTTCGCTAGCAAGCTCTGCAATATAAGGGCTAGCGCCAGTCCCAGTTCCACCTCCCAACCCTGTTGCACACAGTATTATATCGCAGCCATTAATAAGCGTTAAAAGCTGCTCTTTGCTCTCTTCCGCTGCCTGCAGCCCAACTTTAGGGTCGGCGCCGGCACCATACCCATGCGTGAGCTCAGCTCCTATAAGCACTGCTTCATCACTTTGTGTATGCTCAAGCACCACTTTGTCGGTATTAACGCTGTACAAGTGCGCCTGATCAGACTCACGCTGTTCAAAAATACTGTTAAGCGTATTACAGCCACACCCACCAATGCCAAATACACCGATTGATAAACCATCATTTTGCTGAATTAATTGAAACATAACTACTCCTTAACTTTTAAAGGAGCATAACAAATAGGTGCGTCAATTTTTGACGCACCTAAACTAGTTGGAGTTATTTATAGATGGTAGCGGCCGCTTTAAGCTTTGTAGCGATTCTTTGCCGCAGCTTTTCAGGCTTAATAACTTCAAGCCAATGAGCACATTTAAATAACTCATCGGTTAGTTGTTCAGTATCAATAGTCTGGTAGGTAAGTAATACGTTTTTATCGTCAATCTGTTGCTTGTCAATCAGCTCGCCAAGTTCAATAAAACCTTGATTAACTGCAGAGTGGTTAGGCACTTTTACAATTAACTCGATCGTTTCTTGCTTCATACCTTTATTAATCGCACTGCGTAACGACTTTAACTGCTCAGCACTTGGCTCTCGTCGTGTTTTTTGCAAAATGTGTACATTGCGAATGCGGTAAACCGGCATTTGATAACACTTGTCGTGAAGCTCTCCCACCATAAACTGCGCCATCAACACACCGTCTTGCTCAACTAAGTTATAAAAGCTTAATTCAGCAAACTTTAACCAATGTGCCTCATCGTAAAGCACTCTATAAAGCTCAGCGCTCACAGCACGTTTATGCTTAATCGCATGCTCAATTTGCGCAACTAAATGAGTATCAATATTCACCTTTAACGACGATTTTGGAAGGGTTGCAAGCCAGTCAGGTACATGGCCATTAAAACGCTTAAGAGCCTGCTCTGCTTTAGTATGCACAGAGCGTTTCACATCGCTCGGTACAGATTGCGGTAGTAGCTGCTCTAGCAGCAAATAATGTTCAGCGACTTCACTGCTCATTATTTTAGCGCTACCACCTCGCCACTGCGCATTGATAGACCAACCATACGGCTTACTACGCGTGTCTTTTTCAAGACCGAAGCAGCCTTGCTCATATAGGGATTGAAGATCTCTCTGCAGCATGCGAGTTGAAATCTCGAAGCCCCTAGCTGAAAGCTTAGCTTTCAAGTAGGGTGCTGAAACACAATGTGGAGCTTTTGGTATACACTCCAAAAGTAAATTATACCGCTGAATCTGCATTATTTATAAGAACCTCGCTAATCATTTGATATAAAAGACAACTGGGTTTAATTATTTATTGAAGGGATGGTATAAATCTTTCAATGCATCTCATTGTATTTAAAATATCTATGATTTTTTCTTTCTGCTCTAACGTTGATTACCTATTATCATCCCACTGATTTAAGAAATCAGCCAAAATATCACCATGACAAGCCGCAGGTTTACAAAAACAGCCTAATTTCTTACCAGCTAACTTAAATACTTCACTTTTTTCCTTATTTGGAAATTTCTCAAAATCAAAATCATATTTATATTTACGAATAACTTCGTCTCTATCATCACCATCTTCAAACATTGAATAAGGATTGCCCCAATACGATCCTCTACCAATATATTCATAATTAGGCGTACTTTTTATGCCTTTGAACTCTATATCCTTTTTAATGTTAATGACTCTCGTAACCATAACTTTAATAATTCTTAATGGTATTTCTAAGGATCTAATGATTTTAATTTCATTACTAAATGATTCACCGTCATCAAAAATTATCGCATGAGTTAATCCTGAGTTATCAATCTGCATAATTTGCTCGGCGATACAAATATTATTAGCTTTATTAACATATCCCGTGACTAATTTATTAGAGTCTTGTAAATAAGAGATTTTAAAATTTTCAATGTCGGTTGTGATATTTTTAACTTTTCGATCAAACTTGCTGAAGCAATTGAATAGGTCGGGGTATACGATTAATATATTATCCATTAGTACAAATGTTTTACGGTAAAATTGAAATCTGAATGGGCATTTAAGTACTCAGTTACTAGTCTGCGATGACAAAAGTGAGGCTCATGCTCACTACATAATAAGCAACTATCCTTTAAGAGGCTTGGTTTTAGTATTCGTTCTATATTTCTTCGAGCCATTAAATTTAAAAAACTCTCCTGATAATGCTCCCATGAGATATAACCTTTTTTATAGTTATTAAGTAGCTCTTTAGTCGGTGCTAAATCTGGAATGTGAACATAATCAGAACCACACAATTCTCTCAAAAAGAATTTTAAATCATCTCTTTTAGCATAAGCAGCTAATTGAGATACATTATTTAAACGGACATCTATTAAGGTGGAAACACTTTCATGCTTAATAAAATTGAAAAATGTTTGAGCATTTTTTTTGGTAAAACCAATCGTATTAATTTTCATATTACCGCCTAATAAATTGATGCTACAAGCTTATAGCAATAGCCAAGATATTCTTCGCCTAAGCTAACGCAAAGGATCCCTTTGAGTATTACGTTAGTTTTTAGCAAACTATCAAACATAGGATCTGTTGCAGCTAACTCATACTGAATTCCATTATAAGAAAAAGAACATCTCCTTTTTCCATTATTAGACACAAATAACTTTAAATCCTCAACCTTAACTAAATATAAAGAATTTTGAATTATGATATTACCAGTGTGTATTTTATTAAATGAAACCCTATCGTTCCTTCCCCAAAGATCATTTGGTAAGTCTAAATAATTTTCTAGCTCATTTTCAGCCAATTTATAATGTTGTACCCAATTAGAATCATTTACTTGAAAATTTTCTGGTTGGTTCATTTTCGGAACATGTTGCCCCAGCGTCATTATTATTTTTTGCATTGGTTTAGCTGGATACTGACCATATGGATTAGTGCACATAACTTGCTTGAGGCTTAAAGCACCCCCTGATTCGTCGCTAACAGGCCTAAACCACTCTTTGGTATTAATGTCTTTGCCTGCTACACAGTGTTCACCGTGTTTTATTGAGTTTGCTAATATAACCATTTCTACTTGCTTCATATATCTCTCACTTTACGTATTATTTAAATATGTAAGTGCGACATATATGCCACAAATAAAAATATATTAATTATTAAAAATCAAAAAGTTAAAAACAAGAGACAAAAACACCGCAAAAAAATATAAAATAACTTACTTTATAGTAAGTTACTTTATATTTAAGGTTTGCACTTATAGCTTATTTAATTTGTTGGTTAAGAGTTGAAATTAATAAGAAAAGAGAATCTACCATTAGCTTTTGAACCATTGTTTAATATGAACTCGGACTTTATTTTATCGAAAGTCCATGAGGCTTTACATGCTTTATTTCGGCAATTAGCAGTGAAGTAATCACTCGAAGACTGACTCACACTTTCAGGCTTTGAGGCTTCACTACAAACAGGGCATTGTTTTAAGTATTTTGAAATATTACGTTTAGAAACTATTAAACTGTATAATTCATTATTTGCGTGTTTTTTAGCATTTGCCAATTCATTATCTGTCAGGTAACAGTCATACTTTCCATCATATAATTTACTTATAGAATTCGGTAATTTCACTGGAAAATCAACTAAATACTCTTTGACTATAGTTTTAATGATCTGCTGCTGAAGCATACCTGCTAAGTGTTCCTTACCTAGTATTGTAATAGGAGAAATGGCTAAAATTCTATCGGATTCAATTAACGGGTTTACTTCTGGACAAACAATCAAAGTTCCTTGCACTATTTCATTATCTTTAATCTCTTCGATTAAAGGCTCTGGTATAGCAATTACTCGTGCTACAACATTAGTGTTTCTTAGTAATACCCATTCGCCTTGATTTGTATCCTGGAGATACAATTCAAATGTATTAGCATGTTTTAACTTGATCCCCATACTGTCCTTTTTTAAAGACCAGCCGAGATTCATAAAAACTTGTTTTAATATCAACTCTATATAGTCTTTATAAAGAACAAAGTTCTCTTGTTTTTTCTCTAAAATTTGCTGTGGTGTCAATCGTTCAGTATTTGAATTTTTTAACCACTTTCTCCACAAAGATGCTGCTCTAGAGTAATTTTTATCATGCACCAGAATATTAGTTTGTTTTAGCTCTATTGGTAATTGTACTGCCCTTGGTATCGAACGATATAACTGTTCAGATTTAAGTTGTGATAATTTACGAAGGTTCGCATTTACTTTATCTATACTAGCTTCTGTTTGCTCTTGTAGCTTACCAACATCATTTTCTACAAATGCCCTCCCCCAATCTTCAGATACCTGAGTTACCAACCTATGATCTTTACCATTACCATCTAATGTACCAAACTTCTCAATAAAACCGGTTATTTCTTCTAGTCGCATTTTATATAAAGATAAATAATTAAAAATATGATCAATCAACTTTGCGTAGACAATGTTTTCATATATTACAACCTCATCCTCACTCACTTTTGCAAGTAGCTTCTTAGGGATAATCCCTACAACTGTTCTTTGTTGCCAGCACTCAGAGTGTGCAACCAAATGACTTTGGTAATTATTTGCATAACGTTTTACTCGGCTTGTTGGAAGTAACTCTGTGTCATACCGCATACTCATTCTTGGTGCTGAATTGATTTGAAATAACACTCCATTTTCAAATACTTCATCAATACCCTTATCTAATTCATTTGGCGTAATATCTTTGCTTATTTCAGGGGGTAAAAAGTGACTAAAATCGGCTAGACTCAAGCTTTCATACTTATCATTTATTTGTTTTATTGCATCAAATATTATTGTTAGCTGTTGTTGCTCTTTAACTATCTCATCATTAGTAAATAACTCTTTAGTATCAAAAAAGGATATAGAGCTAGTGTATTTAGTCTCAATTTCTGAAGGTAGTAACGGTTCAAATAATACTCTTTGTTCAAAACCTAATTTTGTATCAGCATTAACCAGGGCATAGCGCCCTGACTGAATTTTTGACACATCATTTAGCTTAATCTTTTTTGATGTTACCCTGTCAAATAACATCTTTAATAAACCCCTTCCTTCTTCCTTAATACTTCAGCTTCAATTATTTTTTCGCCCTTAGTACCATCACCATTAATTGATTTAAAAAGCTCTTTGTAACCGGCTTTCAATTCTTCAAGCTTTTCAATCGAAATATCATAACGCCCCAGTACTTTACCTTTCCTCAACACTCTAGTAATCAACATGTGCTCCAATGCATCAGGAGCTTGCCCGCCACAATCTTTATAAACTGATATAAATCTTAATGCCTGACTTTCCAGACGATTTCCCCAACCAATATCAAATTGACCCTCCAAAATCATTGTAAAGTTGGATTTCAATAATTTTTGTAAAATCCCCTGAATTAACTGTTGATGTGTGTGTTGCGCCTTTACAAATAAATCAGTTACCGAGTTAAAGTCTATAACCGTATGTTTACTCGCTTTCGCTCGCCAGTGTAGTGGTTTTTCTTGTTTTTCAAGATCAAGTGTAAATGCGCGATCATGCGTTTTATCTGCAAATTCAAATGTAGTTTCATCATGGTTTGCCGTACCCATGAACCAAGTATTCGGTTTTAACAATACCTTTCTATCCTCGACAAAGTGTTTGGGAGGGTTAACTACTGATGAGTCCATTAAAACAACTTTACGTTCAAGTTCATTTTGTTCCATCGCTGATAAAAATTCTGCAAAATATTGCTCTGGCCTTGATAAGTTCATTTCATCAAGTAACACAATATTAAAACGATTACTAAATGAAGGTGTATGAGCACGATAGATCGCCTGTAAGCATTCTTTTTCGTAATAACGCTTCTCAAAGGCATTATAATGACCAATCAAGTCATCTCTATCACGCCAGCCAGCTTGCACTGGTACAGGAGTAACTTGTCCACCCACTGCTTTTGCAAACGCATTTACCAAGCTCGTTTTACCTGTGCCTGATATCCCTTGAAAAACATGTAAAGGGCTTAATGCTAAACCCGCAATAAACTTTCTAATTACTTCCAAGTCATAATACAACTCAACATCTGTCGATGTTGCTATTCGGTGCTGTAAATCTTCTGTAAATTCTTTTAATGAATTTATTGGTTGAGCAGCAACTGGTTCACTATGTTTGCGATCCATTAAGGTTAGTTCTTTAAATGTTTCTTGAGACTGTTGCTTTTCTATTAAATCATCCAGCTGGGCACGAATAGCTTCAATACTGTGAGTTAATGCCGCATTGCTGGCTTCCAGTAAATCTTTATGCTTTTGCAGCTCAAGTTTTTCCAGCATACTTAATTTGTATTTACTTTCTCGTCCCTTAACTTCTTGATAACTTTGTTTTAACTCTCGAAGTTCTTCTTCTAATTCTTCTGCTTTTTCCTTGTAGTAGTCAAGCTCTTCTTCAAGATCATCTTCACTTCTTCCTTTTAACTTATTACGTGTGTCTTTTAACTCTTTTTCTAACTCATCCATTCGTTCAAGAACGGCAACTGGAGAGCCAAGCTCTTGAATTCTTGCTTCCCTTTCTAGTTCTTTATAACTTTGTAGGCGATCTGTTAAATCTTTTATCTTCTGTTCGTCACGCTTTCTGTAAACATCCAAATTTTTGAGTTCATTTTCCAATGAAGCTTTTACACTTTGAAATTCCTTTTGGCAATCTTCATATACTTGCTGCTTCCAACTATCTTGAGATTCAAGCTTACTCTTAAGTTGCTCACTTAATAGCTTGTTTTCAGATGCTTTCTTCTCAAATTGAATCTGTTTTTTTTTCAAAATAGATTTTTCGTTTTCAATGCTTTCTCTAATTGCAGAAAAATGAGCTTTCTCTTCTTCTTTTATCAACACTTGTCTACGAGCATTTTCCTCAATCATTTTCAGTTCATCAGCTCTTCTTTGTTCATCTAATGATGATATTTTTTGTTCTACTTTTTGATATTCTTCTTTAAGAGATTCCAAGGCTTCTTGCCTTTCAATAGCGAAACCTGCTTTAGCATTTGCTTCTTGTTCGAATAGTACTTTTTCTTTTTTAGCTAGCTGCTCAAGTTTTGTTAATACACTGCTCTCTTTTGAGCTTAGAGATTTTTCCTTTTCATTTACTGAAGATAACTTTTCTTTATACTCATTTTCTTCTGTATTCAATTTTTCCATTCGCTCCTCAATCTCAAATTTGCTTTGATCTTGAGTCTTTTTTATTGTTTCATTTTCATCAATTAACTGTTGAAGCTTTAAAGTAAGCTCTGATAATTTTTCTCTTTCATCTACATTCAATTTACTTACAAGTTTCTCCTCTGTAGTCACACCTATTTTTTTAAACATATTGTTTAAAACACTACTTGATGTTGCTGAATTAGGTTTTTCTGCAACAGGTATTGCAGGACTATTTCTTCTATTTGTACCTTTCTTGGCCATAACTTAATCCACTAATATTTTTTTTAAAAACTTGTCAACAATGTTGATGTAATGTAACGCTTGCTCTCGAGTGTATTTGGTATTATTACCATGTGAAGCTTCATCTCGATCAAACGATAAGGAATAGACTTCGTCGAATAAAAGCACATCACTTATTAAGAAACTCATAGGATGATGAGAATACTCTTGCATAGAAATAAATATTGTTGCTAAAAGCGAACGCATGGTTGAGCTTCGCCCTATTGCAGTTTGGAATATCTTTCCTGGTTGCACCTTTAAAACGGTCTGAATTTGAGTATTTGTTAGCGTTGTTGCTGTTTCTAGTAGTAAAGTTAATTCTCGTTTTTTTTTGTCATTACTAAGGTTTGGTGTAGGTAAAACTTCCACTCGTTTAAGAGGTTTTTCAACAAGTATGTTTTTACATATAACTTCAACAATTGAACCACAGCTATTTATAACGCTACGGTTTAAACTAAACTCTGAATTCTTATTGCATAGCAGTTTTTCTTTATCATTTAATAATTCAAATAATGGTTCAATCAACCCATTAATTGAGTGAGCACTGGGATATTGAATTAACACCTCTAGCCTTGCTTTTTCTTGCATTAACTGAAGGCTTTCTGTGTAGGTCAACTCTTCATCTTCATGGTTGAATCGTGAGAGAACAAACTTCTGTAAATCAGGCAATGCCTTACTTGCTTGTTCAAAAAGATCATGCATCCAGCTTGCTTTATCACTAAGTGAAAATGGGTCAATGAAATCAAATTTATAACCAGATGACCTATCAGCCCACACCAGAATGTAGTCGGAACTTGATGCCTTTGAGGACAAAATAGCTCTATCCGATGATTTAGCTAAACTATCAACATCGTCCATAACATTAAAAGCTACCCACCTCGCATCACTATCTTTTTTGATAATATCATTGAGTATGAACTCATCCGCTTCATTAGGTGCATTAATGTAGCGCCTTACTTGGTATGCCTGCTCTGTTCTACCTGACGCTCTATCTAATTTAAATGCGAGCTTATTGTTTAAGCCTACAGGCTCTAACTCATTTGATTCGTATGCAACTCTAGGCAGCCACTTTCCTGTAACAGCACATTGAAATATTAACGCTGACGTAATATCAGCATCCTCATTAGATTCTAATAACTTAATACCTTCAGAAGTTATTTTGAAGTTTTTATCTAACCAACCATTAGGCTGCATAGTTGCAGTTAGAATATACAAAACCATATCTTCTTCTAACCCTAGCCATTCTGCTATTTGGGTTGAAGTTAAGCTTCTACTGCCTGTTACTTTTATAAGTTCAAGAATTGTTTTTTCAAATAAATTTAACATCCGCCCTTTCGGTGATGATAAATAAACTTCCTTGCTGTACACCGGCCAGGCAAACAGCTGAGAGTGCTTTACCCTAGGAAATTCTGACATTCTGTAATAAGTATTAGCAAACAATTCCTTTCTCCTTTTGGCATAACTCACTATAAAACTTAGGGAAGCCAACAAGTACCCTCTCTTCAGATGAGCAACTTTCACCCTCAGGCATTAATTGATTTAAATGCTCGCTAGCGAGACTTTTGTCACCAACAACAATTAATAATCTTTTTTGGCGAGACATAGCTACGTTAATACGATTTGGAATTCTTAAAAAACCTAACTGATTGTTCACAGACTCCTTAGTTAAAGTATCAGGCTCTTGCCAATGCCTTACCGTTGAAAGTAAAACGACATCAAATTCTTTCCCTTGAAAAGCATCTACTGAACCTACACGGAAACGCTCGTCACCATTTGATAGACTTGTATATTCTGTTGCTACTACATTTCCAGCCACACTTTTTTCCATCACTCCATTACTTATCATTTTTTCAATAATCAAATCTCTTTGGGCTGCATAAAACGTGATAATCCCTACACTTAAATCGGGCCTTGCTTGTAGAATCCTATATGCTTCATCAGCAACAATAGTTGCTTCACAATCCCTATACTTGGAGCCATTTTTAGAGCGCATTTTTCCCTGAGCTTGAGTAACATTAATCCATGCAGCAAGCTTTCCTTCATAGTGAGGTACATCAAGTGGGAAATTAGAATCACCCAAACCTGCCTTTATTGGTGGTAAACCAAATAACTCATAAAACTCACGGCTTATAAAGGCACCTAATTCTGGATGCATACGAAATTGAGTATCCAACATGACAACCCGTTTATGATCACTTGAACCATCTTGCTCAAACTTCATTAATGAATGATATAAACGCTCAAATAAACTTTGTTTGAGCAGCTCTTGATCTGTTATATCAACTTCATTTTTTTCTTGAAGTTCTTTCTCAACTTTAGGCTCTAACATATGAGGTAACTGACGGTGATCACCAACCAGTACAACTCGCCTACTAGCCATAGCCATAGGAATCATCAAATCTAATGGGTTTGCTCTAGCCGCCTCATCAACAATAACGGAATCAAAATGTATATCTCGACTATGCTCAACAGATTTGATGCCAGCCATCGGAGCACCCGCAGCTTGCTGACACGTAGCCCCCAACACAGCACTGTACTCAGAAAGAGAGCTTTTTACCTGCTTCTTTTCAACTGATAAAGCTTCTAAGTATTTATTACGGAAATATAATTGCCCTAGTCTTGGGGTACTCATCAAAGAAAGCTCCAATTCATCAACTAGGCTATTTAAACTCTTTAGCTCTCTAGAATTTAACCATCTTTGATTCGGGAGTATATATGTGTCTTGAATTGCCTCAATAAGCTCATTTTTTAGAGTTGATAATTTTTTATAATTAACATTAAAAGTATCGAAACTTTCAAACTTGGATGCTATAGCACAAGTCGTATCACTTTCTTTTAATATGGTAATTAACTGTGCTAAACGTAACTCGCCGTCATCAGCATACGCTACTTTTTTTGTTCTAACGGCTCTTGTTGCAACTAATAGCTTTTCCTTAAATACTTTAGTTAATGAAAATGCTGAAATAACAGAAAAGCGCTCCAATAAACGTTCAATGCTTTTATCTTGTTGTTGAGATACTTTAATTCCAAAATCAATTGCCAGTCGTTTCATATACTCCTGCAAAAACTTCAATTGCTCATAAATATCATGTGGTTTGATGGACGTTTTTATCCGAAAAATAGTTGAAGTAATAAGTTCAATAAGCTGAAATTCGCTATTGGTAGAAATTTCTTTTTCAATTTCAGGGGCAAGTTTATTAATTATTTTCTGAGTCCAGCTATCTACCGATGTCGTTTGCTGCTGACTTAAATCACCAACCTTTCCTCCTACTTTTATCGCTGGAAGCCCAAATACTCCTGATCTTGCAACAACATTATCAACAGCATCGTGTTGATAACTAGTTAACAATACTTGGTGCTGAAGTGAAGCATTAAGTTTGTTACCTTCTTCAGCAATACGTTGCTGAATTGCTGAAATAACTTGAGTCTTACCTGTTCCAGGAGGACCAATAATCAAGGCAATGTCAGGTGTATTAAGCGCTACTTTTAAAGCTTTCTCTTGCTTCGAAGTTAATGATTTACCTTGTAACTGTTTTTTAAGGGAACTAGTTACTGCCCTAACCTTTTTCACCTTTACTTCAGGTGGCTGTATACCTTCCAAGATGAATTTTAATTGCGGTAAAGGATTTGCTGACTCTTTTAACAACTTAAATGCTGTTTGCTTACGTTCATGCTGCTTTAACACTCCATTTAAAGAAACATACATGACACCTTTTTGTGGTGGACGTTGGCGCAAATTAGCAATTAAGTCGTCATTTTTAATTGCTATTTTACTTAACAGTAAAGGTTTAGCATCACTTTCAAATTGATGCTCAGTAGAAGAAAGCCAGCTAGGTGGTTCTTTACTAATCTGTAACTCTGCATCATATAATGAATAAGACTCCCCAAGCATTTCTAATTGACTTTTATATTGTTCAAAAAAATGCTTTAACTTCTCACTACCAACCTTGAACTTAAATCTTATCTCTTCATCTGAGTCACTTGAAGCCGCAGTATATTCAATAAACCCCGCAGCTTTAGCTACACGCTCATGTTGTTGCCAATCCATTTCAGAGTACTTTTGCCAAAGCCTAAAATAGCTGGCAGAATCTTGTAAGTGTTGCTCAAGAGATAATTGATATTTATTAGATTTAAGCTGGGTTTCAATTGACTCTAAAGTAAACCGATGCTCACCATAATAAACATATAAATTGTCATAAACGCCATCAAAACTGCGAATAGATGTCAGTAACCATTCATTTTTTACTTTATCGATAATTGCTTTATAGTCTATTCCAATAATGTGAAATGTTGTTTTAGAATTAGCAATAAATTCTACAAACACACCTGAATGATTTTCTTTAGTAAAAATAAACTGATCGAAAAGCCATTCTTCAGCAGATTTAAAGTCTGTCACTTTGCGATCAATTTTATTAATCGCATCAATAACTATATTTTCTAATTTAAAAGTAATATCTTCATTGTAACTATCAAGAATATGCGCATAACGAACGGCTAATGCGTTACTGTTTTTATAGCATGCAACACTTATAACCGAATCAGCAATAGAGTGACTAACAGATATTGCCAACGCTGAATTATTAAAGCTCACTTCTGAAAATAAATTTTCAGCTCCTTGTTTTGCATAATAACTACCACTTTCTTCGAATAGCTCAACTAACTTACCTACCTGCCAATTTTTATTAGCGTCATGCTTGTCTTCAAAAGTAAGTTCAACTACAGCCTGCTGTAAACATTTAGTATTTAATAATTCCATTTAAACCTCACACTAGCTGCCAGCAATAACTAGCTAATAAACTTTGATACTCAGGATTTTTCTCTGCAGCTTTTGGCCAAGTTGTAAATAGATAAGGGTTATGCATACCTCTTCGGTTAAAGGGTATTCTTTGCTTTCTACTGATAACATGTTCTTCAGTAGATTTTGTTCTTGATATTTTGCAAACAGCGCTAGATTCAGGAAGAAAATAAATATCTCCATTTTCCATAGATATATTTAAATCAGCTTCACTTTCAAACCACAGCTCAGTGTTATAAGGTGAGGAATTGAAGGACAATGATCCTCCATCACAAATCACTCGAAAATGATTCGTAGAAACCATTTCTTGATTACTATACTCTCCACCGTCTTCATTAACCGTAGGTTCAAAAATAAATTGTTTAAATACTGCATAATGTTCAGTGCCAACCTCTGCTGGACAAAAAGGGCATTTCTGCTTTTCTGACTGCTCAATGTAAAAGTAGTCTCCACCACACCCTGGACACTCAATAAGATGATCTAACGCTTCTTGAATAGCATCGCGCCATCGCGCCATTGAAGGTCTTTTATATGATTCATTTTTACCTTGCTCAAAGCATTCTGAAAACAACGTAATTAGTTTTTTGTTTGCAACAAGATTAATAGATATACCTCCAGTACTCTCATTGCTATCATCATTTGAGTCATAAACCCAGGGTAGTTCACCTTTATAAGCTTGTTCCTCTACAACCTCTGGTTCACCATCTTCAACATAAACTCCTTTATAAGGATGCTGATGAGTTAATAGCTCAAACGTCATCACTGCAAATGACCATTGATCAGTCAAAGCACTAACAGGCATTTCATTTCTCACAACTTCTGGTGCACCATACCCTGGGGTATGTAAATGCGTATACCCTTCTCTTTCATTAAAACAAAGGTTGTCACAATCTATAAACCAAACTTCTGAATATCGAGCATCTTTAGATACAAAAATGTTAGCTGGTGATATATCGCCATAAGCATATCCACGGCTATGAAGTTCGGCTAATGTTTTAGCTGCCTTAAGCAAAATATCTAAACGTCGCTTTAAACCACCAGTTTTAATAAATTCACTAACACTCTCATTATCAACCAAATCATTAAAACTAGTTTCCAAAACTTCTTGTAGTGGTATCAGTCCATCCATAAGTTCAAGAACATAACCAATCCTAGGCTTTACAATTTGTATTTTTGGAAGTGCCAAATTTAAATCCGACAGGTTTTGCCTCAAACACCATGATATTTGATCATTCCATTTTTTAATTTTATCGGTATCTTTAGTATTTAAGATTTTAACTAAAATCCCATTCATTTGGGTGGTGCAAACAATCCCTTGGCCACCTTCACCAACCCGAGATTTTAATTCATAAGCGTTGTCGAGTTTGTCATAAACCGTACTTTTTCGTTTTTCAGTCATTTAATATTACCACTGCAATTGTTTTATCATCGGTATGATTAGGTGTTGGCCATGCTTTTAATAACGTCATTAATTTCTTTTTTAATGTTCTACAACTTTTACTTTTAGCATTACTTATTACTGATGAGCTAAACCCAACATGATCATCAATATCCTCTGATATTCCATCAGTCATTAATGTTATCCCTTTTTCGCCTTCAGCAAGACAGGTTGAACCTATAAGCCAATCTGAAAGCTTCTTACTAATGCCCAATCCTGTTGTTTCATTAGAAAAAGTATCTGTCTCATTAGATGACAGTTGCCGGAGATTAGAAACAATTTCACCATCTCCAACTTGAAAGTACCGGAATTGACCTTTGTTATTACCCCAAGTCAACAACAGCGTTGTTACGGCATCATTTGAGGAAATATCAGAAGCTTTTAATTCACATAGCCAATTTGAATAAATCAAAGTCACTAACTCTTTATCGGATATATCAAAAGCGCTACGCATACAAACGTCTATAGCAATATTTACTGCTAATTTGGAGCCTATATCAGAAAGCTTTCTCGACCCCATGCCATCGGCAACAGCAGCCACCCAAAAACCATTAGAAATTTTGCATTTAGCAGCATCTTGATTGGATCGCTGCTGCTCTATATGAGCAGGGCCAATTAAAGTGGCTGTAACAAATTTAATACTCATCAAATAATACTTTTATAACGGAATATCTAAATCATCATCTGCCAATTCTTCAACCACATAGTCTAGAGTCATCACATCATTAGGCTTCTGACTCCTTGAATGGTTTGATACGCTCATCGTTACCGCTCGGAAGAAACGAGATATTTCAGAAGCATTTTTAGCATAAAATAGAGGAGCTTCTAAATCATTGCCAAAAGACTTAAGTAGTTCATTATCAGCATCTGCCCCTATTGATAAAGCAAATCGAGTTGCTTTTTTCGCTCGGTCACTTTCAAGTAATTTAGTAAATGAAGCTTGATAAGCGTCGGTTGGATAACCATCTGACGCTAATATAATGACAGGGCGATAAGCCCTTGAAGGTATAAGTTCTTTATCTTCAATTATTCCCCTAACTAGATCACAAGCTTTTCCTAATGGAGTTCCACCATCAGCCACTAAGGTATCCACATGTTCAATCTGATGAGCAGGAATCATTTTTAGATGTGTTTTTGCACTACCACCAAACGTAACAACTGTTAGGTGAATTTCTGCTCTCATTCGCCCTTCTGTTGAAAAACTAGTGATCATGTCTTTGAGCGCAGAGTTTAGAGCTTCAATCTTGCCTTCTATTCCCATACTACCACTCGTATCAGCCATGATAATTACGGGTAAAGGGCGAGCTTTTGTTGCTACAAATTTATTTAGTTCCATGTAAAATCCTTTAAGTTTGATTAACTCTGTGTCAATCAAACTTTAATTAATGTAAATGTTTATGATTATGCTTATATGGACGAACTTTTCTTAAGTCCTTGTTACGGAAGGTAGTTAACACAGTCCCTTTTGATGACATAACAAGTTGAATTCCATTCATATTTTTTAACTCTGGCTCTATAGAACCATACTTTTCAATCTCTTTATTTCCAATCACACGATAAACGGCTCGTCTTGCATGTATCACTCGACCATATTTATAAGCTAGCATTACCTGCTTTTTAGATATCCCTCTTTGTCCCTCTCTAACCAGGGCGTGTTTACTATTGGTTACTTCAGGTAATACAAAAAATCGATCATCCTCTGTGACAATAAAAGCCATTACGTTTTCCTCATATGATTAGATAATCATATAAAGCGAAAACCGTTCCAAATATAAAAAGACGCGGATTCAAATCTGAAGTGCATAACGTTTAGGCGGCTTTAGCCGCCAAGTGATCCTGCATCAATTTTGCAGGCGTTTCAAATCCAAGTGTCTTCCTCGGACGATTATTAAGTTGCTCAAGTACTGGTATAACTTGCGCTGGTGTTACCGCCTTAAAATCGGTGCTCTTCGGCCAATACTGACGTAGTAATCCATTCGTGTTTTCATTCAATCCGCGGTCCCATGAGTGATAAGGGTGAGCAAAATAAACAGGAACACTTAAAGCCTCTGTGATTTGCTCGTGATAAGCGAACTCTTTTCCATTGTCAGCCGTGATGCTATGAAGCGCTGACCTATATGGCCTTAATAGCTCTATCGTCGCCGTAGTGACGGCTTGTGCTGTTTTGCCTGCCACCTGAGTTGATACAGTGAATTGGGTGACCCGCTCTACAATGGTAACAAGGGCGCCTCGATGACCTTTGCCTATGACGGTATCTATTTCCCAATCTCCGATACGACCTTTCTCATCAACTATTTGTGGGCGCTCTTCAATGCTAACGCGATTTTTTATTTGCCCTCGGTTTGTTTTACCNTCTTCAATGCTAACGCGATTTTTTATTTGCCCTCGGTTTGTTTTACCATGACTGCGCTTGTGATATTTCTTACCGTGTCGGCGCAGATGTAGGTATAACTCACCACCTGCTTTTTTATCTTCCCAGATATACAGATAAATGCATTCATGGCTGACAGACCGTTCACTTTCTTTGCGTAACCATCCCGTTATTTGTTCAGGACTCCACTTCTCATTAAGCTTCTGTGTAATTAAAGCTATCATTTCAGGTGTCATCTTAAGCGGTTTTCTTACACTTCTTCGGCGAAACAAAGCCCGCTCATGAGCTTGTTTGTGTCTGTAACCTCGCTTACCTGTATTTCTAGAAAGCTCTCTTGAAATCGTAGATTGCGATAAATTAGTTAGCTCAGCAATACTTTGTTGCGTAAAACCGCTTTTCTTTAGAACGGCGATCTGGCATCTTTGCGCATAGGTCAGTTGTTTGTAATGTCTCATTGTAAAATCTCTTGCCGGAGAAAAAGCAGTTAGTTTATGAGCAACTGACCACTTAATCTAGCCAAAACAAGTTATGCACTTACAATTTGAATCTAGGAGATATAAAAACAATAGGTTAATTATTTTTTAAATCGTAGCGTATAAAACAAATTACATTTTAGTAATTTTTATTACCTTAATGTAATTTGGTTAAAAGAGTTTAATAGCTATGATTTATTTATATATAAAACAGTTTTCCAATCAAAACCGTTTTTAAGGCTCCCATTTTCCCACGCTTCAAACATTTGAAATAATTGCTCACTCACATCTTTAAAATCGAAATAATGTTTATTCCTCGGAAGGTCATGATTCCAGTAGCCAACTCCTTGATCAAAACCAATACAATATTCGTTACCATTTTTGAATTTAAGAGTAAGCTCTCTTCGATGCGATATATCCGTTTTATTTTCGTGTAAATCAATAAAGCAAGGTAACTTAATACCTTCTTGAAACCACAAGTTGATCACCTCAACCATATCTGATGAAATATCCCAATCATGATTTATAAAGCGTCCAGCTCCCGGCTTAGATGAGAATAATGTCTGTAGTTCAAATGAAGTTTTAGAATTAAAAGGCAACCCTCTAATAATTTCTCCTAACATAATCATGTACCAAGGTGATTGAAGGTATCTATCTGTATAAGCAACCTCTATTAACTCACCATCTTTAAATTCATTTGCTAACGGCTCATATTCTCTACAAATAAATGCCCAAAACCTGCCACCAAATGATTTTATTTCACCATTAAGCTCAGTGCTAAACTCAACTCTTGCACCGTCAGATAGGTTAACAATCCACTGGGATGTATCTATTTCACTAAATTTAAAATCTTGCGATAAGCTAGATTTAACTAACATATCCTCACTATTACTTTCTAACCAGTATCCATTGGGTGACAGCATTTCTGCGCTTTGACTAGCAATTGAAACTGATTTATTAGCAGACTCAACCAGAGCGACCATACTGCCATTAGTTAACTCTTTATTTGGTTTTAGTAATTTTATACCCAGTTCTTTATATCTAAGTAAGCTGCGTTTATCATTTTCTCCAAATTGAATGTTTGGTAATACAAAAGACAACTCAACCCCATTAATTTGTATCATCTGATAAATAAACATGTGAACTTGTCTGGCATCCAGATCCCATTCATTAGTTTCTTTTGATAACCAAACTTTGATAGAGTTAGCCCCTTTATTTATTTGGTGAGAAATGCACTCTTTTATCGATTCATGACAGTATATTGATCCAGTTAGATACTCAAATTCAGAAGGAAGTGAAATAAACTTTATAAAGTCATTACCTAACCATTCAGTTGCAGCTTTTCTGTCTAAATGATTGGTATCATGTCTTGTATTTGAATCTAACAAGCATGAAGAGCAAGCTTTATCACAGCTTGATGAACAAGCTAAATTTGAGTGCATATCAACCAATAGTTTACCGATGAAACGTGCTGCACTAGTAGCAAACCCAGCACCACCACTTATTGCATCATAAAGTTGTATGACCATCGCAGGTAAGTTTGAATTCAGATCTCTAGAAGGTCTAACTGCATAGCCAATTTCAGATGTAGAGATACCTAATTTATGAGCTAATGCGTTTCTTAATGAAACAGCTAAAGTTAACGCTACTGTTTCTCCTTCATCAGATACATCGATATATTGTCCTGTAATCGGATGCTTTAATGTCAACTCAAATGCATCCGTCAGGCTTGTACATCCAATGTGAATATCAGAATGCACAGTGGCACTACCATCACAAGGTAGCTGATAGCCATCAGAGTCTTTAGATTTAGGGGTGGATATAATTGGCCTATGTTCTGAGATTGGTGATAACCCTATTGGGAACTCACTATCTATTGTCATCGACTCTGCTTTCCCACAAGATAAACAAACTGCGAAGCCCGTTCCGTTCTCTCCTGATGAGTGTTGAAATAAAGTTGCATTATTACCATAACTCATGAATCCAGTAGCAGGGTTTGGAAGCGGAAATTCTTCACCATTTAGTGATAGCCAGCCTGGCTGAACTGGAATATAGTTCTGTCTAGTAATATCATTACCTGGAGAGTCAAAAAAGTCAGTAACAAAGCCTGTTGGTTCAATTGTTTTTTTAGTTAAAGATGAAGGTATATCACGATTACAACTAGAACACTTAAGTTCATCTGATGTAGAACTAGATCTATCGATGCCTGTTTGGCCACAGTAACTACACTGCCATGCAACATCAAACTTTTGTGCTTCTTTAGCGCTACTACCTAACTTTTGCCAATTAAGTGAAATACCTGCAGAGCGAAATACCCGCCCATCAATAACTAATTGTGCTCCAGGCGCATATTCTCTAATCGCTACCGCTAAGTTACGACTAGGCATACCTCTTAATTGAGATATATTATCTTCACGAAATTTTGCTTTAGACTTTTTCCCCTCTTTGTCACGACGAAAATCAACTATGTTTGAGTTGTTTAAAGTAACAACATCTGTCGGAAACCCGTAGCCAGGTAAGAAGGCTTTTGCTGCTAGTTCTTTTAAAAGATACTCTTTTCTATGTCTAGCCAATTCAAGAGTTATTCTATACTCAAATGGAGAATCTTTTGATGCACTTTTTAATGCTGAGCTTAAATTATTCAACTGAGATAACCATGAAGCCTGTAGTTTTTCTATTGCTTTTTTAGATGAATTAATGACACTACGAACTTCATTTCCAGCTAACGCCGTGCCTCTCACTAAACTTTTTAATGCTTCTTCAATAGGAACTGAAGCCGAATCCATCCAAGCTTTGAACTTGTCACAGGTAGAAATCCCCCCCTCTTCAGATTCGTAGAACCATTGTAAATTTAAAGATGTTTTTTCTTTATCAGTAGTACCAATAACATCTCTTAAATATATTGATAGCAATAATGAGTTTACATGGCGTGCAACCAATCTAGATGAGTCTAATGAGATTTGAGGTGCGGGTATTTTCGTTACAAATGGCCATGCTGTATCATTGAATACCTCACTATCATGAGGGTTACTTTTACAAAGTGTATACGCTATTGCTCTAGATTCATTGCTACGCCCTGCACGCCCTGCTCTTTGCAAATAATTAGCCGGGTGAGGGGGCACATTATTCATTACAACGGCAGAAATACCGCCAATATCAACACCCATCTCCATTGTTGTTGAACAGTTGAGAACGTTTACTTTTCCTAGTTTGAAATCGTCCTCGTAAATTTTTAGCCGATCAGCTGATTGTTGAGCTGAATGTTCAGCAGTACGATAATAAAAGCCGCCCTCTAACACCCTGTCATTTATATCAGTCCAGAGGTTAAGTTCTCTCATTTCTTTTATTTCAGAGTTATTTTTAATGAATTCACGAACTCTTGATAAATCAGTTTGAAAATCTCCTGTTTCTTCAAATGCATCCCACAACTGAGGTAACTTAATAGGTTTACAGGAATATGATTTTGGATCAAAACTCTTAAGATGAGTGGGTAAATAAGGGGTTAACCCGGTAAATGTTGTATCTAAAACTTTATTTGTTGATGGACATAAAAATCCATCACACATAAGGCTAAAAGATATGTTTCTTCTATCTAAATAAAATTTACCGTTATCATTACTCAATAAATTATATTTTGGGTTAGTTAAATGACTCCATGCCTTGGCTAACCAGTCATTAATTAATTGTATATCCGTTTCGTTATCTAATTTTAGACTTCCTCCTAAAGCTAGTAACTTCCCTAAACGATTAGCAACATTTTTCTTTATAGAAGGCCATTTTTTTACTCTGTTTTCATTACTATCATCACTTGTTGGACTAATAAGAGTTTTGGCTGCAAACTTAAAGCCAATCCATTGTCTCCAATCATCATCAAGCTTAAAGTAGCTGTTATCTCTTACATAAAAATCTAAACAAATTTTTAAAAAATCTTTCCAGTCTTGTAATGTTAATTGCTTACTGGACCAATTATCCGGTAAGTCCGTTATTTTACCTAAATTATCATATGTGAGTTTAACTAATCCTTGAGTCTCTAGGTTATGGTAAACCTTAGGCCTTCTAATAAACTCCCGAGTAAGCAGCATATCCGCTACTTTACGTTTTCCCGTATCAGTACCAAATATTTCTTGGTTTGCATATTTGTTATAATGGAGAATGTTGGTATTAATATCTTCTTTAAGCATTAATTCTGTAAGCATTTCTTCCCAAGAAATATTTACAAACTTAAGAGTAGAGCTTCCACTTAATTTAGCATTAATCTCTTCATCAATTTCAGCAGCTTTTGCTGGCATTATAGCCCTTAACTGATTTGCTAGCTTCTTCAGCTCTTCAATATTTGTGTCATCATCAAGACGTTCCTGTTGAGGGGATAGTAATTGTTTCTTTTTAATGATTTCAAAAACTAACCCTCTTAGTTTACTTTTTTCAGCTTCCTGCTGCATTTTTACCGCCATCCGTGCCGTACCTTGACGGCTATCAGTAAAGGTGATTAATTTTCTACCTCTTCCTGGCAGGCTATTGGGTCCTAATCCATCAACAACTTCTGCATCTGGGCAGAATTCTAATAATGTTGGTACAACGTTAGCTACATAGAATGGAGAGCCAAGCATTGCTCTCCTTATTGGTTTATTTCCTGAATAGCCTTTATATGAACAATTTCCACATTCATTTTCATAGTCTTGATATAGATATAACGTAATATCTTCCTCTAAGCCTCCAATAAGCCCAGATGTTTTATTAATACCAACACTTATAAAATTCCCTTCCCTATCTGGAGAAGCTAATAATGTAATTGGTGAAATATAATGCTTTTTATTTGAAGCTCTAGAAGTCGATTCTTCAGGATCTTCATCTACGTCTACTAACAATGAAAATTCATCAGATACATTTGTTTCTCGTTGAGCAATTGCATGGTTTTTCTCAACGGCAAGTAAGTGAGGTTCATTGCAGTCATTACAAAAACCGACTTCACAAACTAGAGCAGTACAGTCACACCGACTTCTCTGTGCAACATACACATTACCAAAAGGCCAGTGATCTTTTAATACGGTACTGTCTTTTGTTGGACAGTTTGGATCTATACAACTCCATAGACCATTTAGCATTCGTTGAAATAAATGCGCTCTTACTTTCAGAAATGCTTGAGAGCTTTTATCTGACTTAGTCCCTGTTAATAAGTCTACCCACTTAAGAACTAGCTCTTGATTAAAATCATCATGTGGAAATCGCCCTTGAAGAAACTCGACTAAATCCGTTAACTTAATAGGTTTATCACTTTGAACAAATTTATCTCGAATTGTCTTTGCAACTTCTGATTGGCATAAAGCTTCAAACCTTTTAGTTGAAACATCAGGATCAAAGTCCTTTGCTTTATCTGATTCATTCGCTTCAATAGCTGATATTTGCGCTAAGGAAAGAGTATTCTTAATATTAAAGCTCACCTCTGGTATTGCTCTCTTACCACCAATGACCACGACTTGGTTTGGTGATACTCCTGCAAGCTCAGCTAAAAAATTTTGTAGCTGTGCTTCAGCATCTTCATCAGCAATTGTTGCCGACGTTGCGACAAACCTTACATTCTTAGCCTCTACACCAAAAGCTTGCAGCACTCGCCTTAATTGCATTGAGAGTTCCGCTGCTTGTGAGCCAACATAAGTATGTGCTTCATCAAGAATAATCCAGCGCAATGACTGCTCTGCTTTAGATTTATTGATAATTGGTGCATCAACATTACGCACCAACATATATTCCAACATAGTTCCATTTGTAACGAGTATTGGCGCAGGCTCTCTACGCATCAACTCTCGTGAAAGTATTTCATTGGGTACTTGAGATTGCTTTGCTCGTACCTTAATCTCACTATTTTCAGTATTTCCGTTATACAAACAAAAACGTATATCACCACCAAAGTCTTCTGTCCACGCATGTAAACGTTCGCGTTGTGAATTTATTAATGCATTTAGCGGGTATAAAAAAATGGCTCTGATCCCCGACAGTTTCTCTTGTTTTCTTTGTTGCTCACGGTAAAGATCTTCAAGAACTGGCACCATAAAACACTCTGTTTTACCTGACCCCGTACCACTCGTAACAACGACTGATTTAACATCGTCACCTAATAACGTTTCCCAACTAGCTAATTGGTGCGTATAAGGATGATACTCTGACTTAAACTGGTACTTATTCTCGACTACTTTGCCCTTATTATTTGTAACTTTTGCTTTATCGAGAGATGACATTACTTTAGAAGATAAGAGTTTATCATCGACTAAATCTTTCATTTTTGGCTCAGCTTGTGTCCAACCAAAAGTATGCTCAAATAATGGGGAGGCTAAAAATGATCCCTCATCTCCGCATTTACCCTGCATTTGTACTTGCAGGTGCTCTCTTAATTTAGGGTTCGTGATCCCCAAAACACTCAAAGTTGATTCTTTCGCTCTGCTTAATGACTGCTCTACTAATGCTGAAAAATAATTCATTGATAATTCCTTTTACACTTCTTGAGTAAAGTAACTCACAAAATAACTATACATAGATGAAAACCAGACGGGTTCAAAGTCTCTTAATTGCTTAAAAGCAAAGGTGATTGCTGAGTCGGTTGAAAATACCTGTTCAAAATTAACTTTTTTAGTTGCTATTGCAGCAGCTATCACCGGATAGTAAACAACCGATGTTTGTCTAAAATGTAAAGGGCCTACAATAGCTCTTGCCTCAGTTAATAAACGCATAGCTTCTTCAATTAATTTTTGCTGTGAATTTGGCCAATCTGATTCAGCATGATCCCTAACTAACTCTTGTAACCAGGTTTCATTTAAGACTTGCTTTTCAAGCGGTAATGGTAACCTTGGTGCCAATTTTTTCCCTTTTAAGTGTTCAATAATTTCTACAGGATAAGTTGGCAACGAATTACTCAAACGATCAAACATTGAATTGACTTGTTCGAGAATAAAGTCAGCAGGAATATTTATTTTTTCTAAAGAGCTAATAAAATCATTTTTGGCACTATGCCAATAGTCCAAAGGAATTAATTCCCAAAGAACCGGAAATTCAGTGTCTAAACGACGAATAAATTCCTCATCCATTTCAAACTTGAATAAAATGCTAGTTAATGCTCTAAGGTTCTTTGTTAATGCTTTAAAAACCTCAAAAGTTGATAAAGGTAAATAACCAAAGTTATCCCACAAACTTCTCATGTAAAGCCAACTGGAGTGGTAATAATCATTAGCCATTACCTCCATCATGTCGGCAATAGCCAAGGGGTTAAATTTAGGATGAAAGGCTCTAACAGCTGATTGCATGCTAGATGAAGATTTAATATTTGCTATTTCGAGTGCATCTTCAAAATAAAATACAGGTCTAAAGTCAATATCAGGCCTATTTTCAGGAATAATTAGCCAAGGCCCCCCTTTAGTCATTTCTTTAGCAACTTCAAACCTATCCAATTCAATGCTACCGAGTATTCTTCGAGGTAAACTTACAGGTTTACATTCAGGTGCTGCTATTTTCATTGCTAGCAGGTTATGGCTCACTTCCCCTGAAGAATCACCTGATTCAAATGAGTACAGTTTATCAACAGGATCAAACTTCACTTCTGATGCAAAGCGTCTTACAGTAAATTGTTTTCTATATCCGCGACATTTGATACTTATAGCAACTTCAGCATCCAACTTGTCACATAAAGACAGCAATGAAACAATTTTTTCTTTAAAACTGTATAAACTAAGAACCTTAGGTTTATTACTTACAGAAATAGATGAAAATATAATGGGAGAATTCCTAATAATAGGCTTTAAGGCAAACTCCAACTCAAATTTTTCGTCATAATCTCGATTAGAAAATAAATAGATTTCAGAACCAAGTAATTGGTGAACGGTAAGCTGTTCTGATAATTCATTCCCATCTTTGTCAAAACCATAAATACCTTCGGCAGGATAAGGCAAAGTAATTTCAATTGGATCACAAAGTAAATTTGCACTTATTTGCATGGTTACTTTTGCAGGAGGCAAAGAATTCGGCGTTATAGTAAAGTGCCTAGTGTTACTATTTTTTGATTGAACTATTTTAGTTTCAGAGGCAATTAGTGAAACAACTATTGGTTGAGCTGTAGTGACATTGATTACTGCATTTTCATTTTCACTGTTGAAGGAAATAGACAAGTCTTGGGGAAGAACCGCTATTTTTCGCTTAATTAAAGTATCGCCGTCATTATTTTTTACACTAAATACATGTTGTCCATATTTCTCATATTCTTTAATAGTATTAACTGGTTTATTATCTAATAATCTCGTCAACCCAAAGTTCACATCTGCATGATCATCTACCGACTTGATTTCAGGGACACCCTTATATACTTGAGCGGGTCTGGTTTCCCATTGAACTTCATCACCAACTATAGCCAGCATTCCACTAGTATTCGATGTAGAGTTTGTACGTAAACGGTATCGGCTTTCTGAACAATAAAATTGAATATCACCTGAAACTTTATACCAACTTAATTTATAGCCATAGGCTTCAATATCTTTATCTTTCAACGCAAAGCCACTAAGGTTTTCGACTTCATAAGATGACGGTACTAAAACATAAATTTCTTTGTGCTTAGTAGTAAAACTTGCCTGACCAATACAAGTATATTTATTTTCATCTTCATCAAAAACAAAACCAATAGGAGCCTCCCCTAATGCAATTGAAGAGTTTTCAATATTAAGCTGCTCAACATTAACCCCTAGTTCAGATAATTCAATAAACAAAGAGCTATCAATATTGGTTCTAGAAAAACAAACACCTTTCTTTCTTGGCTTTATGACTGTGCGATTAGTTTCGAACTGCGCGAACACGCTTCCAAAGTCAGCTCTTTTTTTAGCACCTTCATTTAATCCTAGGTCAAGCTTGCTTGAATTAACGTCTGATTTTTTAAAATTAAAGTTTAGTGATTTAGGTAAGGATACTTCAGAGCTAAACAGTAAATTATTTATATCAAAAAAGTGCTTACAAGATAGTTTCGAATGCTGCTTTTTAATTGAAGAACTTGCTGAGGACGCACCTATCAACCAATTGTCTAATAGGCCTTTTCCTGTATTTACATCTAATGGGATGGGAAATTGACTACGCCAGTTAGGTAAAATTTGATCAAGCTGTGTTGATGGTAAATCATCTTGATTATTTGCATCGACTTTATCAGCCAGCGTCATTAAATTTCGAACGATTTTAGCGATTAGCTCTACTGATTCATCTTCAGTAAAAACGCTAGGAAAATGTTCTAAATAACCACTTATCAATTGCTTTAATGGAATGCCAATTAAATCGACTTTATAATAGTTACGTAAAATCTTTCTAATCAAATCAGAAAATTTATTCTCTTTTGTACTTATTAGTTGAAACGGTAACCCACCCTCTATAAATACAGAGCCTAAAAAGTTACGTCTTTCAGATTCATAGCTTCGAATAGGTCGTTTCCAAAAACCCTTTAACCCCAAAGGAATAACATCAGCCCTTTGAGAAGCTGTTAACTCAAAACCTAAAGACTGCCAGGCTGAATACCATTCCCATTTAAGTGAATCACAATCTCGCCTGTACCATTCAGAGCAACATAATACAAAGCAAGCGGTCCAATCTTTGTGTTTGCGAGAGCTTATGCTTGTCTTTGGATAAAACCTTGACACAACCGTTTTTAGCTCTTGATACTCTTCATACCTCATCTGATAAGTAAACAAAGGCCCGCCAGTTACTGAGTCTAAATTGCGAGAAGAAAGAAACTGAGAAATCCATTGAGATGGAGTTAAAAAATCATTTTGCACAGGGGATTCCCTCATCAATTGATGCATTAGCTTTATATAAAGCTACGGGTAGAAGGATGATTGGCTCGTTTGATATTTTTATTATCCGAGCAGAGCTATAAATAGAGGGGTAACGCTGGGGTATTATCACTGCAATTCCTTTTTACTGCTTCCCGACCTTGGGATAGTTATATACTACTAGCGTTAATCTACCATTCATTTTACTCAAATCAAGTGGTTAAGTGATTATTTAGATAAATCACTTATATTAGCGACCAGTTAAGAGCAAAATTTGCTCTTAACTGGTTTTTGTTTATTACTCTAAAGTAGCTATTTCATCCAACATTGGCATACCACCATGCGAGAGGCCCTGCAGCTCACCACAAATCGACATCATTTGCGATGTTATCCCTGTTATTTGTCCTTCACGCTTTTTCCAAATCCTTTGCATTGCATTTCTTTCTTTATCAAGTTCGATTTTCATTTGTTCTTGATGATCTACAACCGCTTTTAAACGATGAACAAATTGCGTGCTGCAAATATAATCATATATGGCTTCTACTTGTTCACTTTTGCCCGCACTCACCGTTTTTTGGCGCTGTGACTCTAGCAGCACTATTCTAAGCGCCTCACTAAGCCCTTTTGCTAAAGCAGGTTTAACTAACCAAACTCCATCAACCATTAACATAGGTTCATTTGTATTTGCAGGAAATACGGTTGTTACTAGCACTCCAATATCACCAGCAGCATTTTGTACATCTGTTTTAAGTTTGCTGACCCAGGCGTTTGACCAATTTTCAGCTCGCTTTGTTTCCCAAACTATTTTTCCGCATACAGTACCCGAGCGCATGCAAACCGTTTGTATAACATCTGCGCCTTTAGCTCCTTTTTTTACAGGTTCAATAAAATCTACTGGGTATAACTGAGCCAATGTAGTCTCTAGCTCAAGCTCTAAAACTTCACCTTGTAACTGTTGTGACCCTTGCTCTAGCTTGCGCTTAAGGTCGTTATTAGCTTTGGAAGCATCATCAATTTTTTTACGGTACTCAGCTTCTTTCAATTTGAACTCATTTGCAGCATCATCACGAAGTAACTGCTTTTGCTCTTCAATTTTACGTGCGAATTCAAGCTCAAAGTTTTTTTGTTTATCTTCAAGCTCTGTTTTAACTTTTCTGAGTTTAAGCTCTTCGTTTCTAAATTGATCTAATTGCTCATCTTTAGATTTAATTGACTCTTCTAGGCTTTGTTGTTCTAAACTGACAGCCTCTCTCACGCGCTGCTCTACTTTTACTTTTTCAGATTCAATCTTAGCATTTAGTATTTCTGCACTTTGCTTACTATCTTCTAACTGCTCTTTTAATTGGGTTAATTGCTGCTGAAATATTTTTGACGCTGATTTTTCTGCCTCTTTTGTGGCTTGGGCTTTAAAGGAAGTTAATTGCTGGTTGAGTAGTTGCTCATACTCGTTCTCATGCTGCTCAATTAAATGCTTTGCTATCGCATCTTGTACATGAAAGTCAGTATCACAATGAGGACAGGTAATTGAATCAGTTGCATTAAGAATTATTTTAGAAGTCATGGCTGAGCCTTGTAATAGTTAAACACATGGCTACTATTACAAGGTTGATGCCAAAACATAACTAATTGTTTATTAACATATTATGTTTATTTCCAAACTGATAGGTGGAAATTAAATTACTTTTATGTAAATAATTTCACTATTAAAATGTACATATAAAAATAAGTTACTTATTGTGTTTTTCATATATTTGAGTTCTGCTTAGCGTTAAAATTGCTTGGTAAAGAGCAATATTAAACACTTTATATTCATCTTTATTCTGAGGGCCAATCTCACCACTGTAAATTGGAAGAGACTTCCTAAAGTCAATCAAGTTAACCTCAATTTTTCTATCAACAATAACTTGAATATATTGGCTTTTATTTACTTTGTTCACACTGTTAAAAAAGTCGACAGAGTCCACATCGCACAACATGCTTAAGTACTTAAATAGGTCAAATGAATGACAACCTTCAATAACTACATCATGGTTTAACAATGCATCAATAAAATTAGGGGTCAATTTGTTGAGTGGCTCAAGTGTAGCCCTATGAGTAGCTAATAAGCTGAAATACACTTTTTTCAAACATATTAAGTTCTGATATACATAGGCTGCCATTTTAACGGAGCTTTGAAATGGCCTATTAAAAAAACCTGATATTTTGATTTCTTCTGTTAGTTCAATACCAGTATTTATTTCTAAGACAAATTCATACTTGGCATTTTGCTGCCTTACCTTTATTGCCTTTACATAGGGCTTTACAAAGTTAAAATTAAGCTCAATAAACTCTTCGGTTATATCAATTTCTATAAACTTATTGTGGTTACTAACAATCGAAGTAAGGTCTAACCTTTTGAAATAATCATTATCCGAAGCTGCATCAGCGAGTTCATCCTCTAACTCATCAATTTTGTCTTGTTGGACTTCATACTTATCGGCAAGCTGGGTAATGAGTTCCTCTATACCTAGCTCTTTAATTAGTGATTTAGCATATGGTTTACCAAGATTATCTATTAAATCAATAAGCCAAGGCTCATGACCTTGTATTAGCACATTAGAAATTATATTTTCAAATTCGCTTATTCTATTTAGGTTTGTATCTATTGGCTTGCTCTTATAATCCCAATATAGAGATCCTATATAACCACAATCATCACCGTCCACGTCATCAGCATAACCACCCAAAACTATTAATTGCTTAAGTTCATATATTAAATTTTGTTCAATTAATAATGTATTTAACATAGAGTTGTCTGAAAGAGGGACATCAAAATCAACATTTATAAATCTTGCAAAGTTTTGATACTCAGCCTGAAGCAGGACAGCCAAAGGGCAAAACGCAGAGTTAGTTATCGAATACCCGCAAAACTGTCTTACTTCAGGGTTTTCCATCATTGGGGTTCCGATTACTGCAAGGTTTATGTCAGGGAATAAAAGCAAAGCATTAAACACATACTCTAATCCATTAGCCATCGCGAGTGTTATTGGGTAATTTATATCATCGTACTCGCCAACGTATTGATGATTAATATTTGCACCCAGTAATAATAGTGTAATGGCAAGCTCTTCGTCATTACTTTCGATTGCGCTTAAAAGCAACTCTTCAATTTCATCGTATTGCTTAGCTAAATAACAGGCTTTTACAAAATCCCCCTCTTCAAGCGCATTATAATAATCGGCTAGATGGTCTGCATCCTCATCAGCGTAATAGCTAAAACCATCTAATGGTTTTAATATTTTATTTTTATGAGTTTGTAATAAATCATTTTTATGAGCTTCAATTAAATTGCATGCTTTATAATTATTCAGCAGGTCAAAATCTTGAATTATGACCCTTCGAATAGTTTCTTCTATTGGTTGCATCGACTGCTCCACTCGCAACGTTAATATTAAATAAGACCGATATTTAAACAGCTCAAATCTATTCTATTTTCACATTCAGCTTGTATATCAAAAGGAACAACCCAGAGTTTTAGCGCACCACCCTCATAATTAAAGCTCTGCGGGAATGCACTACTAAACACGTCTGTTTTAGGGTAAATAAGGACTAAGTCACCTTCTCCATTTAAGTAAGTATGACCATAGCCAAGCATTTGATAAAAATCAGCTTGAGAAAGCCCAAACTTGTCTTTTCGTTTAGAGTTTTTCTCGTTTATTAATTTCCATTTTGTATCAAGCACAATGTCATTATTTTTATCAATATCACCTTTGTGTGAGATGTATAAATCCGGTTTTAGTAAAAAATAAGGCGTATTTCCATAATCAACTAAAGACTTACTGCTCACCTGGGCAGATACCTCACCCAAACTTATAATATGCTTTTTTAAATACTGAGCTACAAAGCTTTCAAAAACAGCTTCCATAGGAAACAACAACGAAAATGCATTGCTCTTGCCCTGCAAAGTTAACGGAGAAAACCCATCAATAATTAGCTTTGTCCACGCCAGTGGGGCTTCGTAATACTTCATTCCTCTATCTAGCTTAACGCTGGCAAAGTCATTTTTTACATTATTACTTAGTGGTATGTCTGCAAAAGCAAATAACAGCTCTTGCAGTAGTTTTTGGTTATTAGCACTGCGGCTATAGCCTTTCACCTTTACAAGTGCGGTGTGTATTAATCGATTAACCGGCCTGTCTTGTAAATACTCTTCGTACTCAACATAAAACTTATGTTTATTAATAAAGTTATGCTTAACTTGTTTACCTACCAAAAGCTTACCTTTTAAAAAGGCAACGTTATCTTCTTTTAGTACATAGTCACTTTTAAGCCCGCGCTTTATTAAGGTATTTACAGAGGCTAAAAACTGGCTAATAAAAACCTCTAGTAAAGGTATTTTATTTTCAGCTAAATTAGCGTTATTAGTTTGTAAGTGCCTAAACTGCTTAAGTGATTTAAGCATCATTAGTAATGACGCGCGCGAGGCGCTGTCATCACTATTTTTAGCTACTTTAGGCAATACTTCTATTTGGGTTCCATCGGGAGTAAAAATCACACCGGCATAGTTTTTAACTTGTAATACTTCACAGCTATCAACTTGCCTTAAGCGCATAAATCGACTTTCTGAGTCATCACATAAACATAAGCTTTTTAAATAGTCATATGCACTTTGTGGAATAACCTCTACCCGACTAGACATTTGAGCTTTTTCACAAAAGCCCAAATACCCAAACTCAAAAACAGTAGTTTGCTTTTTTACTTCCGGCATTACTGAGCACTCGAGGATGTAACTTCACCTGCATCATCACTAGTGTTCGCTGGGCTTTTAAGCAATGTATCGTCATAAATAGTTTGATAGGCTGTCGGCTTATTCCATACTGAACCTTGAACGTTAAAATCAGCTAAGGTGTATGTGGTTTTTGTGTCTTCGTAGGTTTCTAAGCCATGATTTTCACCAAAAATATCAGTATATTTTTCGTTTTTCGACTTCACAAAAATATATTGTTCTAATTCACTTTTTTCTTTTCGGTTGTCACCTAATACTAAGCGAATTTTATTCCAGTCTTCAAAAAAATACTCTTCAAGTAGCGGGATGATTTTATTTTTGAACGTGTTTTTAAGTTCAGTAAAGGCTTTTTCTTCAGCATTATCGTCACTATTAAAAGCGTCTAAAACAGGGATTAAAAAAGCATGCCCTAATGTATGTTCTCGGTCGTAAAGCACCTCAATACGCTTGTTCATTGTTTTAAGTAGCAGCTCAAGGTCAATACCTTTAACTTCTTTACCTTTAAACAATTCTGGCTGTGGCATCATTTCTATAAAATCAAAACGGCGACGCAATGCAGTATCCATCATCGCTAGTGATCTATCAGCCGTATTCATAGTTCCAATTAAATATAAGTTATCAGGTACTGAAAATGGCTCTTCCGAATTAGGTAAAATAACCTCTAATTCGTCTTTAGCACCTAAACGCTTTGACGGTTCAATTAAAGTAATTAATTCACCAAATATTTTTGAGATATTGCCTCGGTTGATTTCATCAATAATTAACACATAATTTTTACGTTCAATATGGGTATTAGAATTATCATCTGCAAGTGACTTTATATATTTAATCATTGCAGCGTAATAAGGTTCTAGCCCACCTTTAATCACGCGTTTTTTATCAAATATGGCTTTGAGTGTTTTAACATTTAATGAGTGAACTGACGTACCTATTTTTTTATCGAAACGAATGACATCATTATCAATATCGTAAACATTTATAGATGATTTCCCACTTACTGTTTGAATTTCAATACCTGTTTCAACTTCACTAAATTTTTCAACAAATGCTTGCCAGCATGTAATGAAAGACTCACTACTTTTGACAGTGATTGTTTCCCGATAGGTTTTAGCCTCATCACATATTTCTTTAAAAACACCATCCTTTTCAAAATATGTTAACTGTTTACCTTTAGTTCTGGCGGTTAATCCAATAACAAACTCTTCATAACCATAACTCTGATGAAAGGTAACAAAGCGAATTTGGCCTTTGGCAACCAATAACTTATACGCGTTTTCAAGCTTTTCTCTAACCGTTAAATCATCAGATTCAACGGTGTTATCAACAATTGACTTGTGAAGTAAGGGGTCGGCAGCTTTAACAGCTGCTTCAATACAGTGGTAGGTTTTTCCTGTACCTGGTGGCCCGTAAAGGATCTGATTTAGTGGGGAGTGAGCACCTAGTGGACCACCATCTTTATTACCATCATCACTAATACTTTCTACTTCACCATAAAATGTTGGCCAACGAGAATCACCACATAATCCGTTCTCTTGAAAAGTAGCTAGCTGCCCTTTCAATACTTCATTGATTAAAGCTTCATTCGACTTCAAGTCTAGATTGAGAGGAATTTTTTTCGCTTCTTCACGGTCGTATCGCTTAGTAAAATATAAATTTAGTTGCCCCTTTTCAATAACAAACATTCCTGCCACTTTACCTGGCTTTTTCGTATTATCTTTACTTCCAAAACGTAAAGGAGATGACTCTTGATTAATATTGTATAAGTCAAATCTTGGTTCCGCCTCATGTATAACTCTTATGGCATCATCAAATATTTTTTTATTTAAACCTTTCTTATTAATGAATTTTTCAAATGCTATCGAAGTGTTACATTTCTCGATATAAGGAAACTCGTTAGAGTCACTTAAACCAATTTTTTTTGCTAATTGCTCATATGTAAATTGAAACCCTTTAATCTGGCTTGTAGACCACTCAACAATTTGTTCTAAGCTAAGAGCTAAAGCATCATTAATTGGTAATTGGCTTACTATTCCCGATGAGGTAAATTCGCCTCGTACTTCAAGATATCTTTTTCGTTTTTCATCATTTCCTTTCAAAGAAACTGTATCAATTTTTATATTTAATCCTTCAGTATTAAACCCAACGGTATAAGCTAAAGCTTTAGGAGAATTTGTACTTGGGTAAATCTTGCCCCACATATAACTTTCAAACTTTTGAGCTTGATTAACTGGGCTTTTTCTAATATCAATTCGTCCATTGGGGAAAACTTGTGTTTGTAGGCTATCTGTCCATTGCTCGACTAGTCTATAGATATTAGCTAGCCCTTTATAAGCCGATTGATGATCAACATCATTTTTATGATATTTTTGTTTGGCCCACGTTTTTAAAAGATCAAATTGTTGCTTATTGAAAAAGCTCATTGTTTAAGTCCCTGTTACTTAGGTTTATTCCGCAGCCATTCAGTTTTTTCTAACCTTTGGCTTATATATCGCTTTTTTCCGACAATGGGTGTTTATTCGCAACCATGTCGGCATAAATGCCGACCTACAAATAGCGTGTTATTTCTTACTGGCTTTTGCTGCCTTTTTGGCAGCTTTTTCTAGCTTTTCGGCTTCAAGTCGGGCGGCTTTTATACGCGCTAATAACTTATCGGCAGGTTCGTCGTTTGGGTCTTGTGGTACAAGTTCACCGCGAAAGGCTTTGGCTAATATCGATTGAGTTAGGTTATCAACTCGCTGCTTGGCATTCGCGAGGTTCTTTTCTAAGGTATCGGCTAAAGCGAAGTATTGTTCTACAAGACGGACGATTTCGGTTTGTTCGGTCATTGGAGGTAAATTAAATTCTAATGCCTTTAGCTTTTGAGCATTTATATTGGACTGGCTCACACCATCTGTTTTCACTTCCCTACAATAAGCTCTTGCCTTTGGGCTATTTAATAAAAAATTTAAAAAAAGTGCATCAAGTCTTTCACTTCCTTGAACTCTAATCAAATACCCTGCAAAAATACTTTCTTTCTCCCCTAGGTATATTGCTGTTTTTCCAACAAGTTCAGGGCTATTGGTTCGATTAAAAACAACATCATATTTATTTAGTTTATATTTCTTTATTTCATCCGGATCTGAGGTATAAACAAGCTTCTCCCAATCTAGTTTTCCTGATTGAATATTCCCCATGCGCAATACAGGAACCCTACCTTCTTTCTCTGATTTAGTTGAAGAGCCATAATTAAAGCCTTTACCTACATCACCTAACTTAACTTGTTTCCATTGTGCTATGTCACTAGAGTCACGCCATTGCTCGGTGAGTTTGCCGGAGACGGCGGCGGCGAGGACGGATTGGCGGAAACGTTTTATGATATCCGGTAAGTTGTTAAGGCGTTGTTGAATGGTGTCGACCTGCGCCAATACGCTATCAAGCTTTTCAACAATGCGCTTTTGTTCGGGGTGTGGTGGAAAACCTATTGTATGAGCTTTGATAATTTGCTGAGAAATATTTGGCTGTGCTCCACCTTTACCTTTATCAATGAAGTTTTGCTTTTCATTTTTAAGTATATAGTAAAGAAATTCAGTATCTGTAACATCTGCTATAGGCTGACCAACAGCACATGCCTGATTAGTTGTAGCATCAAAGTCTAAGATAGAAGTTTTACCTATCGTGGCACCATACATCGCTATTGCAACTGACCCTTTGGTGAAAAGCTTCGCGCTAGAATTTTTAACACCTAGTTCAGTGATATGCTCAGAAGCTACTTTTAATCTTCTTGGACCGAGATCACCAGTTTTTACCCAAGGGATATCGCCACCGTAATAAGAAGTTTCACTTCTTTTTGGTGTTCCACCTGCTCCCCACTTGGCAATTTCTTCTAAAGGAGCTTCAACCCAGCCCTTAGGTAATTTGATCTCTTCCTGTTGAGTCATTACTCAGCCCCCTCAATGACTTTTTTCTCTAGCCCAAATTCTTCAGCCAACAAAGCAACTTGCCCCTCAGCTTGGTCACTTGCGCCAAGATCTATCATCAGCTGGTTCATTTCTCGTAGCGCTTCGGTCAGTTCTGTCATCGCTTGAGTCGCTAATACATCAGGCTCAGGCAAATTTGCAGCATCGGTTACTGAGTTATCTTTAAGCCATGTTATATCTAAGCTGTCGTTTTTAGCTTTAATAAACTCACGTGAGAATTTGCGCCAGCGAGCGTTTTCTATTAGCTCAGAGTTGTCAGTGTTTTTAATATCTTCATCATTGATAGGTGTAGTACAACCTAAAATATTGTAAACGCCTTCTTCGCGCGAATCGAGCATTTCTTTAAGGCTTTGGCAGCCTGTAGAACCTTCATTGCCTTTTTGGGCTAAAGCCCAACCTACAGGGTTGTATACCTGTTCGAAGTTTTCGAGGTATTTATGAGTAAATGGGCTGCGTTTACCAAAGGTTTGCATGTTAGTACGTAAGTCGTACACCCAGGTGTTTGTTGTACAGTCTTTATCTTGGTTTGGATTTTGCGGCGTGCCTTTTTGAAAAAACAACACGTTAGTTTTAACACCCGCAGCGTAAAATATACCGGTAGGTAGGCGTAAAATTGTGTGTAGGTTACATTTGTGCATTAAGTCGGTGCGTATTTCAGTGCCTCTGCCACCTTCAAATAATACGTTATCGGGTATTACCACTGCCGCACGACCACCTGGTTCAAGGCTATTGTATATATGCTGCATAAAACACAGTTGCTTGTTTGATGTTGGGTATACAAAGGTACGGGTAATATTAGTGCTGCTTGCCGAGCCAAACGGTGGGTTTGTAAGTATTACATTGGCTTTTGGCAGGTTTTCGCCATCGTTACCTAAGCTGTTACCAAGGCGTATAGCACCGCCTAGTTCGTCATTGCCTTCAATGTCGTGTAATAAACAGTTCATTAATGCAAGGCGGCGGGTTTCAGGTACTAGCTCAAGCCCAACAAAGGCACGCTTCATTTGGAATTCTTGGGTTTCGTCGTCTAGGTCGTCTAAATCGTTGGTTTGGCTTTTAATGTATTTGTCGGCCTCGATTAAAAAGCCTGCGGTGCCCGCTGCGGGATCTTGAATGATTTCGCGCGGTTGTGGCTGTAGTAAACGCACCATTGTTTCTATTAGTGGCCTTGGCGTAAAGTACTGGCCAGCGCCCGATTTAGTTTCGTTGGCGTTTTTTTGCAATAAGCCTTCGTACATGTCGCCAAAGTCGTCACGGGTTTTAACAACATTCTCGCCATCGCCGCTTTCGTACCAATCTAGGCTATCCATTGTGGTTACAAGCTCTGTAAGCTGCCCTGCATTGGTAATGGTGGTATTTACGTTTTGGAATATAGCACGCACAATGGCGTGTTTGTCGTTACCTAGCTGTACTAGCATGTTGCGGTAAAACTGTAATTGGTCGAGCCCTATTTTGCCTTTTAGGTCGTTCCAACGCATGCCTTGTGGTAGTAGGTCGGTTTCGGTGCCTGTTTGCTCGGTCATTTTTAAAAACAGCAATGTGGCCAGCTCGTTTACGTAGTTTTGATACGACACGCCGCCATCGCGCAGGGTGTCACACATTTTCCAAAGTTTGGCTACTAAATCATTGTTGTTCATAGTGTCTCTTCATTTGTAGGTTGGCCATTAGGCCAAAATTTAATTTTGCTTAATAACTTGTTGGGCTAAAGCCCGAACTACAGTGTTTATTTGTAGGTTGGCCTTTAGGCTAACATTTTAATATTGCTTAATAGCTTGTCGGGCTAAAGCCCGACCTACATCGTTTATTTGTAGGTTGGCCTTTAGGCTAACATTTTAATATTGTTCAATAATTTTCGGGCTAAAGCCCGACCTACACCTTTATTTGTAGGTTGGCCTTTAGGCTAACATTTTAATATTGTTTAATAGCTTGTCGGGCTAAAGCCCGACCTACAGGTATATTGAATTCCAATATGGATAATTCTTTATATCTTTAACTAGCCCTTTTCTTAATGGGTTAGCAACTATATACCGTGCGATATTCTTTCTATTCTCTTCTTCACGTAAAGCATGATCATAAAACGATGTTTGCCATAATTTTCCTTTACGGCCTAATTCAGCATTTATTTTATACGCTGTGGTGCCTTTTAATTCTGCTATCACCTTTGATAGCTGCTCCTTCTCACCTAACCTTAACAAGCCATGAAAGTGATCTGGCATCAATACCCACGTTAACCATTTACACTGATGCTTTTGTTCATTTACAGCGATGTGTTGGCAAAACAAACGTGCAATTTTAACATCTTCAAATATTGATAACCTATTATGAGTATTAAAAGTTATAAAATATTCTGCACTTGCTTGTGAATATCGTCCTTTTCTTAAGTCATTCCATGACATAATTCCACCCTCTATTTTGTCGGGCTAAAGCCCGACCTACACCGTTTGTAGGTTGGCCTTTAGGCTAACATTTAATATTGCTTAATAATTTTTCGGGCTAAAGCCCGACCTACATTAATTAAGCAGGTTGCTCCCACATATAGTTATTAAATTGTTCTAGCACTTGGTTAAGCTCGTTATTAAAAATAGCATCGAGCTTGCGCTTACCACCTCGGCGGCGGTAATTACCGGTTTTAAAGGTGTCGTCGTCAATGGCTACTTGCTCTTTTAAGCTATTGGCTAAGCGCTCTAACCACTGTAGCTGTTCGTTACTCCACGGTTTTTGCTGCTTTATTTTAGCCAGTGCGTTATTTACACGCTCATCAAACGGGAGTAATGCATCGCCGAGTGCTGCGCGGCGAATATGCCCTATTAACCGTGCGGCAATATCTTGGTTGGTGGTTTTTTTCCATGCAACCCTAAGTGTTGACTCGTCAAACGATTGCGCATCAAACCACTCTTGTAGCTCTATTAATGCTTTACGGGTTAAGTCTTTAGGTTTGGTGATAACGGTTTGTAGTGCAGCTTGACTGTTTTCGCTTTGCTCAACGAGTTTGTCAAACGCGTCTAAAAAGTCTTCGGCGTTGTCGTAATCGCCATAGCCTTCTTTAAATTCTATTAGCTCGTCTTCTATGTCGGTAAAAATAGGCTCGTGGCGTAGCTCGTTTATTTGCTTTTTAAGATGCTCTAGGTTTTCGACCAGCTTTGGAAGTTGAGTAAAAATTTCAGCGCTTTGCTCTGGCCCTTTAGTTTTTAGGGTTTGTGCAAGGCTTGCAAAGTCGCAACCGGCAGCACCGGCCAATACGGTATCTAAGCGTTTTATTGATTGGTCTATTTGGGCTGATTTATCTTGATTAAATACACCATGACCGACAATGCGCTGTACTTTAGCCACGAGTTGCTCGTGGCTGTGGTGTGCAAACGAGCGACCATCGGCTTCGAGTGTTTTATAAGTTTGTGAGTCGGTTATTTCGTTTACTAAGGTGTTTAACTCTACTTTTGGACGCACAACGACTGGGGGCATTGTATCTACCGATTCTAGCGAGTCGTATAAATCGACGGCATCGTAAATGGTAAAGTTAACTTTGCCAACCTCTGGGCATAAACGTGTGGCACGCCCTTTCATTTGCTCGTACAAAATACGGCTTTTTACTTTACGTAAAAATACGAGGTTACAAATACTCGGTACGTCTATCCCTGTAGTGAGTAGGTCTACCGTTACCACAATATTAGGTAAACGTTCTTTGTTGTAGCGGGTGATCATACTTTGTATTTTTTTAGGATCTTTATCGCTTTCGCCGGTTATTTTTATAATGGCGTCGTGCTCAAGGTTTGGATAATGCTTTTTAAAAGCCTCACGCAGCTCAATCACCATGTTATCGGCATGGGTGTTGTTTACACAAAATATGAGTGTTTTTTGCTTACCTGTTGGGTCGAGCTTTGTTGCGAGTGATTCGGCAACTATTTTATTAAAGTTTGATGCAATAATATCGCGGTTAAAGCTGGCTACTTCAAAGTCGCGTTCATCTTCAAGGGTATCTTGAATTAGCTCCCCTTGAGAGGTTAAGCGTGTTACCTCTGAGCCTTTATCTATGTAAATGCCGTTTTGGTTTAATTTAGTAATAATTTTTATAGGCGGTGCTTGGTCTATTAAGTAGCCGTCTATCACCGCTTTGCGGTAGCTATAACGATACACAGGCAAACCAAAAATATCGGTTGTATGTAATGCAGGTGTTGCAGTAAGCCCTATTTTTACTGCATCAAAATGGTCAAGTATTCTGCGGTACGTTGATACATAATCGAGCTGGTTTCTAAACTCCATTTCGCCATCGGTTTGTTCTTTATCAAGAATATAACCACGGTGTGCTTCGTCTACTATTATGCAGTCGTAGCGCTCTACAGGCATAAATTCATCGCTTTGTAGCGTGCGCTTAACTAGCGATTGAATAGTTGATACATGTATTTTAGTTGCGTCTGACGGAAACTTATCGGTCAGGCTTTTTATATTAAATATGGTGTTAAAAGGCACATCGTTTATGCGAGTGTCATCAAATGAGTTTAATGCTTGCTCACCCAATGAGCGCCTATCGACCAAAAACAAAATACGATTAAATCGGCGTGACTGAATTAACCTGTACATAAGCGCAATAGCGGTACGGGTTTTACCTGTACCGGTTGCCATAGCAAGTAGTATATTTTGCTGGCCTTTTTTAATGGCTTGCTCGGTGGCTGTTATAGCCTCTTTTTGAAAATAACGAAGACCTAAGCCAGTTGGTTCGTTAGTTTCGAGCCATTGCTGCGCGGCATCTATGTTGCCATCGAGCTTAGCTTTTAGTTCGCCTGGTGTATGCCATGCAGGTAATGCTTTAGCTTGGTTACTCACTTTACGAACATCGCGATACCAAATACCGCTTTTACTTAATGACTGGCGACGGTACTCTCGCCCGTTTGTTGAAAATACAAACGGTATTTTATAGCTTCTTGCGTTTGGCTCTTTGGATTCTTTCCACGTAATTTGGTAGCTGTTTTGAGTTTGTAGTTGCTCTGCTACTTTTTGATGCTCTGCTTCGTTTGCAGCTCGCGCTTGAATTTCGGCGTTTAAATGTTCAAGGTTAAAGTAAATACTGTAGCGCTGCGCCTCTGCTAATTTGCCGCATACATCGGTATTTATTTTTTTAGCCTCAACAACCCCTACCGGTTGTAAACCCACAAACAATACATAGTCGGCAAAGCCTGTTTTACCTGTTTCGTCGGTATCGGTTGGCCACTCTGCTATAGCTAAGTTTTTACCTATTTGTGGGCGCGTACCGTTTGCATAATTTAATACGGGTGTGTCGGCAGCCCAGCCTGCATCACGCAGTTGCTGATCAATAAGAAAGCGCGTTTCTTTTTCTGATAGGTCTAAGCGGCGCGCTGCTGCACGCTGAGTGATTTCTTGCTTGTATGCTTTGCGCTCTGCTTGTGTTTTTTGTGCAAGCTCTGCTTCTTTGGCTTGTAGCTGTGCTTCAAGCGCGTTTACTCGGTCTTGTGTTTGCTGCTCGGTTTCTTGCTGCTTGCCTTCTAAAATAGCAATATAGCCACTTAGTGCGGTAAGTTGATTTTTGTTTTGAGCAAGTTCTGTGTCGGTTTGCGCGTTACTATTTAATGCTTGTTGTAGCGCTTGCTTTAGCTCTGTTACTTGGTGTTGGTATTCGTTTTCTTGTTGGCCATCTGGTAGTACAAATATAGGCGCTGCAAAATCAACGTCTTTATTAATTAGTCGGTAGTACCAAATACTTAAACGAAATGCTAAACGCAGTGCCATTTCGGCATCGTCTAAATCGTTGTGGTAGTCGTGAACAGCTTGATTACCTACTTTACGCAGCATATGAAAAATATTGATTATGGTGTCATCAACCCACGATATTTTTGCAAGCTCTCTGATAAGGTCAACCTGCGTAGGGGGAAGCTCTAAATCAAGAAGTTTAGCAATGTGTTTGGCTGACGCTTCTCCAAACATGCGCAGTTTTACTAATGTGGTATTAGGATCGTCAGGAAAATTCTTTTCCGCAGCAAACGCTATGCGGTAAAGAATATCGTTCACACCTTTTAAGAATTCAAAGTTTGATTTTTTCACTGGCTACTTCTCCTTTTACTCAATAGGTATTGGCAACTTATATACCAACACTATTGTCCTTTTTATTTTTCGTGTTTGATGTTTAAGCGCTTCATCCAATTGCTAAGCGTTTGGTGATCTTTTAAGTTAAGCATTTGGGCCGCGTGGCTTTTAACATTTCCACTTGCTTTTAAAGCAGCTAAAACATAAGCTTTTTTATATTTATCAACTAACTGCGTAATATCTAATTTATCGTCGTATGACAGCGTAACATCTGTAAAGCTTTCATTTTTAGCACGATTAATCATGGCACTTGATAAGTCATTTTCAGTTATTGTTTGTGAGTCAGACCATAAAAATGCACGGTTTAATGTACTCCACAGCTCTCTAATATTACCTTGCCACGGCTGAGATAAAATAAACTTTATTCCCTTTTCGGAAATATTTTTACTTATGTAGTCGGGATGTTTGCTACCTGCTTTATTTATTTGCTCTACAAGTTGATTAACAATAACTGTGGTATCTTCAATGCGCTCTCGTAGTGCTGGCATTTGTATAATACCCACTGCTAAGCGATAAAATAAGTCTTCGCGGAACTTACCTTCTTCTACTAGCTTTGATAAATCTTTATGTGTGGCTGCAATAACTCGAACATCGACATTAGTGGTTTGGGTGTCACCTAAACGGTTGATCTCGCCTTGTTGTAATGCCCTTAAAAGCTTTACTTGAATTTCGGGGGTTAATTCACCAACCTCATCTAAAAATAAAGTACCGCCGTCGGCCTGTTCAAAAAGCCCTGGGTGGTCTTTTTCAGCTCCAGTGAAGGCCCCTTTTTTATGACCAAACAAGGTTGAGTCAACGAGGTTTTCTGCAAATGCTCCGCAGTTAATTACTTTTAATGGCTTATTTGCTCGCAAGCTTCCTTTATGAATGGCTGTGGCCATTAGCTCTTTACCAGTTCCGGTTTCACCAAGAATAAGTGCGGGCACTTCTGAGGCTGCAATTTTTTTAGCTTTGTTGACTACATTTTGCATTTGCACTGATTTTGCAGTGAGTTTTGAAAAAGCCTGTTCAATTTTAGGCTCAGAGGTTGCCGTATTCGCTATGTTTTTAGATGCCGACTTTACATACTCTTGGCCAAAATCAATGGGGATATCAACGTGTAGCAACTCATTTTTTGGAGATGCTTGAAGGAATTGAACGTTCGATTTACCTTTACCGATAAGCACAGATAAAGTGGTCATTGCAGGCGTGCCAGAGGTCAGATTTATTGATAAGGAATCTGCCTCTTCACTTAATTTATTGATCCAAAGCGCTGTTACTTGGTGAATAGACTCATAATCAATTGGGCTAACAATATTAGCTTTATGTACCTGAATATCATGATATGGTTTTCCAATTGTAGCCATTCGCTTTTTTACAAAGTCTTCAAACTTTTCCCAATACTTATGCTGGTGATTAGAGAGTATTACAATTTTATCAAAAGGAGTTTGAGAGTTAGTAGCGAGAGTTGAAATTGAAGCATTTTTTTCACCATCGAGCATATTATCAATGTCTTTGGTGCCCAGCCAAGAAAGAAGTATATTCACAGTCCGTTTGCTCATATTGTTACTTTGTAAAGTATATTACATTAAATAATATAATTTACCCATAAAAAATAGCTACTTAACATTCTTTTTTATACAAAGATTAATACAAATGGATTGGTAAATTATTTAAAAGCTTAGCTGGCTTGTTTTATGCCAATACAGCCTTTTTATGCGTTTGAATAAAAGAGGTGGGATCCTATTTAATTTATTTAATAATCTTTTCAGAGCTTTACTGATGAGCTCGTTTCGCCCACTTTAAGCGCAGTCCTGTCGGATAATCATACTATCAAATAAAAATAGTTAAACATTTAACATGCGTAATGTTAGTGGGCGGACGTAAGCATATTTAAGGTTTACACTATGAATCAGTTAGAACAATACTTTCCTTCTGGCCTGTCTATTTCTCGCGCCAAAAAAGATGCAAAAAAACTAAAAAAAGCAATGGCAATCCCTTTAAACCAAGCACTAGATGAAATTGCTCAAAGTGAAATGAATTTAACTTGGGAGCAAGCATTAAAGGCTTTGTCGTCCAACGATTATGGACAAAATGAGCCCCTGAACGAGGAAATGTTAACGTTGCCAGAAGCAGTATTAAGTGCAGAACAAACATCGTCTGAAACAATGTCCGAAGAAAGTTGTGGACAGGCAGATACATTTATTTATCCTGCAAACGAAGTTTTCATTCAGGGTAATGGAAATGGTACTAAGCTGTGGCCGTCACCATTGGCTGCAACCGAAAGCAATGCAGACCTCTTCTGCGATATGCTTAATAAGTTCAGCCTACGTATTTTTGAGTATGACCTAATAGATACAATCTATGAAGACGAAATTGGTGAAACTTCTTATGAAATGTGGTATGAATCAAACTCTCCAATCTATGAATCTAGTGACTGTGAGCGCGAAATTACCGCAGACCCAGACTACATACATGTTAAATCACAGCGTTCACTATATTTCGTAATAAATATGGTTCGCTCCACCCTGATAAGCTGGGAATTAGAAATGTAGCTAGCGTAAATTTGCTGGCTTTACTTTCTCTATATTTTAATAAAGTAAAGCCATATGAATCGTATTACTGATATCTGGGAGCGAGATGATGCTCCCTTTATAAAAAAACACTTAAAAAAACAAAAATACAGTGTAATTTTGCTTTTAATGTTAATAAAACGACTGGACTAAATTTAAACATTGCAATTAAAAATACCTATCTACTTCGAAAAAACCATTAAAAACCTACAAATATTGCCGTTCGTGTTATTTTTAAATTAAAAACAACTAAAGGCTTGCATTATAAAACAGGAGCATTTAAAGTTCGAAACATAAGAGGTTAGCAATGTTATTCCTCTGCAGTCTCCGTGGTAAATGGAGAATAATAAAAATATACAATTAGTTCATAAAAAATTAGTTAGCCTGTTGTGCTACTAAGTTGGGTTCCCCGCTTTGGCGGGGGTGAACGGCAAAACGCTGTAGCAAAAAAAATTTAGTTAGACAGTCGTGCTGCTAAATTGGTTTCCCCGCTTTGGCGGGGGTGAGCGACAAAACACTGTAGTAAAGAAAGTTTAGTTAGACAGTCGTGCTGCTAAATTGGTTTCCCCGCTTT
>NZ_JADYXA010000025.1:0-55899 GCF_015864495.1 Pseudoalteromonas sp. SWYJZ98 | reverse complement strand
GTCTTATTTAAGCTTCCAGCTAGACGAGAGGATAGAAGATATCCCCGATGGGTTAAGCCAAAACCATCTAAGTATCCCCATAAAAAGAAAAATGCCAGTCAGCTTAACTGACTGGCATTAGTCCATAAGGACCCTTTTTTAATATCAAAGAATGGTTAATGTAAGATACGTGCTCTAATTGTACCCTCAACAGCGCTTAGTTCTTTAAGTGCTACTTCAGATTGATCTGTATCAACATCAATAACTACATAACCAATAGATGCGTCTGTTTGTAGGTATTGCGCAGCAATATTAATACCGTGCTGTGCAAACGCTTGGTTAATTTGCGTTAGTACACCTGGGCGGTTGTGGTGTACGTGTAATAAACGGCTACGATTAGCAAGCTCAGGTAGCGATACTTCAGGGAAGTTAACCGCAGTAATAGTTGAGCCATTATCTGAGTATTTAGCCAATTTACCCGCTACTTCAATACCAATGTTTTCTTGCGCTTCTTGTGTAGAACCACCAATGTGCGGCGTTAAAATAACATTGTCGAATTGGCGCAGTGGCGATACAAATTCTTCATCGTTAGATTTTGGCTCAGTAGGGAACACATCAATTGCTGCACCACTTAGTTTTTTCTCTGTAAGCGCTTCTGCAAGGGCATCAATATCAACAACAGTTCCGCGTGATGCATTGATCAAAATAGACCCCTGCTTCATAACTGCAAGTTCTGCTGTACCAATAAGGTTTTTAGTTTGCGGTGTTTCTGGTACATGTAAGCTAATAATATCAGAGCGTTGTAACAGCTGAGTAAGGTTATGAACTTGTGTTGCATTACCCAGTGATAACTTGTCTTCGATATCGTAAAACTCCACGTTCATACCGATATTTTCAGCCATAATACCTAGCTGAGTACCAATGTGACCGTAGCCAATAATACCTAATGTTTTACCACGTGCTTCAAACGAACCATTTGCTGTTTTTAACCAGCCACCACGATGAGCCGCTGCGTTACGCTCTGGAATACCACGTAATAAAAGTAGTATTTCGCCAAGTACAAGTTCAGCAACTGAACGAGTATTAGAAAATGGAGCGTTAAATACAGCAATACCACGTTCGCGTGCTGCATCTAAGTCAACTTGGTTTGTACCAATACAAAAACAACCAATAGCAACTAGCTTTTCAGCTGAGTCTAATACGGCTTGGTTAATATGAGTACGAGAACGAAGTCCTACAAAGTGAACATCTTTAATGCGCTCTTTAAGCTCGTCCTCAGGTAAGGATGTTTTAACGTAGTCGATATTGCTGTAACCGTTACGTTTTAGCGTTTCAACTGCGCTTTGGTGAACACCTTCAAGCAAGAGAATTTTAATTTTGTCTTTTGCTAACGATACCTTACTCATAACCTCATCCTATTTTATTTGTGGCCCATTTTTGGTACCGATAATCACTTTATCAGCACCTCGCATCGCAAATAGGCCGTTGGTAACTACGCCAACAATTGAATTTATTTGTGTTTCAAGTTGTTTGGCATTGGTAATTTTTAAGTTAAATACATCTAATATAACGTTACCATTATCGGTAACTACGCCTTGGCGATAAACAGGGTCACCACCAAGTTTTAATAATTTTCGTGCAACGTAGCTGCGCGCCATTGGAATAACTTCTACCGGAAGCGGGAAGTCGCCCAATGTATCTACCAGCTTTGTGTCATCAACAATACACACAAACTGTTTTGCAACTGCTGCTACTATTTTTTCACGTGTTAGCGCTGCGCCGCCGCCTTTAATCATTTCGTTTTGAGCGTTAATTTCGTCAGCGCCGTCAACGTATACATCTAAAGCATCAACGTTATTAAGTTCGAACACTTCAATACCTAACGCTTCCAAACGTGCAGTTGACGCTTCTGAGCTTGATACAGCGCCTACAATAGTGTCCTTTACAGAGCCAAGGGCATCAATAAAGTGATTAACAGTAGAGCCTGTACCGACACCTACAATGGTGTTTTCTTTTACAAACTCGAGTGCTGCCCAGGCAGCTGCTTTTTTTAATTCGTCTTGTGTCATTGCTATGTGCTCATGTATGTCAGAAATATGCGGTTAGTAACCAAAATTAAATGTTACCAACAGTATGTTTTATCTGGGGTGATAATGGTTTTAAGTGGTACGTCCCACGACTCGATTGGTAGAACATCAACTTTTTGGCATTCATGTGCAAGGCCAATTAGTTGTGGTTTTTGCCAATTTTGTTCATGTAAACGCGCCAATGTCCGGTCGTAAAACCCACCTCCCATTCCTAGGCGATTACCTTGTTTATCAAATGCAACTAACGGCATAAGGATGTAATCAAGCGCTGGTAATGGGCATATTTGAGAGCAGTTCAGCTTAGGCTCCAAGATACCATAGCGATTTGCCCTCATGGGTGAGTTTTTCTCATAGCGCTGAAATAGTAAATTAGCGCCATTAAATGGGTGTATTATAGGTAGATAAACAACATGGTTTAAGTTCCATAATTCTTTAATTAACAATGAAGTGTCTAGTTCTCCGTCGTTACTTAAATAAATGGCAATATGCTTAGGACTCGTTGTTTTTTCGCTTTTTAAGTGTTGAATAAAATTCATTTTTAGCGATTGCGCAGCAATTATTTGCTGATTATTTGACAAGTTTTTACGGGTGTTACGAATTTCAGCTCTTATTTGTGCGCGTTTATTGCTCATTAAACTAATTAGCCATTCTTAAAAAGAGAATAAATCGGGAAAAATTAAAAAAACAGCCAGTACGACTAGCAAAATTGTGGCAGTTGCAATCAATGAATATAAAAGTAAGTTACTGCGTTTTTTAGGAGGTGCTAAATCCTCATCTAGCATTAGGTCGTCATTTTGCCATTCGTCTACACTTTCGTCTGGTGTTTTTAATTGAGCTTCAGGAAGGCGTTGCTCTAGCTCATCTAGCTTTTCTTCAAGACGTATTAAGCTGCTAGTGATGTAATCTAGAGCATCAAAAATACGTTCATCACGTTGGTTGTTATTTGCAGCTGCGGAGGAGCTATTTTGAATGGTGTTTGAAACAGCTTGCAGCTTACTTTTAATACCTAAGCTTGCTAATAACTTACTCTGTTTTAACGCTTTGTCTTTATCGCTTGGCGCAAATAGCGGCTTACCTTTAAAAAAAAGAGCTACTTTTTCATCTGACGTTTTTAATTTTGCAGCTAAGTTTGCGCACGCTGTTTTTATGTCAACGTTATCGGCAAGTCCTGCAAATATAACGCGAAAGTTATCGGCCATTTAACTATCCCTAAAGCTTTATAATGAAGCGAGTATAAACCGAACCCCTTTATAAATGTATCTCTATGTAAAATAAAATTGTTAAACGTATCTATTTCCCAAAAGATGACTTACAAAAAAAGTTGATTAGTATTTCAATAGAATATTCCATTACTTGCAATTAAATGTGAATAGAATATTTTATATGTAAAATTTATTCTTTAATTACAAGTAGTTACAGCTATTTCCTTGTTGAAATAGCTTAAACAAGTAAAATTGTTTTCCTAGGGGTATAATATATTAGGTACAGGATTTTGCTAAACACACACACACTTCCATCTAGTCGCTGGCTAGAATTTGTAAAAGAAAGCGGACGTATCGCCACTCTTTGGTTTGCTGGTGTACTACTTTTTATGGGCTTTCGGATTTTCTTTTTAATTCACTTTAGTGATCGTATAACTTCCGAACTAGATATTGATTCAATAATCGCGACATTAAAAGCGGGTCTAGCATTTGATTCTGCCGCGACGGGAGTCTGTTTTAGTATTGTTTTTATTTTAAACTGTATTTTACAGCCTCTGCGTTTAGGACAATGGGTTAGAAAAGCACGTATATATACAAGTCTAATATTCTTCATTACGTCAACAATACTATGTATAACGAGTATTACTTACATTGCTGAATATGGAAGCCAGTTTAACTTTTTTATGTTCGAAGGGCTAAATGACGATCAACAGGCAATTGCATTAACTGTAATCGAGCAATATAAACCGTGGGGTAGCCTACTTAGTTTAGTTATTTTATTAGCGATAGCATTTAAAATAAATAAACTAGTTGATAGGAAAAGCTATAGTGCTATCAACCATCTTTTCACGACTAATATATTAAAGCGTACGATTTTAGTTGCATTGATTATTGTTTTATTTGTTTGTGCAATAAGAGGATCATTTGAAACTCGTCCTGCTTCTCGAAAATGGTCAGCAGTAACGACAGATGCTTTTGTAAATAATCTTGTAATAAATCCGTTTCGAAGCTTTATATATGCCATTAAAGATTATAATGATTTACAAAGTTTTGGTTTAAATGGTCACAATCCTTACTTACAAAAAAATGCACCTGACATAGATAACCCTTTAACGACGCTTGAGAAAAAAACCAGTGCGCCAATGTTAGCGGCACCTTCACAAGTGTTTTTTATTGTTATGGAAAGTTATGATGCTTGGCCGTTACAGCAAAAATATACATCGCTCAATTTAACTAATGAACTACGTAATTTAGCTAGTAAAGGTATATATTTAAATAATGTGTTACCTGCAGCAAGCAGTACTATGAATTCGCTATCTAGCCTTATGTCTGGTATAGCGTTTTCGGGCGTTAATATGAGCCGTATTGGACCACAAAAACCAGCGAGTAAGTTATCAATATTTAATCAACTTGAGCAACTAGGTTATCAAAGTCGATTTTATTATGGCGGCTTGCTGTCATGGCAAAATATAGGCGAATATGTGCTTTCACAAGGAGCTGATAAAGTATTTTCGGCTGCAGACACTGGAGGTAAAGGAAGTGCTGGTGTGTGGGGAATTGATGATGGTCAGTTATTTGATTTAGTCGATACTAAAACAGATGAAAAAAGTTTTAACTTAATCATGAGTGGGAGTTACCACGGACCATTTAACTTAGATTTAGATAAGTATGGGTATCCTTTAAAATCAGTTGCTGACTATCCAAAGGAAATTCAAGCTTTAGATGATGACTTATTAGACCCTTACGTATTAGGGCATTTATGGTATGCCGATAAAATGCTTGGTCAATTTGTTCGTAAAATGGAGCAGCACTACCCAGATGCATTATTTGTAATTACAGGTGATCACTATAGTCGCCGTTATTTACATCATCGCCCAGATCTATATGAACTAACACATGTACCGCTTGTTATTTATGGTAAAGGTGTAAATCCAAACTGGGTATCTAGCGATCAATTAGCGAGCCATATGGATATTGCACCTACATTATTAAACTTAATAGCACCGCAAAATACGACATTTTATAGCATGGGCCAGTCACTATTAAATCAACCTAAAGATCGTACTGTATTTGGTTTTCAAACTGTGCGTAAACCAGAACAGCTTTGGCGTGGTGATTTTTCGTCAATGTATGAGTATCAAAAAGTTGAACCAGAGGATCGGATTAACTTAGTACCACTTAAGCCGCAGCCTTTTGAACCAATTGATGTAGCAACAGAGCAAGCTTATAATAAGTATATGGCTACAGCGTGGCAGTTACTTACTAAAGGAATGGATTAATAGATTTAAAAGTAGCTTTTAAAGCTGCTTTTACTCAATTAGTTTACATATAAAAAAAGCGCCAATTGGCGCTTTTTTTATATTTACTTAGCCAATCAAAGGCCAGCAGCTGCACGAAGTGCATCAGCTTTATCTGTACGTTCCCAAGGGAATTCGTCGCGACCAAAGTGGCCGTAAGCCGCTGTAGGAAGGTAGATAGGGCGCTCTAAATCAAGCATTTGAATTAAGCCGTAAGGGCGCAGGTCAAAGTGTTCACGAATAAGCTCGATTAAACGGCTTTCTTCTAACTTGCTTGTACCAAACGTTTCAACGCTGATAGATGTAGGCTCTGCAACACCGATTGCGTAAGAAACTTGTAATTCACATTTATCAGCAAGGCCAGCCGCAACTACGTTTTTAGCAACGTAACGTGCAGCGTATGCAGCTGAGCGGTCAACTTTTGATGGATCTTTACCAGAGAAAGCACCACCACCGTGACGAGCCATACCACCGTATGTATCAACGATGATTTTACGACCTGTTAAACCACAATCGCCCATTGGTCCGCCAATTACAAAGCGACCTGTTGGGTTAATGAAAAATTTAGTCGCGTTTGTAATAAGCTCTGCAGGAAGTACCGGCTTGATGATAGTTTCCATCACCGCTTCTACTAAATCTTTTTGTGAAATGTCTTCGCTGTGCTGAGTAGATAGTACTACTGCATCAATACCTACTGGCTTACCATTTTCGTATGCAAAAGTAACTTGAGATTTTGCATCTGGACGTAACCAGTTAAGCTCGCCGCTTTTACGTACTTGCGCTTGGCGCTGTACTAAACGGTGTGAGTAAGTAATTGGCGCAGGCATTAGCACTTCTGTTTCGTTACATGCGTAACCAAACATAAGACCTTGGTCGCCAGCACCTTGTTCTTCTGGGCTAGTACGGTCAACACCTTGGTTAATGTCAGGAGACTGTTTACCAATAGTGTTTAAAATTGCACATGAATCAGCATCGAAACCCATGTCTGAATGCGTGTAGCCAATTTCACGTACTGTTTTACGTGTAATTTCTTCAATATCAACCCATGCGCTAGTAGTGATTTCACCACCAACCATAACCATACCTGTTTTTACGTAAGTTTCGCACGCAACACGGGCATGAGAATCTTGCTCTAGGATAGCATCAAGTACCGCATCAGAGATTTGATCGGCGATTTTATCCGGATGACCTTCAGAAACTGATTCAGAAGTAAATAAATGTTTTGCCATTGTATTTCTGCTCACAAATATTGCGCTTCACAAACGTCGGTATTAGCGCTAAAAAATTAAGGGGCGTATTTTATCGAAAACAAAACACCTTGCATAGTGTTTTTACGCCTAGACGTCTAAATAAAATTACTAATAACTTTTTGGTCTTAAAAAATATTCATAATGCCTCACTTTTATAGGGTTTTTAATTGCACACAGCCCCCACAATAAGTAAGAATGGTCTATATAAACAAACCCAAGTTACTTGGGTGCATAAACAAACACATAAATACCCGCGCAAATACACATAAAGGTAGGAGAATTCATGCCATCTCGCAAAGAACTTGCAAATGCTATTCGCGTCTTGTCAATGGACGCAGTACAAAAGGCCAAATCTGGTCACCCTGGAGCCCCTATGGGCATGGCTGATATCGCAGAAGTATTATGGCGCGATTATCTAAAACACAACCCAACAAATCCAGAGTGGGCTGACCGTGACAGATTTATTCTTTCAAACGGCCACGGTTCAATGCTTATCTATTCTCTATTGCACCTAAGTGGTTACGACTTACCACTGGACGAAATTAAAAACTTCCGTCAAATGCATTCTAAAACACCAGGTCACCCTGAATATGGCTATGCACCAGGAATCGAAACTACTACGGGTCCATTAGGTCAAGGGATCACAAATGCCGTAGGTATGGCAATTGCTGAAAAAGCGCTAGCTGCACAGTTTAACCGCGAAGGTCACGATATTGTTGATCACTTTACCTATGCATTTATGGGCGATGGCTGCCTTATGGAAGGTATTTCTCATGAAGCTGGTTCACTTGCAGGCACATTAGGTCTGGGTAAACTTGTTGCATTTTGGGATGACAACGGCATTTCAATCGATGGTGAAGTAGAAGGTTGGTTTACAGATGACACGCCAGCTCGCTTTAAAGCATACGGTTGGCATGTAATTAGTGGTGTTGATGGTCACGACAGCGATGCTATAAGTGCTGCAATTGCAGAAGCTAAAAGCGTTACCGATAAACCATCACTAATTTGTTGTAAAACAATTATTGGTTACGGCTCACCTAATAAATCTGGTAGCCACGATTGTCACGGTGCACCACTAGGTGATGAAGAAATTAAAGCGTCTCGCGAATTTTTAGGTTGGACTGGCGATGCGTTCGAAATTCCTGATGATATTTACGCACAATGGGATAGCAAAGAAAAAGGTCAGCAGCTTGAATCAAGCTGGGACGAAAAATTTGCAGCATACGCAAAAGCATACCCAGAGCTTGCAGCTGAATATAAGCGTCGTATTAATAACGAACTGCCTGGCGATTGGGCTGAAAAATCTCAAGCGTACATTGAGCAATTACAAGCAAACCCAGCAAACCCAGCGTCTCGTAAAGCATCACAAAATGCATTAAACGCATTTGGTCCGTTATTACCAGAATTTATGGGTGGCTCAGCCGATTTAGCAGGCTCAAACTTAACAATTTGGGATGGCTCTAAAGGTTTAACACACGACGATGCAAGCGGTAACTACATTTACTACGGTGTACGTGAGTTTGGTATGTCGGCAATTATGAATGGTATTGCCCTTCATAAAGGCTTTATTCCTTACGGTGCTACGTTCTTAATGTTTGTTGAATATGCAAAAAATGCCGTACGTATGGCTGCATTAATGAAGCAACCAAGCATTTTTGTATACACGCACGATTCAATCGGTTTAGGTGAAGATGGTCCAACTCACCAACCAGTAGAGCAAATTGCAAGCATGCGTTTAACGCCTAACTTATACAACTGGCGCCCATGTGACCAAGTTGAGTCGGCAATTGCATGGCAACAAGCTATTGAGCGTAAAGACGGTCCTACATCGTTAATCTTTACTCGCCAAGGTCTTGAGCAACAAGCGCGTGACGCACAGCAATTAAGCGATGTTAAAAAGGGTGGTTACATCCTTAGCTGTGACGGCAATCCTGAAATTATTTTAATTGCGACGGGCTCTGAAGTGCAACTAGCACAAGATTCAGCAACTGAGCTACGCAGCCAAGGTAAAAAGGTACGTGTTGTATCTATGCCATGTACTGATGCCTTCGAAGATCAAAGCGCAGAGTACAAAGAAAGCGTATTACCGGCATCTGTTACACGCCGCGTAGCAGTAGAAGCAGGTATTGCTGACTACTGGTACAAGTACGTAGGTCTAAATGGCGCAGTAGTAGGTATGACTACCTTTGGTGAGTCAGCACCTGCTGGTGAGCTGTTTGAGCACTTTGGTTTTACAGTGGCAAACATTGTAAGCAAAGCAAACGAGCTTTTTTAATCGCTTTGATTAAATAAAGTAAGTAATTGAAAAACCCGCACATGCTGCGGGTTTTTTTATGCCCTTACATGAAGCAACTTCACCTTGAACAATGCTGCTTTCCTTGCAAGAAAGTAAGCTATCAGGCAAGGTAGTGCGATAAAATTTATAAATAAAAATCTTAAATTAATAGCAGGAGCTAAAAATGCCAAAGTTCGATAACGTGAGTGTAGTAAAAAAAGCCAATGTATATTTTGACGGAAAAGTGTCGAGCCGTACCGTTATTTTAGGTGATGGCGAAGCGAAAACGTTAGGCTTTATGCAACCTGGTGAGTTTGTTTTTGATACAAACCAAAAAGAGTGCATGGAGCTTTTAGCTGGCCAATGGGATATTTTATTACCAGGGGCAAGTGAGTGGAAAACATTTAACGCGGGTGAATCGTTTAATGTTGATGCAAATGTAAGCTTTAAAGTAAAAGTATCTGATTTTGCTGACTACTGTTGTTCGTACACAGATTAATCAATACAGCTAGACGTCTGAAAGCCCATGTACTATGGGCTTTGCATAAACTTTGCACAACGCATGATTTAAATCACCAAAAACCGCAAATAAACCTCAAATATCTCTCTTTTTTCCTTGTGTTAATCTAAATAGCCCCCAATACTATTTATGAGGTAACAAATAAAAGGATACCCTATGAAAATTAATCTTTCTGGTCACCATGTTGAAGTTACTGACTCTATTAGAGAGCACATCAACGAAAAATTTTCAAAAATCGAGAGCCACTTTCCATCGCTTATTGCACTCGATATTATTTTGTCTAAAGAGCATCATAAAATCCAAGCTGAAATTAGCACTAATTACGAAGGCACGCGCATATCGGTAAAAGGGGAAAACGAAGTTATGTACCCTGCCATTGCAAGCGCAGCTAAAAAACTCGATGCAGCACTAAAACATCGAAAAGGGCAGATAAAAGCAAACTTACACGAAAAGCCTGTTAGCACTACACCTGAAATCGCACACGAGATCATCCAAGAGATGGATCTTAAATAAAATTTAGTTCCAAAGTATTGTAAAAAAGAGCCGTATGGCTCTTTTTTATTGCCTGTAATTTAGGTAAGTTATGCGTTCTTGCAGTTTATTAATTAAAAAATTAATAAAAAGAACACACAACACACATATTTTGAGAAATTAATGCACACAACAAAAGCAGTATGGAAGTCTCGACTAGGTGCGCTTGGACCTGGAATACTCATGGCAACAGCCGCTATTGGCGGTTCTCACTTAGTTGCCTCTACGCAGGCTGGAGCAATATTTGGCTGGCAACTATTTTGGCTAATCCTCGTTGTTAATGTTTTAAAGTACCCATTTTTTCGCTTTGGTATGGAATACACACTCGCCACTAAAAATAGCCTAGTGGAGGGCTATAAAAGTAAAGGCCCGTTTTATTTTTACAGTTTTATCGGTTTAAACATTGTAGCCGCCGTAGTGAATACCGCCGGCGTATTACTGCTTACCGCAAGCTTACTGCATTACGCCTTACCCGTGGTTATTGAAGTAACCTTTCTTTGTTGGATGCTGCTGGGTGTATGTTTAGTTATATTGCTACTTGGACACTTTAAAGCGCTAGATAACGTTGCCAAAGGCATTATGGGGCTGCTTACGCTCGCTACTTTGATTGCCCTTGCCATTGCATTTAGTAACGGCCCAATGGCACCTGCTGACTATGTTGGTCCATCACCATATGAGCTTGCTATGCTGAGCTTCATGGTTGCGTTAATGGGTTGGATGCCAGCCCCTATCGAAATATCTGCATTAAGTTCTTTATGGCTAAAAGAAAAACAAGCCCAGCAAACAGTTTCTAAAAGCCAAGGCTTGTTCGATTTTAACGTAGGTTACTGGCTTACAGCTGGCTTAGCCTTGGTATTTTTTAGTTTAGGTGTATTAGTGCAGTACGGGCAAACCAGTAGTATTGAACTCGGCGGTGTCGCGTTTGCCAAGCAGCTTATTGATATGTACGCATTAACAATAGGCGAATGGGCAAGGCCGCTTGTATCAGCCATTGCGTTTTTGTGTATGTTTGGTACCACACTTACTGTACTTGATGGCTACGCCCGCACGCTTAACGAGTCTCATAAACTACTTGGCTTTGGGCAATCAAAACACAGCTTAAATATTTGGTTAATACTACAAGCACTTGCCGGTATGGCCGTTATTTTATTTTTTAAATCAGCCCTTGGCCCCATGCTTACTTTTGCCATGACGCTTTCATTTGTCACAACGCCTGTATTTGCATGGCTTAACTTTAGTCTTGTGCGCTCAGAGCCAGCTATAAAGCACAGCGTGCTATTACGCAGCTTAACGTGGTTAGGACTAGTGTATTTAGTAGGTTTTGCTGTTGCGTTTGTAGTATGGAAACTAGCAGCCTAAATAGAGCCACTTACTTTAGGGTTTTAATTAAAGCCCTAAAGCATTAAATTCTAGGATTAAACGAGGTATAAATGGATATTAGAATAGGTGAGCTTTCAAACCCACATGTTATAAAGTTACTACAAGCGCATCATAACGATATGTTAAAACACTCACCCGTTGAGAGCGTACATGCACTTGATGTGAGCAAACTCACTCAGCCCGATATAACTTTTTATAGCTTATGGATTGATAATAATTTAGCGGGTGTTGGCGCTTTAAAAACGCTAAATACAACGCATGGCGAAATTAAATCAATGCGCACATCAAGCAGCTATTTACGCCAAGGCACAGCCGCTAAGTTACTCACGCATATTATTGAGCAAGCAATTTTGCGAGGTTACAAAAAGTTAAGTTTAGAGACCGGCACGGCAAAGGCATTTTTACCCGCACAAAAGCTTTACACTCAATTTAGTTTTAAAGAGTGCGAACCCTTTGGTGATTATGAGGTAGATCCGTACAGCTTGTTTATGAGTAAAGGGCTTTGAATAATAAGAAATATAATTAGTCTTCGTTTAGAGCCTTAAATTAAATTTTAACACAGGAATATTTATGTCATTTAAAGGAACTAAGTGGTTCTATGAGGATTCGCCTGAACAGTTTGGGTCGTTAGATGAGCTAACCGAGCACCTTCATTCTTTGTTGTCTTCACAGACTCTAGTTAGTGATGATATAGATCCCGATGGACCTGTTTTAACTGAAATAAAGCAATTAGTTAAAAGGGTTGATGGTCTTAAAATAGAGATTTATTCTAACGAACACCCTCCACCACATTTTCACGTTATTACCTCAGACTCGAAAGCTTCTTTTAGGCTTGATAATTGTGAATTAATTGAGGGTAGCTTAGCAAGCAAACAAAAAAGAAAAGTTGAATATTGGTTTAATGAAATGAACGCAAAGAAGGCATTGATTTCAGTTTGGAACAATACAAGGCCTGCAAACTGTACAGTAGGGAAGTATTATGAAATTGGTAACGATAAGTATATCGACGTTTTATAGGTATGTAGGCGTTACTTAATTTAAATAAAATGGAAATTAATAATGAATCCATTAAAAAGACCGAAAGCAAATTTTAAAAGGAAAGTTGCAAAAGCAACAGGTATTCCAACATCAAGAACAGGTCGAGCACGTAAAGTTGATAGAATAAAGGGTTATATATTAATTGGAATAATAGTTCTTTTAATGTACATATTTAATAATTGACGCAGTTTGGTAATTTATAAAATCCAACATTTTTTGATTGCTTACTCATGAAATCAATAGCATATTTCATCTCTGCAATTGTTCTTACTGTAGAAAGTTTATCTTTAAAACATGCTGAGAATTCGTATGTGAAAGATGTTGACTGATCATAACCTCCCAGCTCTAAAAGGTTATATTCAGTAAAGGGATCTGGTCCTAAAATTTGATGAGAGGTAATAAAAGGCACCCCAGAGTCTTGTGATTTCCAATCATTCAAACATTTAGCCTCAACATTGCTTGCTAATAAATAAATGCTTTCATTTTTTTTAGAGTCACTTATAAAGATAGTAATAAAAACCATATTTATTATAAGTGATGCAAACAAAACTAATTTTAATCTATTTCTATTATTCACTTTAACTCAGCTCTTTTATCGCTCTACTTATTCCATCTAAACTCAGCGCATACATGCGGTTGTTCATTAACTCTTTTATAAAGCCAATTGATTGATAGTACGGCCAGTGTTCAACCGGTTGTGGGTTGAGCCACGCGACTTTATCAAAGTGGTTGGTGATCCGTGCCAACCATGCGCTGCCGGGCTCTTCGTTGTAGTGTTCTACGGAGCCGCCAGGGTAGGCTATTTCGTAAGGGCCCATAGTGGCATCGCCGACAAATATTACTTTATAGTCGCTGGTAAATTTATTAATCAGCGTTATGGTGTCGACTACGTTTGAGTGGCGGCGTGCGTTATCTTGCCATACATGCTCGTATAAACAGTTGTGAAAGTAGTAAAACTCTAGGTGTTTAAATTCGCTGTGGGCGGCGCTAAATAGCTCTTCGCAGGTATGGATGTAGTCATCCATTGAGCCGCCAATATCAAACAGCATGAGTACTTTTACGGCATTGTGGCGTTCGGGTGCCATTTTTACATCAAGCATGCCGCCTTGTTTTGCAGTAGCGCGAATAGTCTCGTTTAAATCTAGCGTGTCGCTTGCGCCAGTGCGGGCAAACTTTCGTAACTTTTTAAGGGCGAGTTTAACTGTGCGCGAACTAATTTCTCTGTCGGTGTCGAGGTTTTTGTATTCTCGTTTATCCCACACTTTTACTGCTTGGCGGTTACGGTTGCCGTCTTGCCCTATACGCACACCTTCTGGGTTATAGCCGTATGCACCAAAAGGCGATGTACCGCCAGTACCTACCCATTTATTACCGCCAGCGTGGCGTTTTTGTTGCTCTTCTAAACGCTCTTTTAGGGTTTTCATAAGCTCGTCGAGCCCGCCCATGGCTTTAAGTTGGGCTTTTTCTTCATCGCTTAGGTTTTTTTCAAACTCTTTACGTAGCCAGTCTTCAGGCAAGTTGTGTTGCTGCTTTAAGCTCTCGAGCAAATCAAGATCGGCAATACCGCTAAAGTAGTCGCTAAAGGCTTTGTCGAATCGATCAAAATGCGTTTCGTCTTTTACCATTATGGTGCGAGCTAAATAGTAAAAGGCGTCTACGTCGGCAAATATAACGCCTTTTTTTAAGGCGTTAATTAAATCGAGCAGTTCGCGCAGGCTTACCGGTAGGCGGTATTCACGCAGTTTGAAGAAGAACGCAATCAACATATAAGGGCCTGTTTATCTTTCGAGGTTAAATTTGCAGCAGTGAGTTTGGTATTTAGGTAAGGCAGAGCCTATGTAGTGTGGTTATTCCCCATAAATAGGCGATAACACAGCATAAATACCAAACACGCGCTGCCTGAAGGTTCGTCCTAGGGACGATTAACTCTTTGTTGCTCGGCTTTTACTTAGCCCACTAGGTTACAAACCTCGCGCCACGATAAAATCGTCCCTAGTTAGAACAAATTTTAATCCTGAAAGGTCAACAGGCCCTAGCGGCTCATAAACGCAAGCTTTTCGATTAGGCTTATGTCTTGCTCATTTTTAAGTAATGCGCCAAACATTGGCATTAAAGCGCCTTTTTTAGCTTTGTCGTGCAGTGTTTTAGCGTCTATGTCTTCAGCCATTAAAAGCTTTAACCAGTCGAGTAATTCGCTGGTGGATGGCTTCTTTTTAAGGCCGCTTGCTTCGCGCAGGTTAAAAAACACTTCAAGTGCTTGGCGTACTAAATCTTGTTTAACGTTAGGGTAGTGCACGTCAATAATTTGCTGCATTTCGTCGCTGCTAGGAAAATCAATATAATGAAAAAAGCAGCGACGTAAAAATGCGTCCGGCAATTCTTTTTCGTTATTAGATGTGATGATTACAATAGGGCGCTCTTTAGCGACAATACGCTCGTTAGTCTCATAAACATGAAACTCCATTTTATCAAGCTCAAGTAGTAAGTCGTTTGGGAACTCTATGTCGGCTTTGTCTATTTCATCAATCAAAAGCACTGGGCGTTTACCGTTGAGCTCTGCATATGTAAATGCCTGCCAAAGCTTACCTTTAACGATGTAGTTGCCAATATTGTGTACACGCTCGTCACCTAATTGACTGTCGCGCAGGCGCGAAACCGCGTCGTACTCGTATAAGCCTTGCTGCGCTTTAGTAGTCGATTTTATATGCCACTGAATAAGTGTGGTATCTAAACTTTTAGCTAACTCCTCAGCCAGCATGGTTTTACCTGTACCTGGTTCGCCTTTAATTAAAAGTGGTTTTTCGAGCATTATGGCAGCATTTACAGCTTGTTTAAGCGCGCTACTCGCTATGTAATTGTCAGTTGAATTAAATTGCACGGTGTACCCTTGTCTGGTCTGAGGAGTAAGTTATTTTGTTATAATGCCATAGTTAAGCAGCAGGTCCAATATAAGCAAAACGCTGTATGACCTCACCTTCTTTTTCAACAGTTTCTAAAAACATACTAAGTGGGCGCGCCCATATACCAAATTCACCATAAAGTGCTTGGTAAATCACAAGCTGTTCCTCGGTTTCGCTATGGGTGGCAACATGAATAACTTTATATTGCGGGCCTTTGTAGTGTTGGTATATGCCTGGTTTTAGGGAAAGTGGTTTTATTGCTGTAGTCATGTTTTGATCTCTTGTATAATTTGGCTTTGCACTTTTAATGTTAACTAATTTGCCAATACTATGAACTATATTTCTTTAGATGATTACAAAAAGGCGTGGGTTTTTCGCCACAAAGATTTACCTGTATCTGATGAAGACGCAGCAAAAATAAAGCCTATGAGCGACGAGCGCGCAGCAGTACTTTGGACAACCATGGTGAGCCGTGAGTTTGATCACCCTGATTTTTTTGAAGACACCGATTGGTGTGGTCAAGAAAAAAGCTTTAGCCAAGAAGTAGATTGGCAAGATGCGTGGGAAAATGGTGATGCGCAACCACCAGAAGCAATCTTAACGTTTTTAGATTGGGAAGCTAACACCACGGTTTATTTTTGTATGGCACGCGATAATATTATCGAAACGACGTTTGATGTATTTAAACGCAATTGGCAAAACTTTATGTTTTTAGCTGATGGCAGTTTATTGATTGGTAAAAAGCGTAATACGGTTGTGCAATTTTTAGAATCAGGTAAAGCAAAATTAGGTGAAAAGCCAAGCGCTTAAAATAGTGCGCTGCGCTTAAAAAATATTCAATACTGTGTTATAAAACATTTACCTGAATATTTTTGAGTACAGCTTTTGGTCGCTAAAAATCAGTCACTTGGTGCTCAACAGCAAGTTGAAATTTGGCAAACTGATGCACAAAAAGTGTTGTATGCACAATTGTGCAATGCGTTTTATCAGCGTGAGGTTCAGCGATTAGTTGCAGAGCCTAATGCCGATAAACTGCGCCGCCAGTTAAAAAGCCTACCTTATTATATTGAGCGAGCGGCAACGTTAGTTGCCAATGGTGACACGCCTTTTACGCTTGATGCACAAAATGGTACGTGGCTCGAAAAGCAAAAACCGACCCCACCCGATGTGAATGTTCAAGCTAATGAACTTTTTTATCAAACGTATGCCAAAGTGGGGCTTATAGTGCCCGTTATATTGCATGGCTACGATCAGGTGAGTCTTAGAATAGACAGTATCGATCAGTTAGGCGAAAATAAGCTGCATTGTAACGAGCTTGGTTGGTTTGATTTTTTAGGAAATGGGCTAGAGCAGCAAAATGCTCAGCTAATAAAGCCAAGTAAAGTGAGTTTAACCGCTGCATGTTGCGGGCATCAGTGGCAATTTTCGAGGCGTTGTATGCCACGGGTTTTATCACTACGCGAAATGCTTTTAGCGGGTAGTATTAATTGGCGCAATTTAAAGCGCCCCTTAGCGTATTAAAGCTAGGGTATTTGGAATTTAAAATAAGGAGTGTTAAATGCGTATTTTTCAAGTTGGCTTACTGTGCTTAGCACTGTTTGTACAATACAGGTTATGGTTTGGTCATAATGGTTTACAAGACTACACACGACTTAAAGGTGCAGTAACGTCGCATCATCAAACCAACGAAAAACTCATTAAACGTAATAAAGTACTTAAAGCAGATATTGAAGACTTAAAGCTTGGCCAAGAAGGCATTGAAGAGCGTGCACGCAACGAATTGGGAATGATTAAACCGGACGAAACATTTATTCGTGTTTTACCGGGCAAACAATATGACAAATAAACAGACTATTGCAGCAATTGTACCTGCTGCGGGTGTTGGCAGTAGAATGCAGCACAATGCGCCTAAGCAATATATACAATTAGCCGGTAAAACCATTTTAGAACACACCTTAGCTAAACTTTCTCAATTACCTCAATTACGCACTATTGTTGTTGCCCTTAGCGACAGCGACCCCTATTTTGACGAACTCCCATTGCTTGATAATCGCATTGTGCGAGCCAGTGGCGGAAAAGAGCGAGCCGACTCGGTGCTTAACAGTCTGCTTTTTTTAGCGCCTAACCCACCAACATGGGTATTGGTGCATGATGCTGCTCGTCCATTAGTTAATATCAGTGATATAGAACGTTTAATTGATGAATGTATACGCGCTGATGAAGGCGGTATTTTAGCTAGCAAAGTAAAAGACACTATAAAACGCGGCCACACTCATGCCCTACAAACTGTGCCACGAGACGATTTATGGCAAGCACTTACCCCGCAGTTTTTTAAATATGACGAGCTTAAAAATGCACTGCAAAACGCATTAGCAAGCGGGGCTACTATTACCGATGAAGCCAGTGCAATTGAGTGGGCGGGTAAACCGGTTAAGCTTGTAGCAGGTCGTAGCGATAATATTAAAATAACCACGCCAGAGGATTTAGACCTGGCTGGGTTTTTATTACACAAACAACAAAACGAGAGTGGATTATGATACGAATTGGCCATGGTTTTGACGTACATAAATTTGGCGGCGAAGGCCCGTTAACTATTTGTGGTGAAAAAATTGATTACCCACAGGGCTTTTTAGCGCACTCAGATGGTGATGTTGCTATTCATGCATTATGCGATGCTATTTTAGGCTCACTTGCAATGGGTGATATTGGTAAGCACTTTCCCGATACAGCTAGCGAGTATGAAAATATCGATAGCCGTATTTTACTTCGCCATGTGGTGGGCTTAGCTAAAGAGCAAGGTTATGTACTTGGTAATGGCGATGTGACTATTGTTGCTCAGGCACCAAAAATGCTGCCACATATTCAAGCTATGCGCGCTAATTTAGCCAGCGATTTAAATTGCGACCTTAGCCAAATTAACGTTAAAGCCACTACTACCGAAAAGCTAGGCTTTGAAGGGCGCAAAGAAGGTATTTCGAGCCATGCGGTGGTTATTATGAGTAAAGAGCTTGCGAGTACAAAAAACGCATGAGCGATTTAAATTATTTATACGGTGCACCGCTTTCTAAAGCTGATTTTAAAACCACAGCTGAAGACTTTATGGTTGATGAAGACTTAGGTATAGAATTTACCGGCAGTGGCGAACACGTGTGTTTGCAGGTGGTTAAAAAAGGCGAAAATACGCAATACGTTGCAAAGCTAATTGCGCAGCGTGCGGGTGTTTCACCGCGAGACGTAAGCTATGCAGGCATGAAAGATCGCCACGGTGTGTGTTCGCAGTGGTTTAGTGTAAAAGTACCAATTAAAAAGCCTATCGATTTTAGTGATTTAAATAGTGAGAGTATTTTTATTGTGTCGCAACAGCGCCACGACCGTAAGTTACGTACGGGCTGCCACAAAGGTAATAAATTTACTATTACGCTTCGTAACGTAACCAACCCTCTTGATATTTTATGTCGTATTAACGCAGTACGCGCAGGTGTGCCTAATTACTTTGGCGAGCAGCGCTTTGGGCATGGCGGTCATAACTTAGTTATGGCTGAAAAAATGTTTGCCGGTGAGCGTATTCGCGATAAAAAGTTGCGCGGTATTATTATTTCAGCAGCACGATCGCATGTATTTAATCAGTTAGTGAGCCTACGTGTAAAAGAGCATGGTTTAGCTAAAACAATGCACCGTGAAGTATTTATGCTCAGCGGCAGCAATGCATTTTTTGAAGATGCAATTAATGACGAAAACATAGAGCGATTAGCCACCGGCGATATTATGATGTCGGCACCTATGGTGGGAAAAAGCGAAAAAGGCTTAACCGAACAAGAAAAAATATGGCTCGAACCTTTCCAAACATGGTGTGATGGTTTAGGTGAGTTAGGCCTTAAAAATGAGCGCCGAATGCTGCGCTTAATTCCACAAAACTTAACCGTTGAAACACTTGATGAAACCACACTAAAATTAAGCTTTGGTTTGCCAAAAGGGTGTTTTGCAACCGCATTATTACGTGAGCTGGTGGATTACACCGATGCTAGCCCTCGAGAGCGCAAAGAAAAGGATAATGGCATAAATGAAGATACTGTTAAGTAACGATGATGGCGTAAATGCCAAAGGCATTGCGGTTTTATATCAGGCGCTTATACAAATTGCAGATGTAACCCTTGTTGCACCTGATCGCAACTGTAGTGGCGCGAGTAATTCTTTAACACTTATGAACCCGCTACGAGCAACTACACTCGAAAATGGTTTTATGTCGGTTAATGGCACACCCACTGATTGTGTACATTTAGGTGTAAATCAGTTAGCTGATGAAAAGCCAGATCTAGTTGTTGCAGGTATTAACCATGGTGCTAATTTGGGTGATGACACGCTTTATTCCGGTACTGTTGCCGCTGCAACTGAAGGTCGCCATTTAGGTCTGCCTGCAATTGCGGTATCGCTTTGCTCACATAATGGCGATCATTTTGAAACAGCCGCTGCAGTTACCGTCAATATTATTAAAGGCTTGGCTTCGCATCCGCTTCCAAAAGATCAAATAATAAATATTAATGTGCCAGATATTCCATTAAGTGAATTAAAAGGGGTGCAAGTAACACGTTTAGGTGCTCGTCATAAAGCCGAAACGATGACGAAACAAACCGATCCTTGGGGCCGTGATATTTATTGGTATGGATCGCTTGGCACCGAAAGCGATGCTGGTGAAGGCACCGACTTTTACGCAATCAATAATGGCTATGCCTCAGTTACGCCACTGAGTGTTGATATGACAGCTAAAGATAGCTTAAAGGCAGTAGGAGAATGGTTAGCCGATTTGGAGATTAATCGTGCTCGCTAATTATACCCGCAGTGCAAAAGCGCTTTCTGACTTACTAAAGCGTGAAGGTGTTGAAGATACGCAAGTACTTAGTGCTATAGCTGATATTCCGCGCCATATTTTTATAGATGATGTGCTAAAACACAAAGCCTATGAAAATACAGCGCTCCCTATTGGGCACGGGCAAACAATTTCTCAGCCTTACATAGTAGCGCGCATGACAGAGCTACTTCGTTTAGCTGGTGTGCGCAATAAAGTGCTAGAAATAGGTACAGGATCTGGGTATCAAACTGCAATATTGGCCAAAACGTTTGCAAAGGTTTACTCGGTAGAGCGTATTAAGACACTTCAGTGGCAGGCAAAAAGACGTTTGCAGCAACTCGATTTATATAATGTAACCATGAAGCATGGCGATGGTTGGCAAGGCTGGCAATCACAAGCGCCGTTTGATGGTATTATAGTGACTGCTGCGGCCTCTAAAGTTCCGCAAGATTTACTAGCTCAGTTGGCCGATGGTGGCGTGTTATTAGCCCCAATTGGTGAGAGCGATCAAAAATTAATAATGGTTATCCGCAAAGGCGATAATTATAAAGAGCATGTTATTGCTCCCGTTAGATTTGTGCCGTTAGTACCTGGCGATATTGAATAGGAATTCATTTTGAAGTTGTTTACCAAGTTATACGATATGGCCCTAGTGTGGGCAAAACACCGTCATGCGGAACGTTACTTAGCTGCTATGAGCTTTGCAGAATCAGTTTTTTTCCCGATACCACCCGATGTAATGCTTGCACCTATGTCACTTGCGCAACCAAACAAAGCATGGCGATTTGCAAGCTTTGCCACAATAGCATCGGTTATTGGTGGAGTGCTTGGTTACTTACTTGGTTTTTGGCTATTTGAACCCGTTGTAGAGCCATTGATTGCACAAATGCACTGGCAAGAAAAGTTTGATATAGCACTAAACTGGTTTAAGGATTACGGTGTTTGGGTTGTGTTTTTAGCCGGTTTTTCGCCTATACCATATAAAGTATTTACGATTGGCGCAGGTGTTTTACAAATGGCATTTTTGCCATTTTTAATAGCATCAGCCATTGGGCGCGGTGCGCGATTCTTTTTAGTTTCAGCCTTAATGAAGTGGGGCGGAGCTCAAATGGAGCGAAAATTACGTCAGTATATTGAAATACTTGGTTGGGGATTAGTGGTATTAATTGCGCTAGCTTACTTTTTATTGCGTTAAGCGTTAAAAATATCAATTTTCTAATTTAGGGGAAAAATACAATGAATAAACAGTGTTTACTGTATGTAACTATATTTATTAGTATTTTTCTCTTTGGTTGCTCTTCTCGCCATGTTCCTGCACCTGTTAGTAGCTTAAATAATAATGTTAATGATTTGGGTCATACTATTAATATTAATGGGACTAGCTATAAAGTACAAAAAGGAGATACGCTCTACTCTATTGCCTTTAGTGCAGGGCAAGACTTTAGATTACTTGCAAAAAACAATTCAATTCCATCACCTTACACAATTTTCCCTGGGCAAAACATCTCCTTACTCCCTAAGCCCGAAAAAACAAAAAGGGATGAAAATTATACGAATTCGAGTAAAAAGTCTATAAAAAAATTACAAAAAAATAACAAAATTTTAAAGAAAGAGCTTGATCACCCAAAACAACGAGAGTATGTTCAGAAACAAGCCAGTAACAAAATTAGTAATACTAAACGCTTGTCGAGCAGTAAAGTTAAGTGGTTTTGGCCTGCAAAGGGCAAAATTACCAAACGCTTCTCTAATAAGGAAAACGGTTATAAAGGTTTACAGATTACTAATCGCAAAGGGGCTTCAGTCTTAGCTGCGGCACAAGGAACTGTAGTGTACGCGGGTAACGCCCTTCGAGGTTATGGTAGTTTAATCATATTGAAACATAATGATGATTACCTAAGTGCTTATGCACATAACTCGAAATTACTTGTTAAAGAAAAGCAGAAGGTTAAGGCAGGACAAAAAATAGCAGAAATTGGTAATTCAGAATCTCCGGTCACCGCGCTTCGCTTTGAAATTCGCTACCGAGGGCAAGCTGTCAATCCTGCTAAATACCTACCCTAATTTTTAGGTATTGATAATTGCTCGGGAGAAGGCTTATGGCTAGCGCAGCAAAACTTGACAAACATACTACGACTGACGAAAAGTTCGATGACATCGATGTTGATGAAAGCACAGCTCTACTAGATAAAGTAGACGACGATGAAATCTTTGCTAAAGAAGAAGTAACTAAAAATCTTGACGCAACTCAACTTTATTTAGGCGAAATTGGTTTTTCTCCTTTGCTTAGTGCAGAAGAAGAAGTGTTTTTTTCTCGTAAATCACTTCGAGGTTGTGATGCCTCACGCAAACGTATGATTGAAAGTAACCTACGTTTAGTTGTTAAAATAGCACGCCGTTACAACAACCGCGGCCTGGCTTTACTCGATTTAATTGAAGAAGGGAACTTAGGTTTAATCCGCGCAGTTGAAAAATTTGATCCTGAGCGTGGCTTTAGATTTTCAACTTACGCTACATGGTGGATACGTCAAACAATCGAACGTGCCATTATGAATCAAACTCGCACCATTCGCTTACCTATTCATGTAGTTAAAGAACTTAATGTTTATTTACGTACAGCTCGAGAATTAACTCAAAAGCTTGATCATGAGCCAACAGCTGACGAAATTGCAGCTTGCCTAGATAGACCCGTTGAAGACGTGACAAAAATGCTACGTTTAAACGAAAGAATTGCATCAGTTGACATGCCGATTGGTGGTGAAAACGACAGTGTTTTACTTGATATCATTCCTGATGAAAAAAGTGCTGGCCCTGAAGGCGAAGTACAAAACAATGATATTAATAAGCATATCGTAGATTGGTTAGGTGAATTGAACCCTAAACAGCGCGAAGTGTTAGCACGTCGATTTGGATTACTTGGCTACGAGCCATCTACACTTGAAGATGTAGGTCGTGAAATAGGCTTAACACGTGAACGTGTAAGACAAATTCAGGTAGAAGCATTACGTCGTCTAAAAGACATTTTGCAACAAGAAGGTTTAAGTACAGATAGCTTGTTTAATCAGTTTTCGTAACAGCTTAAATAATTTAAAGATTATGTGTGTTAAAAAGCCGAAGAATTTATTCTTCGGCTTTTTTATACTTGTAAATAAGATGATATAAATTACAACAATGCTTTTAGTTTATATAATAAATCGTGTGCTTGGCGTGGCGATAAGTTATCAGGGTCAATAGCACTTAACTGCTCTTCTACTTCAGAAGAGGCACTTTGTGTAACTTCGTTATTGAAAGTAAATGCTTGTTGCTCTGTATTTGGTGCAGTAACGCTTTGATGATTTTCAAGCAACTTAAGTTTTTGCTTTGCTTGTGCAATCACAGCTTTTGGCACACCTGCAAGGGCGGCTACTTGTAAACCAAAGCTTTTGCTTGCTGCACCGTCGAGAACTGTATGCATAAATGCAATCGTGTCGTTATGTTCTATTGCATCAAGATGCACGTTTACAAGGCCCGTGGTTTGCTCAGCAAGTTCTGTTAATTCAAAGTAGTGCGTAGCAAACAATGTTTTAGCAGATATTTTTGATGCTAAATGATCGGCTGTTGCATACGCAAGCGAAAGCCCATCGTAGGTACTTGTACCGCGACCAATCTCATCCATTAATACTAAAGACTGCGCAGTCGCATTATTTAAAATCGTTGCTGTTTCGGTCATTTCTACCATGAAGGTTGAACGCCCTGATGCTAAATCATCGCTTGCACCAATACGTGTAAATATACGGTCGATATTACCGATTTTAGCGCTGTCAGCGGGCACATAACTGCCAATGTGCGCCATGAGAACAATAAGTGCTGTTTGGCGCATATAAGTTGATTTACCGCCCATGTTTGGACCGGTAATAATTAGCATTTTACGCTGAGAATTTAACTCTACAGGGTTGGCAATAAACGGTTCTTTCATTACTTGCTCAACAACAGGGTGACGACCTTGTTTAATGCTTATATTGTCGTTATCGCACAATTGTGGTTTTGCATAATTGAGTGCAAATGCACGCTCAGCTAAATTGTTTAAAACGTCCAGATCAGCCAGTGCTGCAGCCATCATTTGTAATTGCTCAATATGCGGAGCGATAAATCTAAATAGCTCTTCATATAATTGCTTTTCAAGCGCGAGAGCTTTTGATTGGCTACCGAGTACTTTATCCTCGTGTTCCTTAAGCTCTGGAATAATGTAACGTTCGTTATTTTTAAGCGTTTGGCGACGAATGTAGTCGGCTGGCACTAAGTGCGCATTAGCTCTACTTACTTCAATAAAAAAGCCGTGTACTCGGTTATAGCCAATTTTTAATGTACTAATGCCTGTACGTTCACGCTCGCGTTGTTCAAGCTGCTCAAGTACATCTGTTGCACCTTTACTTAAGTTACGCCACTCATCAAGCTCACTGTTGTAACCAGGGGCAATAACGCCACCGTCACGAATTAGTACCGGTGGGTTATCGATAACTGCACGTTCTAATAATTTTTGTAAATCAGGGAGTTCAGGCGAGTGCTTGATAATACCTGCTATACGAGGATCGTTAGCGTCAGCTAACAAAGTATGCAGTGGTGCAAGTGCTTGTAATGCACTGCGCAGGCGAGTTAAATCGCGCGGGCGAGCTGTGCATAAAGCTAGGCGTGCAATAACACGCTCTACATCACCAATCTCTTTTAATGATTCGTGTAATTCACCGCAAAGTTGTACGTCTAAAATTGCACTAATTGCATTTAAACGTGAATTTAGCTCGTCTTTATTACGAATGGGTGTATGAATACGGCGCTTAAGTAAGCGAGATCCCATTGGCGTTGCTGTTTTATCAAGTACTTGAGCAAGTGTATTTTCAAACCCGCCCGATAAATTAACAGTTAATTCTAAATTTTTACGGGTAGCGGCATCTAAAATAACAGCGTGTTCGTTGTGCTCAAGCGTAATTGCACGAATATGCGGCAGTGCAATACGTTGTGTATCTTTTACGTATTGCATTAAACAACCTGCAGCAACAAGCGCGCTATGGGCTTTATCAACACCAAAGCCAACTAAATCTTTAGTACCAAACTGATCGCATAATAAGTGCTGAGCCGTATCTAAGTCGAACTCCCACTCTGGGCGACGGCGAGCACCTTTTATATGTTCAATTAAATGAACGTTTTCAAAGCTTTCGCTATACAGAAGTTCGGCTGGTGATAGGCGCTGAATAGTTGAGCTAAAGGCTTCGTCGGTATTTACCTCGACAATATTAAAACGACCAGAGTTAATGTCTAAATAAGCAATCCCGTATAAGCCTTTTTTACTTTGCCAAACGCTGGTAAGGAGATTGTCTTGTCGTTCTTGTAAAAGTGCTTCATCAGAAATTGTACCGGGTGTAACTATACGCACTACTTTACGATCAACAGGGCCTTTACTGGTTGCAGGGTCTCCCACTTGTTCGCAGATAGCGACTGATTCACCCATTTGGACTAGACGTGCTAAGTAGTTTTCTACCGCATGGTAAGGTACACCCGCCATAGGGATAGGATCGCCGCCAGCTTTACCACGATGAGTTTGCGAAATATCGAGTAATTGAGCGGCGCGTTTAGCGTCATCAAAAAAAAGTTCGTAAAAATCGCCCATACGATAAAACAATAAAATATCGCGATGCTCTGATTTTATTTTTAGATACTGCTGCATCATAGGGGTTTGTTGTTTTATAGTGTGTGGTGCATAAAGATCAAACGACATGTATTTACCCAAAGGCTGAATATGGAATTACATCAAGAGATTAAAACACTTGCTGCGCAATTAGGCGCTATTTTAACGGATAAATGCTTATGGATCACTACTGCTGAGTCATGTACTGGTGGCGGAGTGAGTTATGCGCTTACCGATACCCCTGGAAGCTCAGCTTATATTGACCGTGCATTTGTCACTTACAGTAACCAAGCAAAGCAAGATTTACTAAATGTGAGTGCAGGCACATTAGCGCAATATGGTGCAGTGAGCGAGCAAACTGTACGTGAAATGGCAATCGGTGCTATTAAGGCAACAAATTCAAATATATCTATAGCTGTATCTGGCATTGCGGGCCCCGGAGGTGCAACTGATGGCAAACCTGTAGGACTCGTGTGGTTTGGCATACAAATTAATGACAAAGTACTGACCTTTAAACAAGTATTTACTGGTGATAGAGCTCAAGTTAGGCTGCAAGCTATTGTATTTGCATTGAAAAGTGTAATAGATGAGATAAAATTAAAAAATTAGCTTGATACTGTGATTTCATACAGTATACTTGTCTGCATTAGCTGGATTGGAGAACAAAATGAACGATAACAAACAAAAAGCGTTAGACGCAGCACTATCACAAATTGAACGTCAATTTGGTAAAGGCTCAATCATGAAATTGGGTGATAACAAAGCGTTAAATATTGAATCTGTATCTACAGGCTCATTAGGTATTGATATTGCTTTAGGCATAGGCGGCCTACCTATGGGACGTATTGTTGAAGTATACGGCCCTGAATCGTCTGGTAAAACAACGCTTACTTTACAAGTTATCGCTGCTGCACAAAAAGAAGGCAAAACATGTGCCTTTATCGATGCTGAGCATGCTCTAGATCCAGTGTACGCACAAAAATTAGGCGTAAACATTGACGATCTTTTTGTTTCTCAACCAGACACCGGTGAGCAAGCGCTAGAAATTTGTGACATGTTAGTACGCTCAAGTGCTGTAGACGTAGTTATTATTGACTCGGTTGCTGCGCTTACACCAAAAGCTGAGATTGAAGGCGACATGGGCGACTCGCACATGGGCTTGCAAGCACGTTTAATGTCACAAGCATTACGTAAGCTTACTGGTAATATTAAACGCTCTAACACGTTATGTATTTTCATTAACCAAATCCGTATGAAAATTGGTGTTATGTTTGGTAATCCAGAAACAACAACGGGTGGTAATGCACTTAAGTTTTACGCATCGGTACGTATTGATATTCGTCGTATTGGTTCGGTGAAAGAAGGTGATGAAGTTGTTGGTAACGAAACCCGCGTTAAAATTGTTAAAAACAAAGTAGCGCCGCCATTTAAACAAGCTGAATTTATCATCATGTATGGCGAAGGTATTTCTAAGCAAGGCGAGTTAATTGATTTAGGTGTTAAGCATAAAATTGTTGAAAAAGCAGGTGCTTGGTACAGTTACAGTGGCAACAAGGTTGGCCAAGGTAAATCTAACTCAATTAAGTTTTTGAAAGAAAACCCAGAAATTGCAGATGAGATTGAAGGTAAGTTACGCGAAATGCTTTTACTAAAAGCAACTATTGAACCTGAAGACGGTGAAGATAAGTTAGGCGACGATCCAGACCTTTAAACTGCACCCAAATGAGTTTTTAAGCTTGATTTGACCCGAGCTTTGAAAAGCGCTAATCAGTAATGATTAGCGCTTTTTTGTTATTAAAAACTTACATCAGGTTAGATAAAATAAAAACGACACATTAAAAATGTGTCGTTTTTTAATTCAATAGAAAAAAATCTAGAGTCTTTAATTAATCAAATATATTTATAATTGCCAGTTTACAGATAGGGCGTAGTTACGAGGTGCACCGTAGTAACCTTGTGCCCAGTACAGGCTGTGCAAATATTTTTCACCGGTGGTGTTATTTACGTTGAAAGTGACTCCTACGTTATCTGTAATTTCGTAAGTGGCCATTAAATCAAGTAACCCGTATGCATCTTGGTGAGTAGTGACGCTTGCAATACCATTTGTATCTTCGACTTGAACTCGGCTAGTTGAATCCTGCCAGCGATAGTTTGCACCAAATGATAAACCATCAACTAAAGGTACTTGGTAGGTTGCGGCCACTTTAAGTTGATTTTCAGGTGTGTAATCTTTAACTAAATCATCACCATCAATAGTTAGGTTACTAAAACTTACACTTGCGCTTAAATCATCTGTTATTCGACCACTTAGTTCAACTTCAAAGCCGTTGCTGTTAATACCATCTGCTGCATAATAACGCGTATCACTAGGTAGTGAGTCGGGTAAAGCTATGGCAAGCCCTTCCTGCTTTGCATCGAAGTAAGCAAAAGTTACGAAAATTTGGTCATCAAGTAACTGTGCTTTTATACCAACTTCACTGCTTTTACCTATTACGGGAGCTAATTGGTTGGCATTAATATCAAGCTCTTTTTGCGGTACAAATGTTTCTGTGTAGCTTGCATAAGCTGATAGAGACTCGTTAAAGTCGTACACCGTGCCAATATAAGGAATAACTTCAGAGTCGCTTCTTGTTTGTTCAACACCGTAAGCACTCCCTTTTGTTTTCCAATCGGTATAACGCACACCAGCGAGCACACTTAAAGGCTCACTTAATTTAATGCGAGTAGATATGTAAGCTGATTTTTGCTCGTTAGTAATATCACTACCATCTAAGCCATCAGCAAGTGTTGCCTCTGGTACTACACCATCCCACGTTTTAAGTGATGGCATATCTGGAAAACCATTGCCTGTAGTGTAATCGTAAAGAGACTGCTCGTTGTAATCCATTTTAGCTTGGCTAACACCAAATGATAGGTCGTGCTCTTGGCCAAATAAATTAAACTTACCACTGGCATATAAATCAAATAAGTCATGCTTATCTTCGTAATCATAACGGCTAGCATAACCTGTTAAACCAAGTTCAGTATCTTTATCAGGGGTGCCGTATACGTAGAACAACTCTGAGTCTTGTTCGTTTTCGATGTGAGCATAACGTGCTCTAGCTACCCATGTTGCCGATAAGTTTTGTTCAAGTGTTACATATACTTGCTCAGCACTGTTATCCCAGTAAGACCAGTCAGCAGCGGTGCTGGTTGATTCGTCGTAATCGGTTGCTGTTCCGTCTGTATAATAAAGAGGTAGTGCACCCCACAGCGGGCTATCTGCGTCTTTTTGTTGGTTAACGTAGTTAACGCTTAATAATGTGTTGTCTGTTAATTTGCCTTCGTAGGCTAAGTAAACAATGGTTTTATCTGTTTCGTAGCGATCTAAATATGAGTCAGCTTTTTGCTTTGTAAATACAGCGCGTACAGCGTGGTCTTCATTTATTGGCGTAGATACATCTAAATCTAAACGTTTTTTATTCCATGAGCCATAAGATGCTGATGCATTTGCCTGTGTTGTATAAGTTGGCTTTTTTAAAACCATGTTTACAGTTGCAGAAGGATTACCAGCGCCGGTCATTAAACCATTAGCACCGCGAACTATCTCTACACGGTCATAAATTGATGTATCAAGACTGCCTTGAATAGAGCCTGAGCTTTGTGGGATCCCTAAGCCATCAACTTGAAAGTTCGTAATTTCAAAACCACGGGCCTTAAAGTAAGTACGATCTGTTTCTATTTGCTCTACTGTTACGCCTGGCGTGCTTTCAAGTACTGAGTTTATATCGTCTAGTGAAAAGTCGTCCATTAGTGCGCGTGAAACTACCGAGATTGATTGTGGTGTTTCTTTAATTGTTAAACCTAGTTTGGTAGCCGATTGCGCTTCTTCAGTAATGTAGTTTTTATGATGCTGACCATATACCGCAATTTTTTCGAGAGGTTCAGATTTTACATTTGCCTCATCAGCAAGTGCATAACCAGATAAAATTAAAGAAGTAGCAAAGCTTAGTTTAGATAAACGCAAAACTTGAGGGGACGACATAAGTTTTTCCAGTTAGTTCAAAAGAAGTGTGTAACTTAATCTAAATGATATCGATTTGCAATTGTGTTTGGTGTTTTTATCAATAATAATTCTATTTTTTTGGATTTTAGCGCCACATATAAAGATTTTAGGTACGAATTGATGAATTATATAGAACTCAATCTCGCTTATAAAAAAAGCGGCCTAGGCCGCTTTTTAAAGTAGTTAGCTTTTTAGCTGTTAAAAAGAGTATTTAACAGAAAACTGTAAGCGGTCTAAATCGCCATCAACGCCGCTTTCAGTTTCACGCTCAGCATGCTTTAGCTCAGCACCAAAAGTTAGACGTTTAACCGGTGAGTATAGAATGTTAGCGCTATAGCTTTGGCTTGATTCAGTCGGATCACCAGAAATAGCTAATAAATCAGTGTTGTTATCAGCGCTAAAGAATGAATATAAGAAAGTTGAACGCCATTGGCTGTTCCACTTATGCTGATACGCTACAAAGCCAGAGGTTGAATCAATAGCATCTAAATCATCACCATTGAGTACTGCACCATGGGCTACATTAACACCAACATAACGGCCTAAGCCTTTACCTTGCGTAAGCATAAATTTAAGGTTGTCTTCACCAAGGTTTATTTTACCTGAAGCACTTACACCAAACGATGTTTCATCGGCATCAATAGCACCTACTTTATAAGTAAGTTGACGGGCAAGTGCAGCAACTACTAAATTACCCCAGTCAGCTTTATGGGTATAACGTGCAGTAAAGTCAGGAAGTGAAGCATCGTCGGTTACAGCCATTGATGAACTTTTAATACCCTGTGGGTTTGTAGTAAAACCTGTAGTAATGGTACTTTCTGGATTTTCTAATGAAAACGACCATGCGCCAGTAGTGTATTTAACTTGAGTTTGGCGTACAAACACTGTGCCCTCTGCTGGGCCTATAAAATCAAGTGCTTCAGGTAGTGCGCCAACGTTTTGAAAGTTAGACCATGTTTGGCCAAATAACCAGCCATCGTAGCTAATAAATGCATGACGTATACGTGGAGCGTAAGAGTTAGATACGCGCTCGTTACCACCAGGAGCAGAAGCTAAAAAGTCGATTTCAATTTTGGTGTTAATGGTTTTGCCATTATCAAGTAATGTAGCTGTACCAAAGTTAAAACGAGATTCACGGGCATGCATATCAAATACAGCGTCAGAGCTATTGTCTGGGCCTACAGTCACTGTACTCGGTACGTAAAAGTCACGACCAACGTTAGTGCCCGCTGGTGCGCCTGCAGAATAGTCACTCCACATAGCATCTAATTTAATGTATCCGCCGTAAGTAAATTCAGTATCTCCAACTTTTGCTGCGGTGGCTGCATAAGCTGTGCTTGAAAGTGCACATAATACAGCGCTTGCTGCTAATGTTTTTAATGGGGTAAATTTCATTGTGGTGTCCTTTATAGGCTACTTGTTGTTTGTTGCTTTTTTTTTCATGTAAGGTTGTATTACTTGCTACTAGTATTACTTACGAATAAAAAAGGGTGTTAGTTTGGCTTCTCAATACACATATTGTTTTCATTCGTTAAATAAAGCTTTAGCAAGTAATACCGCAAATATCTTTATTAAAGTGCACAAACACTTTTGAATATGTGCAATATTTACTCAATTACCTATTGGTCTATAAGACTAAGGTTTTAGAGTTGATTAGTTTGCATTTACTTACATTTAACGCGTTGTATTATTTATGTAAAAAAATTGAAAGCAGGTGGATTATAAACTACAAATGAGCAAATTGGAGTAGAGTACAACTAAGGTCTAATACTTAATAAAGTACTGCTGAGTAATCCTTGATAAAAGCTTAAGGCAAGTAATTTAAATGGAGACGAAGATGTCACAAAGTATCTATCCAGTTCCTGCGCATATTAAAGATGCGACTCTCATTGATAAAAATAAATATAATACGCTTTATAAGCAATCTATTGATGACCCTGAAAGTTTTTGGCGTGAGCATGGCAAACGCCTCGATTGGTCTACTCCTTACACTAAAGTTAAAAACACCTCTTTTGATAAAGGCCACATCAGTATTAAATGGTATGAAGATGGCTATTTAAATGCGTCTTACAACTGTATTGACCGCCACTTAAAAACGAAAGCAGACAAAATTGCGCTTATTTGGGAAGGTGATGATCCTTCTCAAAGTGAGAACATTACTTATCAAAAACTTCATGATGAAGTGGCTAAATTTGCCAATGGTTTAAAAAAACTGGGTGTACAAAAAGGTGACCGCGTAGCTATTTATATGCCAATGACCCCACAAGCGGTGTATGCAATGCAAGCCTGTGCACGTATTGGTGCTATTCATTCTGTTGTATTTGGTGGTTTTTCACCATCGGCTATTGCTGATCGTATTAGAGATTCTGGCGCTAAGGTTGTTATTACTTCTGATGAGGGGCGCAGAGCAGGAAATTGTGTTCCATTAAAAGCAAATGTAGATGAAGCGGTAGCGCAAGAAACTGTAACCACAATTGAACACGTTATTGTGCACCAATTAACAGGCGGCGAAGTTGATTGGAATGAACACGATATATGGTGGCACGAGCTAGTTGCTGACTTACCAGCACAGTGTGAGCCAGAGCCAATGAATGCTGAAGATCCTTTATTTATATTGTATACATCAGGTTCTACGGGTCAGCCTAAAGGTGTTGTACATACCACAGGTGGCTACTTAGTTTACTCATCAATGACACATGAGTACGTATTTGATTTAAAAGAAGACGATGTGTATTGGTGTAGTGCCGATGTAGGTTGGATCACAGGACACAGTTATATTGCGTACGGGCCATTAGTAAACGGATGTACTCAAGTTTTATTTGAAGGTGTACCCACTTATCCAACTGCAGGGCGTATGGGCGAAGTAGTTGATAAACACGGTGTGACTATTTTATATACCGCCCCTACAGCAATTAGAGCACTAATGGCTAAAGGTGATGAGCCTACAGCTTCGTCACATCGCGATAGCTTACGTATTTTAGGTTCAGTAGGTGAGCCAATAAATCCAGAAGCGTGGACGTGGTATTACGAGAGTATTGGTAAATCTAATTGCCCGATTGTTGATACGTGGTGGCAAACAGAAACCGGTGGCATTATGATCACACCACTTCCGGGTGCTACTGATACAAAACCAGGCTCTGCAACACATCCATTTTTTGGTATTGCGCCTGCATTATTTGATGCTGAAGGTAATACACTCGAAGGTGCCGTAGATGGTAATTTAGTTATTTTAGATAGTTGGCCATCGCAAGCGAGAACTGTTTATGGCGACCATGAACGTTTTGAACAAACTTATTTTAGCGCCTACCCTGGAGTTTACTTTACAGGTGATGGTTGTCGTCGTGATGAGGATGGTTATTACTGGGTCACAGGTCGAGTAGACGACGTACTTAATGTTTCGGGACATCGATTAGGCACCGCTGAGATAGAAAGCGCGCTAGTTGCTCACGAAGCTGTAGCAGAAGCAGCAGTAGTAGGTTACCCGCATGATATTAAAGGCCAAGGTATTTATGTTTACATTACGCCTAACGAAGGTATAACAGTAAGCGATGAATTAACTAAAGAGGTACGTAATTGGGTTCGTAAAGAGCTCAGCCCAATCGCTTCTCCAGATATGATCCAATGGTCACCGGGTTTGCCAAAAACACGTTCAGGCAAGATTATGCGTCGTATTTTACGTAAAATCGCTGCAAATGAGCACCAACAACTTGGTGATACATCAACGCTTGCCGATCCTTCAGTTGTCGATGAACTAATCGAGAACAGATTAAATCGTTAAATGTGCGTTAAAAACTTGATTACAAGTTGATTCTAAACGTAGTATATCGGCTGTCAGTAAAGGTTTTAAACCTAACTGGCAGCCGAATTTATTAGGAGTGAACCATGAGTCAGTTTTTAATAGCGGACGATCATCCGTTATTTCGTGAAGCACTAAAAGGCGCACTGAGCGCAAAATTTGAGGGTTTAGCCGTTTTTGAATCATCCGATTTTGACAGCACACTGCAAGTGTTAAGCGAGCAAGAGGATCTTGATATATTACTGCTAGACCTTCACATGCCAGGTAATGGTGATTTATACGGTCTTATTCGTATTAGAGAAGAATACCCAAGCTTACCTATTGCCGTTGTTTCAGGTAGTGAAGACGTGAATATCGTTTCTAAAGTAATGGGTTATGGCGCTATGGGTTTTATTCCTAAATCATCATCGTCTGATGATATTGCCAGTGCGATTAACCAAATACTTGAAGGCGATACATGGCTACCAAAAGAGCTAAAAAACAAAGTAGCTGAAATTGAAGGTGAAGATAGAGAAATAGCAGCGCAAGTTGCCTCATTAACGCCCCAACAATACCGAGTGCTGCAATATTTGCACGAAGGTTTACTCAATAAGCAAATTGCTTATGAACTACACATATCAGAAGCGACAGTAAAAGCACACATTACAGCCATATTTAGAAAACTCGGTGTGTACAATCGTACCCAAGCCGTTTTAATTGCCGCTAAATTAAAGCTCGAACCAATAGAGCAGGCATAATTTACATTTAAAAAGTTATTAGCTTATTTATGAGCAAAAAAATGCCAGCAACAATGCTGGCATTTTTTATATGTAGAATAATTAAGCAGTTGGAATAATGCTAAGAAAACACCACGGTTTTATTACCATTAATAAATAGCTTATGCTCTGAGGCAAGTTGAAGTGCTTTACAAAACACTGTTTTTTCAACATCTTTGCCCATTTTAGCCATCATTTCGGCGGTATTAGCATGTGTAACGCTGGTTACATCTTGCAAAATAATAGGCCCTTCATCAAGCTCATTATTAACAAAGTGAGCGGTAGCACCAATAATTTTTACACCGCGCTCAAATGCTTGATGATAAGGTTTAGCCCCTATAAATGCTGGCAAAAATGAGTGATGAATATTAATTATTTTACCTTCAAATCGACCCACAAATTCAGGACTTAAAATACGCATGTATTTAGCAAGACCAATAATGTCAGGATTGTAACTGGCAATTAAATCGCCTACCTTTTTATCATGTTCGCTACGGGTTAACCCTTCGTGCGATACAACATGAAATGGCACACCAAACCCTTTAGCTAGCGGCTCTAAATCAGCATAGTTAGCAATTACAGCGAGTACTTCAATATTAAGAGTTTGTTCAAATTGCTTTAACAGCATACCACCTAAACAATGAGCTTCTTTAGTTGCCAGTAAAACTACTTTAGTTTTTGCGCCGCAATGTAGCGCAAGTTTAGCGCCTTGTGGCAACAGTGCGCGTAATTGATCTAAAAAGTCGCTTTGTGGCTCACCTGTAAGCTCTGTACGCATAAAAAATCGCTGCGCGTCTTTATCTACAAATTCGTTGTTACGCGTAATGTTTAAATTATTTTTATGGCAAAGCCCTGTAATTTTAGCTATTAAGCCTACATCATCAGCACATTGGGTGGTTAGTATATAGCTCATTGTCCTCATTCTTACCCTGTAATTAATCCTTTCATTATTTGTGTTTTGGCACATAAAGCAAGGGCTTTGTGAACTAATCCAATATTAATCATGTTGTTGAGTGCAAAAGAGGTAATAAAGTTAAAAAGTATTGAATAGAGGTTAAAAAAAATGCCACCTAAGTTAACAAGGTGGCATTTATAAAAGTTATCTAGGTTTGAGGTTAATTAACCCTTGGGCTCGGGAGATAAGTTTTCTTCTTGTCTTAAATACCCGGCAGCTTCTTCATCATCTTTCGCTATTGCTTGCTGAGTAGGTATAGCGCGCGTTTGTTGGTTTAGTTGATGTATTTGTGACGCATTACCTAAATCACGCTCACTGGTGATTGAGGCGATAGATTCGCGGTCTTTTAAGAATGAAATAACGTCTTTTTTGATTGCTTGTAATTGTCCTTCGTCTTTATGCATTTCCATAATGTGGCGAGGATGTTCAAGGTTTTTCATACCTGTTGCAGCAAACGTAGTAGAGATAACACGAGAAACAATAATCCAAGGCGTTATGCTACTGCGTACTAAAGTATTTTCTGAGCGGGTGCTATCGTGAATACCAGTACCTGTTGATATTTTAGACTCAGTAAACGTGCCTTCACATTTAAAGTACACAAGCAGTGACTCAAATTGCATTTCTGCAAAAAATAGATGCGCTGTGTTTGCAAGTAACTGCGCAAATGCTTTAATAAGTACGCCTATTAGCAATAAGTGAAAGCTTGTCATTAATAGCTCACTAAATTGAATGACATGTTGGTTATTAAATGCCTGTTTAAAACTATTAATATTTGCCGCATCAATGTAATGGTAAATATTAATAAACGAATACGCTAAAAGTACAGTAAATGCTAACGCTACAATATAAAGTAAGTTACCGCTCACCAAAGCAAGTAATCTCGCGAGTGTAAAGTTTTTACCTAAGTCCATTGAGTGCAGTTTAGGCTGAATCTCTTGGATCATTTCACCTTTAAAACCGCCTTTACCTTCTATTTGTTCTTGAAGCTTAGGGTCTAATTCTCTGTAAACTCTGTTAGGTACTTCTTTATAACGGCGATTAGCCATTACTAGGTTATCGAGGTTTATGAAAATCTCGTCTGGATGAACAGACTCTTGCCAGTTTTCACGTAGTTCAGATACTTCAGCTGAAGGGGTAACTGAATTTAAACGCGCTTTAATCATGATAAAAGCAAGCACACAGCTTAGAGTTGCTAATATAATAATTGCAATTAAGTACATTCCAGCATGAAGACTAGGTAGTTGCTCAAGCCAGCTATCTATTTCTTGTTTACTAATGTGCTGCTCTTTCATCAACCATGACATAGAAAGACCAATAGCGATGGGTAAAATAAAAGATAAAGAAATAATTTTAGCAAGCGCACCAGTACCAAGTGCTTCAATATTCTTTTCTGCATTTCGAGAGATAGGTTTACCTGTAGAGCGCCAAGAAAAAAGCACGTAAAACATTAATATTGCACTATAAACCGGAAATGCTAATTCCCCAGCTTCACCGGTAAAGCCCGACAAAGATACAAATGCAACAAGGCCATAAGCAATAAGGGCGACAAAGGTGCTTACCCATGAGCCAAATAATCGCTGGGCAACATTTCGGATAGGATATGGTAGAAACAATAACTTAGGGATTAAGCTGTGAAGTAAGCGTGATAAAAAACCATTAGGCTCTTTAAATGTACTGTTTTTACGACCAACCAGCATTTCTTCAAGTGATTGCGCTGTGTAGGCTACTTCTTTTTGTTCTTCTTGAGCGGTTGATGCTTGCGATTTACTGTAGTTATAAGCAAGTGAAGTTGGGTGGTTTCTACCTACAAAGTATTTAAGTGTTGCATAAATACCTGACGATAGTGAGCGAATGCCGAATGCTAAAATAAGCATGCCAAACACCATTAAAATCCAACCTGCGGTTGTATCTTCTTTCACAGAGCCTGCAGCAATAACAAGTAAACTAATACCTGCTATAGACTCAATGAGTCCTCTTAATGCTGTTACTTTACCTTCCAGTTTGAAGGGGTTTTTTAGTCCAAGATCAATCGATCCATAATCAAAAACCATTGAATTCTCCATTTAAACAGCACCCCAATTGCAGGGGACAAAGTGTAATTAATCTGAACTTAGGATAATAAATCTATCTCAAGTAGCTTTTTTAGCGCTAAGTGCATCGAGTTTAATCGTAATAGACTTGTTGCTGGCGCGTAAGTTCGACCTACTTTTACGAAAACCTAAATAGAATTATTAATATATATTAAGTATTTATAATTGTTGTTGGTTTTTTATTATATATCAATAATCTTGTTCAGTTTAAGGTTATTTTAAAGTGATACATTTTATATTCCGACGCATGCTTAAATATAACTGGAGGGTTAATGAAGCTAATTTATGTAGACGATAATTTACCAGGGATCACTCGTAAACTTAAACAGAAAAGTTGGCTTTACTTTGATCCAATCGGTAAGCAAATAAAAGAGCAAAATGTGATTGATCGTTTGAATGGATTGGCATTTCCGCCAGCCTATAAAAACGCTTGGTTTTGCCCAGAAGAAAACGGACATATTTTAGCGACAGGATTTGATAGTAAGGGGCGAAAGCAATACCGCTACCATCCTGAATTTAGGGCGCAACAAGAAGCAAAAAAATACCAAGCATGTGGAGTATTTGGTAATAAACTCCCTTTGTTAAGAGCGCGTTTAGAAACAGACTTACAAGGCGATGAGCTTAATATTGAGCGCACTTTAGCGGCAGTTGTAAGACTTATGGATTTAGGTGCATTGAGAGTAGGTAACGAGCGTAACGTAAAGCAAAATAAAAGTTTTGGTGCTACAACATTACGAACACGCCATGCAAAACTCACGGGCAAAAATATTCAGCTAAAATATCGTGCCAAATCAGGTAAAGAACGTGAAGTAAATATAACCGACAGGGTGCTTAGCCATGTTATAAAAGACTTGCAAGATTTACCCGGGCAGCATTTATTTCAGTATATAAATGAAGGTGAGCGCACAAATGTAACATCAAGTGAAATAAATCAATACATTCAGCAAATAATGGGCGAGGAGTTTAGTGCAAAACACTTTAGAACTTGGCGAGCAAGCGTTATTGCATTCAAACAATTAGCTAAAGCTAAAGGGGCGCTTAGTTTAAAAAGCATGCTTGATAGCGTATCTGAGCAACTTGGTAATACTCCCGCTATAGCACGCAAATCTTATGTGCATCCCGATTTAATTACGCTGTGTAAAGAAGATGAAGATACTCAAACTGCGTGGAGAGAGTCCCTTTCATTACCACGAAAAACAAAGTACTTGAGTCGTTATGAACGTGGTTTTTTAGCTTTTTTAAAAGATTAATTGCCATAGCAACTTTACACACTTGAGCATATTAATTACATATTCTCTAGTTTAATTTATTAACGTTTAGAATAAGGGGTTTTAAAAAGTCATTAAATTTCAATTGTTTATTTTGAAACTTTAATTTGGCATTACCGTTGCACCTACAGTGTACTACTTAGTGGTAAGTACAAAAGCATTTATCAACGATATTTAGCGAGGAGGTACACAGTGAAGGGGTTATTTTCAAATCAAGCGCATACTAAAGCAAAGGGTTTTACTTTAAAAACTGCATTGTTTATTGGCATGAGCGGTTTATGCTCAGCACCAACACTCGCTGCCAATGAGCTTGAAAGTGTGGTACTCGCTAACTCTTCACTAACTACTTATAACTCACAAAAGTACATGCAAGCTGATGACACCTACTACTTTGACCAATATTCAGCGCAGTTAATTGAACGTACAGAAAAAGCCATTAATTGGTATCAAGAAATAGTTAACAAAGGTGGTTTTACACACTTATATAACGATGAATTGCTTGAACTAGGCAGTAATAATAAACAGGTGAGCTTACTTGCACAGCGTTTATATCAAGAGCGTGACTTAAAAACTAATGTGTGCGACGAAGCTATATGCACGTTTGATAAAGATATAGAGCAAGCTGTTAAGCAATTTCAAAGCCGCCATGGTTTAAAAGTTGATGGCCGAGTGGGTAAGCGTACTTTTGCATCGCTTAATGTGCCCGCACAGCAAAAACTCGATAAATTAAAACTTAACTTTTATAGAATAACTAACTTTGCAGGCGCAAGTGATGAGCAATATGTGTATGTAAATATTCCTGAATACAGCTTACGATTTGTAAAAGCGGGCGATGTAAAATTAAAAAATAACGTAATTGTAGGTAAACCAAGTTGGGAAACACCTGCATTTAGCGACGAAATAGAAAAGTTTGTAGTTAATCCTGAATGGCGTATACCCACCTCAATTGCCACCAAAGAAATTGCTCCAAAGGTAGCCGAGGATCCTGACTACCTTGTAAAAAATAATATTGAAATTAGAAAAAACAGCTACCTAGACTCACAAACTGTTAATCCAAGCAATATTGATTGGGATTCTATTGAGCCCTACCAATTTGATCACTTTTTAGTAAAACGTGCTGGTGAAGAAAACCCCCTAGGGGAAGTTAAGTATTTATTCCCCAATCCCGAAGCAATTTATGTTCACGATACACCTGCAAAGCACCGTTTTAGCCAAGCAAACCGAGCCTTATCGCATGGCTGTATAAGAATAGAAAAGCCTTTTTCGTTAGCGCGTGAAATTATTAAGTACGAAGGAGAAGCGCAAACACTCAATAATATGGACACTGCACTTGCTCAAAATAGTACTCAAACGTTTCATTTAGATGAGCCTCTTCCTATTCATTTAGTTTATTGGACTGCATGGGTTGACGAAAATAAGCTGGTTAACTTTAGAGATGATATATATCAACGCGATAAAAAAGCGCTATTAAAAAATGATGAACAGTCGGTGATTGCCGCTTTATTAAAAAATAAATAATGAGAGGGTTTATGCAATTTATTCATTATATTTCTATCGCCATATTCACAATTATATTTAGCAATAGTGTATTTGCTGCCGCGCCTATAAAGCCTGCGCATCAGGTAGTTGATATAAAAAACAAAGCCAACTTTGAAGATGCAGAATTTAGCCTAAAAATTAACGACATAGTTATGCCATATTCGGTGTTTTCAGTATTTGTAATGCCCAAAGAGCAAGTTGAGTTTGAAGTGCTTTTTGCGCAATCAAAAAATGCTTACACGCTAATTAACACTCAAGGGAAATCTAAGCTTACAGACACCAACCGCTGGCAATGGCAAGCACCCAAAGAGCCTGGTTTAACAACGGTAATTATTGAGTCGCCCGATAAAAAACAGCGTATGAAAATCAACGTATTTGTAAAAGTACCGGCAGACAATGTTGAAGGAGGAAAGCTCAAGTATTACCACATTGGGCACTATCCTAAACCTTCACAGATTAAAGACGCTTCACACTACATAGTGCCCGATGGCTTTGTTAAGGTAATGCCTGAAAATGAAAATGTAAAAATATCACCTCACTTTTCACTAAAAGAATTTGTTAGTAAGCAGCGAAGTAAGTACCCAAAGTATTTATTTTTACAAAATAAGTTGCTACTTAAACTAGAAAAAATACGCAAAGAACTGATTTTAGAAGGTATACCGGTTAGTAATATGGTGGTTATGAGCGGTTATAGAACTCCGTACTACAACAAATCAATTGGCAATGTAAAACTTAGCCGACATGTATTTGGTGATGCTGCCGATATTTTTATAGATAACGATGGCAACTACCGTATGGATGATATAAATAATGACGGTAAGCATTCAATTGGTGACGCTAAAGCGATGGCCGATATAGTGGAGTCGTTAGCTAGACGTGAATCATTTAAAGGTTTACTAGGTGGTTTAGGTATTTATGGGCCTAAGTCGCACAGAGGCGCATTTATACATGTTGATACGCGTGGTTTTAAAACGCGATGGGTGAGTAAGTAATTGCAACGGCTACCTCATTTAGCATAAAGCTAAACTAGCTAAGTCTAATTGTACAAGAGATTAGCTAAGCCAAGGTAGCTTTGTTTTTATAAGTCCTTTGTTTTATAACCATTTTATACCTTTACTGAGCTAGTCTTTTTTGCTTTAAACTGAGGCGCTTATATGAGCTATAAACATGGTGTGTATCAGCCGCTTTCCAATAATTAATTATTTTAATTTTCTACGAAAAGCTTTAAATATAAAGGCTGCATAAGCAGCCTTTATATTATGCTATTGCAGCATAAACGTTTCGTATTCTAAATCTTCAAATTGTTTAGAAAGCCAAAATAAGCCAACAACAGAGGTAATAATAGTTGAGAGAGCAAAGCCGTAACCATAAAACTGCGGCCCAAAAGCGATTGATAGCAAAGTTAAAACAACGTTTATTACCAAAAATAGTCCCGCTAAAAACAGGACGGTTGAGCGTTTATCTAAATAAAACAAAATATTTAAAATAGACAAAAATATAACTTGTACACCCACACCAACTACATCAATAAATAAAAGCGTTTTATAGTTTGGATCAATACCAATAAAGGTAAGTATTTGCTCGCCCCATAATAATAAGCAGGCAACGGTAATACCTTGAATTTTAAATATATCGTATAAACCGGCACGTGCAGTTTGGATCATATTATCTTTTAAATAGTAAATCTCTTCTAACGATGAACCCTCTCGAATAGCTGTGTAAAAACGGTCGTATTCTTCTACAAAGTCGGTTTCCATTTTTACTAAAAATACTGCCATACCGGGAATAATAGACAAATAAGCCAAAAATATAGGTAAGTCATAAATTGGGCTGGCTCTTAATGTGCCAATAATTTGAATTGATGTGCTTGGAGAATACCAAAAAATGATTTTATCAGCCCATACACCAATGTTATAAAACAGACCACAAAAGAATAGGCTGTAATACACTTTTTTATTGCTTAAAAAGTCAAAGCTTATAAGTTTTTCACCTGGGTAGCGGCGAATAATCATAAATAAAAAGCTAAAAAAGAGCAGTGCTTCGCCAGCAAAAAACGCAAAAAATAAGCCGTCTAACTGCCAGTCTCTTAATAAATATGCAAGCAATACCATAAAGGCGTAACCACTTAGCATGGTAATTAAAATTAACCGGTATTCTTTCATACCTGATAGAAAAATAGCACCAAGCCACTGATTACATAAGCTTACAAAGGCACCTAAAATTATAATCTTAGTAACAACGGGTATAGGGAGCATAGGCCATACAGCTAAGCCCACCAATAACGCAGCTATTGTTGTTACAAGTTGCGCACCAAGTAAATTAGGGAGTACTTTTGCCTCTTCTTTTTGAAAAAACAAATCGGCAATAAACCGAGTTAGTAATAACTGCAAGCCACTCGTTAAAATAAGTGAGGCTGCCATCATGTAGGTAACAAGCGTTAAAAATTGAATAATAAGTACTTTAGGTAATACAATTCCTAAACTTAAAATACCAATTAGCATTAACGCTACAATAGAGAGCAGCCAGGGGCCTGAGCCTATTAAACCTGCGTAGCCGTATGCTTCAAAAACTGAGAGCAGGGTATTTTTTTTGAGAATTTTTCGTATCTCAAAACCTATTCCGGCCATGCCATTGTATCCTTATAAAGTTTATCGTAACGGGCAAACATGTGGCTCTCGTCATAAAATTTTTGTACGCGGTCTAAGCCGCTTTGTTGATACTCAAGCCAAGTTTGCTCATTTGTTAGCATGTTTGATATTTGCTTTGCTGTTTCGCTCGGAGAAGCAATTGAGACAACTTCACCGGCTTTACCTAATGCTTTATCTTCATCGGTTCCGCCTTCGATTATTTCGCGGCATGAGCCAACATCACTAGCAAGTACAGGCACACCAGCCGCCATTGCTTCTAAAAGTACTAAAGGCTGCGCTTCAGAAATCGAGGTTAAAGCTACAATTCCGAGCTTAGGCAAAATTTTAGTAATATCTTGCATACCTAAAAACTTAACACTGTTTTGTAAATCAAGGCTGCCTACCAGTAGCTCACACTCTTTGTAGTATTGTGGGTCTTCTTCGAAAGGGCCGATGATCCAGCCTTCTACCTCTGGTAATGTCGATTGCGCTTCTTTAATTGCACGTATAAAGGTTTTAATATCTTTTATAGGCACTACACGTCCAATTAACCCAACAACCGGTGGTATCTGTTTTGGACGCTGATCAAGCGCTTCAATAAAGCGCACTGTTTTAATGCCATTAGGTACAACAAATGCTTTTTCTGGCGCTGCACCATCTTTTATTTGGCGCTGTCTGTTACCGTCGTATAGCGAAATGATCTTATCTGCTTCTTGGTATGTTGTTCGGCCAATTTGCTCAAAAAAGCTTATCCACATACGGCGAATAAAGCCCATCTCGGTATTTAAGTTTTTACCTAGGCTTTGTTCAGACTCTTTGATCCAACTGGCTTGAATAAGATCTATTTTTCTCTCTTTGGTGTAAATACCATGCTCGGTCAACAAAAAGGGAGTATTACTTATTACACTGGCACCAGATCCTAAAATACCCGCATACCCGGTAGATATTGAGTGAATAAGTTTAACTTTAGGGAGCCCTCGTGCAATTTCGGCTATTTTAAATAACGGTTTATATAAATTGCGATATGACCAAAAAAAGTCGATAAAAGAAGATTCATCACAAAAAGTTGAATAATAATTAGTGAGTACTTGCCATGAAGATTCACTATACAAAAAGTGGGCTTCGTTAATGCCATCTTTTTTAGCTAAGGTTTCAAATGCAAACTTTAATAATTCAGTCGGAATTGGCTCGTTACAATCTCTAAAATAATTTTGTAGTTGCTGCCAAAAATCAAAGAGTTCTTTTTTATATTTAACCCCGTGCTTAGCTTTTATTTCAGAAGTGTCATTTTGTACTAAATAATGAACATGCAGCTTGGTAACGTTTTCAGGCAAGGTATATTGAATCTCACCATAATGCTCAGGCGCTCCACCTATAAAAACAAGCTCAAAGTTATAATGAGGTAACCCTTCAATTATTTGATGAACCCAGCTAGATACACCGCCGCGCACATAAGGGTAAGTACCTTCTAAAAGCAGTAAAATGTCTGCATTTTTGTTACTCATGCCAATACTCCTGTAAATGACGTAATTCACTGCCCTTAGGTTGTTCTGGGAGTTCTTTTAAGTAGCGTTTACAGTCGTCAAACTTATTCATACAAAAGGCAACTTCGGCTTTATATGGGAGAACATGACGCCTTGCCATGCCCGATTCAGTTGCTTTGAGTAAGTACTCATGGGCTATTTCGTATTTGTTTAAGGCTAAAGATATACGCCCTAAAAATATAAAGGTTGCGGGTGTTTTTACGTGCTCAACACTTTGCTGTGCAAGTGCTTCTGCTTTTTCTAAAACGTATTTTCGAAGCGCACCTTGGGCTAAACCTAAGTAGCTAAGTTCCCAATAAAGTTCGGCTAGTTGTTTTTGTAAATTACTTAACTTTGGTTGCTTAGTCGTAATGGCTATTTCTTGCTGGTACAAACTGATTTTTTCGTTGAGTTTGGTTTCTTTACCATCAAGGGTTGAGTAGGCGAGTAGGCGAATATCATCTTCTAAATCTTTAAGTGCTAGCTTTAAAATAGGAATAGCTTGTGAGTCACTCATGTGACGAGCTGCCATTACTGCACTTAAACGCTTATTAGGTTCACTAGCGTGCTTCAAAATTGCTTTAAGTCCTCCCATAGAATAGGTCGGGTTTGCTGATATTGCTCTGGCTTCAAAAGGAAGCTCAGGTATTTTATGCTCTTCAATTTCTATGTCATCGTTTTTGAGTGGTTTACACAGAGCAAACGTAAGCGCTACTACAACGCCTATAATTCCAAGTACAGGCAATGTAAACAACAATAAAAACATGAGTACTAAAGAGCTATAGGGAGTCGTTTTGTATTTTTTAGGTATCAGGAAATAGCTAACAAAAGCAAAAAGAATGCTAGCAATAGCATGCAATAGTATAGCTAAAAACCAATTAGGTGTTTCCAGTACTTCTATTAGTGCAAAGTACTGACAAATACACCCTAAAATAGCCGCTACAATAATTATAATCATGAAAGTGAAACCAATCTCTTTATGTCATCTGAGCTTATAGGTAGTGCAAGTTGCTGCTCAATAACAATATCAAGCTCAGCTAAAGTGCTACCAGTGCGCTCTTTACACCAAGTGTTCATTCGGGCGATAAACCCTGCTTTTTCAAGTTCATCAGCTAATGGCATCAATAGCAGTAATACCTGATTTTGATTATCGTACAAATAAATGTCTAAACCACGGCGTGCTTCACTTAAATAACTCATAAGTTGAGTGGATTTATCAGTAATATTATTAGCTTTTATTTTTAGTAGCTGCGATGGAATGTTGTATCGTTTTGCTTCTTTATTCGCACGTTTAACTTGGCGAATAAAGTATGGATACTCTTCATAAGTCATTACTGGGTTTGTTATTTCATGGCGCAGTAAATCGCCTATATGCCCAGCCATTACAGCAAGTAATGTTAGAGTTGTATTTTTAAGCGCAAAAAATTGTATTCTTTCAACCAAAATAGCGCCGTAAATAGTATTGTTTACGTCGATAAGTGGGATTGCCATATGGTATTTACTTATACCCGATGATGCTTTTTCGTCTTTTACCGATACTAATTCTTTTTCTTCGATCATTGCTAATATAAGAGGATCGTTTTTAGCTATTGGACTCATTTTACCTATAGAGGCAAGTGGTGGCTCTAAAACACTGTCGTTTTCAACTTTATATAACCCCGCTCTTTCTAGCGAACCGTACTCAACAAACAAGTCGATTATTTTTTGCGCTGCGCTATCAAGTCTTCTTTCTTTTAATAGCCCGATAGAGGTTCTTACTGCTTGTAGTGATTCACGTAAACTTAACGTATGGCCAGCTAGCATTTGCTCAATTCTATCGTGAGATGAATTAATTAAATGATACTGACGAGTAAATGTTTCAAGACGATCTGTTACGTACTCAAGCTGAATACTTTGCTGTTGATTAGTACGCTCCCACACATCTCTAAATTCACCGGTGATCATAATTACAATAATGTAGCCAATCATAGCGTTAATATTGAAGTCACTTTGCGGTGATAAAATATTTGCTTGAAGTAAAAAAAGTTGGCCAACAAGCAAACATAAAATGCTAATAAAGCCTTTTGAAAAGCCATAGCGTAAAGAAACTAAAAGTGGGCCAAGTACAGGCCACGAAAACCCTCCCTCAGTCCAAAATGGGTCCTGTGCGTTAAATAATACAGGCAGCCCTAAAGCAAGCGCGGTAAATATAAATACCTCAGCCCATATTTGTAGCTCAGGAACGTCTCTTGGTCTAAGGAAATGTGTTTTCACTCACTAGCCTCTATATAAGAAATTAAATCGGCAATCACATCTTGTGCTGTTGCTGCAATGCTATCGCGGCCCCAGCCACTTTTAGCAATAGTACCTGTCCAAACTGGTGTGGTTTGTCCATTTACAGTGAGTGATAATGTAAGTGCAACAACAGGTTCGCCATCAAGCCCTGCTTTATAGCGCCACTCTTCAATGCTGCCTGTTAGTACATAGTCAGCTTGTTGAGTGCTTAACCATTGCATAGCATTGTCTAAACGGTATTGATCATCCAACGGTGGAAGCTCTTTGCTGTTTACACGAGGTGCACGTATAAGAGTTGGTAATTTATTTTGTTGCCAAATACTGGCTAAAATATCTTCAGCACGCTCACCGGCAAGCGGTGTTTGAGCATGATTAACAAGCGGCATTAGTGCCACTGTTTTCGAAGGGCTAAGCTCTATATCATCAGCAACTCTGCTGGTGGTACATGCTGATAATAGTAATACCAAGCACGGTATAATTAAACGAAACATACTCTCTCCTAACATTAAAAATGTACGTAATAACCTAATTGTAATTGTGTATCTGAGTTACCCACTTTATTACTACTTTGGTAACCCAGTTGTAATTTAAATAAATCATCGCCCAGTACAGACCAACCTGCGCCACTGGAAACTGATACATCTACTGTATCGTTAAGTGTTTGATAGCCAGTACTTATATCAAATAACCACGAAGGGCTTGCGCCTAGGTGTGGTGGTTCTAAAGAACCAGTTGAAGCAAATGAGGTCCCTAGTGCAAAGCGTCTAAATGGTTGAAGGTCAACTCTTAGCGGTCTTGATTCTGTATTTATTAATGCATTTACACGCTCAAAGTCTTGCCATTGCGCACTAAAATAAGCGTTCCAAATTGGGCGGTCTTTTAAAATACTGTATTGGTAACGAGCATTATATTCTTGGCCGTTTATTAGTGAGCTGCCATCGCTTCTTAGAGAAAAAGATATCGCTGCTGCTGATAGCTGTACGTTTTGTCTACCATCAATATTGTAGTTAACATAGGCCGTGGCTTTATCTAGCTGAGCATAACTAAGTAGTGCTTCTGATTGGCGGTTTTCAACATTATATTCAAGCTTTAAACCTACCTGTGTTCGTGAATCCCATTGATAACGAGAGTCTAAGCTAAGACCTTGGCGGCTAATTAAGCTGCCTTGGTGCGAATCTATCTTTGCATCAAAATACCAACGACCAAAGGTCATTTTATCTTCAATTGCAAACAGTAACCCGTTGTTATCAAGGTTTTGCTGATTACTTAAGCTTAATTTCCATTGCCCATTAGCATAAGGAAAATAAACGTTTACATCGTACTGGCTACTGTTTAAACCAGCCTCTGGCGATAGGTTAATTTCAAGCGCTCTAAAATAGGATGAGCGTGCATTTCTAAGTAAACTCAATTGCGATTGACTTGGTTCTTCAGTGAGTTCTTCGTACCAACGTTGCATGGTGGCATAGGGTTGTTTTAAATAGAGTAGGGCGTTTAGCTCATCTAATTTGCTTAGTGAACCCTCAGCTATAAGCTGTTTCGCTTTATTAAACTCGCCGTTGGTCATATAAAGTTGTAGCTTTTGCCATGGCTCTAATTTTTGTGCAGCCCTGCGCGCTAACCACCAATTTGTTTGAGGTTCACCAATAGTGTCGGGGGCAAGTTCTTCCATTGTGTTTAATTGCATTAAATGAGGAACTGCCATCGCGCCCGCCCAGCGGAACATTAGGCCTCTGTAGGCATATTTATCTTTAGGTAAGTGTTGCAGTAAATAGTGATTAAGTTCAGCAGCATTTGCATAATAGCCAAGTTGTTTCATTACATCGGCTAAGTTAACCAGTGTTGTTAAGTCACTTGGCTCTGCAATGGCCAATTTACGCAAATAAAAGTAGGCACTGTTATATGATTTTTCATAAATAGATAGGCTAGCTAAGAGTTGCGTCCACGCATAGGAAGTGTCGCTTTGAGAATAGCGCGTTAAAATGCGGCCAATCATTACAGTGTCATGCATTTGCAGCGCTAACCAACCTTGTGCAAGCACAACATCAGAGTCATATTCGCTTAATTTAGCAGCGCGGTTTAAAGTTGTATAAGCTGAATTTAAATCACTTTGGTTTTGATACCAATTAGAAAGAATTAACCAAGCAGGATAGAGAGCTTTATTATATCGTTGTTTATCAAGTTCAGCATGAATACGTGCAACTGATTTAGCATCATTTACTTGTGTGCTTAATAATGCAATTTGAATCAATTGACGGTCAGTTTGCGACTCACTTTTCCATAAATAATCAAGAAGCTCCTGAGGCCTACCTTCAAAGCGCAATTGTTGGTAGTGCAGCATGTCGCCTACGCTTAAAGGGCTTATTTGTTGTAACTGCTCTAATGCATATAGCTCATGAGCTTTGTCTTGGACTCGCATTGCCATGTCTACATTGGCACTCCAAAACTCATCGTCAGAACTTTCATGTTTGTTTTTTAGTACTTGCAGAGCTGTAGAAAAGTCATCTTCTAGCCAAAATGCGCGGGCAATCCAAAGTAAATCTTCTTCATTTTTAGGCCCTTTATATGTAGGCCACAAAGCTCTTAATGCTTTTAAATTACCAGTATCGTGAAGTACTTTTGCTTTCCAATATTGTGATAATGCACTTTTACCATTTATTTGCTCAAAGCGTTCAATATTATTTAACTCTTGCTTTGTGTTACCAATAAATTCGTTAGCTTGCATCCAATTAGCAAAGCCATTTCCTTTTAGATTTCTATTTTGGGCTTTATATTCGTATATATCATTAGCATCTTGGTATAAATATAAAGCGGTGGCATCGTTAATACTATCGGTAAGCATCGAAGGGGTTACGGCTTTGTTAGACATTAGCCATTTAAACTCTCGAAGTGCCTCTTTAGGCTTGTTTTGCCAGCGCTTTATCTTCCAATTTAATAAATGTAGCTCTTTGTCATCTGGGCTTTGTAGTAATAACTTTGCAAGTAATTGCTCAGCCCCTTTTGCATTTCCATTTGCTAAACGCAGGTGCATTGCTTGTGTTAAGTACTCGCTGTTATTTGGCTCGCTCTTTAATAAGCTTTCAATGGCTTGAGCTGCATCTTCTGTGTTGCCAGCCAAGTTTGCTAAATAAAGGGTGCGTTTAACATCGGCTTTGTCACCGTAGGTGTTCCACCATGCATAAGCTTGAATCGGATTATTTGCGCCAAGTGCAGTTTCAATCGCTTTAGCTGCAATGTCAGCATTTATATTTGTTTTATAAATAGCGAATGCTTTGTCAGGTTCCCCTGCGCTTAACCAGTAATCGGCTGCAAGGAGTGGCTGTTTATTTTTTTGATAATACTGAGCAACTTTTGCGTTTAACCCAACGGCTTTTGCAACAGTCAGTATTTGTTCGTTCCAATTTTTATGAGCTCCTATTTTTAATGATAGCTCTTCAAAGCGGTCGTCAACTTTAGCACCACTTGCTAGCCATAATGAGTAAAGCAGCTTTATTTCAAGTGTTGCTTTGCGCTCGCCCCTAGGTAGCTTTTCAAGCTCGTTAGTGGCTTGTGAATACTCACTAAGCCCTATATATAGCTCAACCAATTTTGCGCGAAGCTTTTCGTTGTCGGGCTCTGCATTGAGTGCTGCATTGAGGTAAGATTTCTCAAAGGTATAATCTTGTGAAAGTGCATCATCTTCAAAAAATAAGGTATGGGGAAATAACGCATAAAGTGCAAAACAACTTACAGCTAGTATCGCTAATATTGTTTTTATAGAAATTAACTGAGGGCGCTTTTTAGTATTCATTATAGAGCAGATCCGTTGCAGTTAAGGTAACCATAAAAGTCACCTGTAGGTATTTTAAAATGTGTTAATTTACCCCGATTAATACCTTTGAAGCGCTCACCCAAATTAGATACAAATTCGCAAGAAAGTGCATTAATTAAATCAAGTGAAGCGGGCACCCATGCTTTAAAACTAACCGGTCCGTTAACTTGCCAGTTATCAATAACAACATTTGCAGACGCTAAATAAGGTTTTTTACTATTTTGGCTATGATCAAAGCTAAGGCGAGCTATGTTATTTATAATATGTATGTAGTCACCTTTTTCAGTTACACCAGATACTCCTTCACTTTGAGCTATGTTTGGCACATCAAAATCGCTAGGTATGCGCAGAGTGCGAATGTACTTTGAGCTAAATAACCATTCATTATTACTGTTTTTTGCAAGTGCAGAAAAGTAAAAATCTTTTGCTACTTTTGCATAGTGGCTTAAATGCACCGGTGTATTTGGCCTTGCTAAAACATAATCAATGTTGTGTTTAAGGGCGTCTAAGCCCGCAAGAACTTCACCTGAATAAAAGTGATAATAAATAGTGTAAGGTTTTAACCTATATGGCTTTTCTGTTATTTCGAATGTTTCGGTTAAGCGTCTAAAGCCGTAATAAGGGCCATGCCATAAGTTTGTGTAAACATTTTCATTTAATATGGGGGCGTAAATTTGATACAGCAAATCTCTTTCAGGGCGACCGATAGGGGAGATGTGAGAAAGGCTTGGGTTATCAGCATTTACATCAGTATTACCACCGTTGACATTTAACACGCCAGCGTCACGAGCAAGTTCAAGTGCTTTTGGGCCAGGTGTTGCATCACCAGACCATAGCATCATTACTGTTTTTTTATTTTTAGGTGCGAGCTTGTCATTAATGTACTTTATCGAGTCGGTAATTTCTTTTTTAAGGCTAATTGTGTTGTAGCCAGGCACGTCTAGATGAAAACCGTAATCTGTGTCGTCTTCATCTATTTTTTTCCGCCCAGATAGGGCTGTCCAAAAATAGGGGTGACTATAAGTGTGTGAAGCAACTTCTACGTAAGGCAAGTTAAAAATACTACGCGCAATGCCTTCGAGTTTGGCACTTTGTTTAGAATGAATACCGCCTTCTTCAATATCAGCTTGGATCACTGATGACGTTAACGGTAGTTTGTAGTGTTTAATTATTTCGTCTCGAATTACTTCTGCTGAATAAGGCTTACCTGCGTAGTGGGCAACACTTGTAAATCCATCTCCATCGATATGCAAAGTAAGCATTCGCCTGCCGCTTTCGGTGGTTGTATCTGGCACTAATATAGGTGGTAACCCCATTGCTTGAGTAAGCAATGTACGCGGATCAATAACCCATTTGCTGCCTTCCATCGGAAATGTGTCAATTAACCAAGGAGCGGCCACGACTGCACCATATTTAGTTTTAGCCGCTTGTAAAATACTTATATTATTAGCAGACTTTATTGTTATTAGAGGAGTCGCATCAGTTGCTAATTTAAGTAAGTATGGTTTAACAATAGGGGGAGGTTTTGTTGACTCCCCTTTGAGCCAAGGTGCAAAGCTATCTTGTTTATATGGACCTTCAGGTAGTGTGTTTAACGACTCAATACCTAAGCTTAATAATAATTTAGTTGATTGTGGTAACTCGCCTAAAATGAGTTCTGGTACAACACCTAAATTAGCTTCAAGCCAATTGTTTAGTGTTGGTGTGTAAAACGTATCGCTTGTGGTCCACGAGATAATACCTGCATGCAAGCTAGGATCAACTAAAGGTAAGTCGCGCTTTGCCATATCTATGTAATCAGGTATATATCCCAAATACTCAATCATGGTCGCTAGTTTTAAATGTACGGTAGTGTAAATGAGTGGCTTTACGTTACTGTTGTACGGAATGAGGATGCGTCTTGGTACTGGTGATATAGTTGATGTACCCCATGTTTGTAAGTGTCCATCAGTTACCCAAGGGGTAAAACCTGCCTGCTTAATTTTTTGCGCCATAGTAAGACGGTTGTCAGGCTGTGCATAATCAATAACTTGTACTTTAAAACCAAGCTTTTGTGCCGTTTTTAATTGTGCACTTAGCCAAGCTTGATCGTTCTCGGTGGTTAATTTGTAGCTATTATTGATTGGGTTGTAATGGCTATATAAACCTTCAGCCACTAAATCGCTGGCTAAACCGGTAAGTCTAGGTAGTAACTCAAAGCCTCGGTTGAGGATAAGGTGTTTATTAAACGTGCCAGACAGACTCTTTATAATTGCGACTAAGCCATTTTGTTGATCTGATTTACTGTGCTTATCATCTAAAAGTTGATAGCTGTCTAGAGTATCTAAAAACAAGCCACTGAAGCCTCGTGCTTTTAAAGTAGCTGCGTTATTTTGCACATGTTGTTGCCAATGCGTAGATGTTAAATCGGCAATGTGGCTATTCCAATTAGGGTTAACTGCGAGTGAAGACTCACTTTCAATAAACGACTCACCAACACTTAAATAAGCATAAACAGCTATGTCACGCTGTTTAAACCAATTGAGTTCGTGCTCAGTCACAAGGTCAGGCTGAACTACAACGCGAGAATAAAAGGTCATTTCGGCTAATGGCATCGGTGCTGAGTAGTAAAAAGCGATACTATTATTTACAGGCGTTGCGAATGCGTGAGCCGACACTAAAAGTGCAAGGTATAAAATATACTTCATTAATAATTCATTTTTATTAGATTATAACTGTGGCTCAAAGTGTTGTGTTCCAATTTTTATCTAGTTGTTTGGTATTAGGAATATAGGACTATCATATGTTAATGGAAGTTTAATATCCATATGTTCATTATTTATATGAACCTAAAACCAATACTAACATGACTAATGAGTTAACTCATTACATACGAAGCAACCGAGCGGCTCAGTACGCTATCAAATTAATTTTAGATCAATACAGTCGTTAGAATTTTGAATATAACAAATAGGGTGGTAAATAATATATTGATTAATACAAAGGTCGCAGTGTTTTTAGTGTTCAAATACCTCCTTTGTGACTATAATATCAGCACGCAGAGCAAGGTATGAGTATACTCTCACCAAATTTTTTATTTACTACGTTTTAAACCCAATAAAACATAGTAAACAGTCGTAATTTAACTTTGGCAATTGTCGCTATATATGCATTTATACACCTCGGAGAAAAAATGAGTAATTTAAGCTTGAAAAACAAATTGCTGTTACTAGGGCCTGTTTATCTTTCGAGGTTAAATTTGCAGCAGTATGTTTGGTATTTAGGCAAGGCAGAGCCTATGTAGTGTGGTTATTCCCCATAAATAGGCGATAACACAGCATAAATGCCAAACATGCGCTGCCCGAAGGGTTCTACCCAGGGGCAATTAACTCTTTGTTGCTCGGTTTTTACTTAGCCCACTAGGTTACAAACCTCACGCCGCGATTAAATCGCCCCTAGATTGAACAAATTTTAATCCTGAAAGGTCAACAGGCCCTAGCTATTTTACCGCTAATGCTACTTTTGATCAGCTTAATGCTGAGTTCTTATTATTTAGAGAATAAAAATCAGCAACAAAATTTTGAATCATTTCAAACTAAGCTGATAAGTGACAAGCAAACGTTATTAAGTACCGAAATTGAAATTGCTAGCAAAATTGTTCGCTATCAATTAGCAAATGGCTCTGAGCAAGATGCTAAAAACGCTTTAAGAGACTTAACATTTGGCCAAGGTGGTTACTTTTTTATATACGACACCAATGGCATTAGTGTTTTTCATGCATTACTAGGTGATGCTATTGAAGGACAAAATAAAATAGGGATGACTGACCCTAACGGTAAAAAAATAATAGTGGGCTTATTAGATCAAGCTAGAAAAGGCGGCGGCGCTTTTAACTATCATTTTCAAAAACCAAATACCACAGGCTTAGTTGAAAAGATGGGCTATGCAGCAATGATACCAGGCACAAACTGGATGATTGGTACTGGCGCATATATGGATGATATAGATGCAGAGCTACTTAAATACCAAACAGCAATGCAAGAGCACATGAATGATAAGGTAATGACCTTATTATTAATTGCTTTGTTTTGGGTTGTTTTAACAATTATATGTGCGTTAGTTGCCGCAAACACAATGGTAAAACCAATACAGCGCATGGCGCAAAGCCTTGACGATATTGCAAAAGGTGAGGGCGATTTAACTAAGCGTCTAGACATTGATACTAACGATGAAATAGGTCAACTTGGCGAAGCATTTAATATGTTTGTAAGTAAGCTACATGGCATTATTGCTAATGTGGTTGATGTAACACACGATGTAAAAACAGCTTCTGGTGATATAAATACACAAACACGATTAATTGAAGACAAGTTACTTAATCACAATCATGAAACAGACCTTGTTGCGACGGCTATTACTGAAATGTCGGCTACTTCTCATGAGGTGGCTCAAAATACAAACCAAGTGGCAGAGTCAACCCAAGCGGCAACGCAAGAAGTTGCTAAAGCGCAAGAGTGTGTTGATATTTCACTCAGTGAGGTTTCAAACTTAATGGGAGAAATTAACTTAGCTGCTGAACAGGTTGATTCACTCAGTGATCAATCTAAAAAGATTAATAGCGTACTAAGTGTAATTGGTGGAATTGCTGAGCAAACAAATTTACTTGCACTTAATGCTGCAATAGAAGCTGCGCGAGCAGGTGAGCAAGGCAGAGGGTTTGCAGTTGTTGCTGATGAAGTAAGAAGCCTAGCAAGTCGTACTCAAGTTAGCACACTAGAGATTAGCGAAATGTTGAGTGAGCTACATAATTTAGTATCAGATGCAGTTGCTGCAATGCAAGCAAGCCAAAGTAGTTGTAATCGCTCTGTTGAATCCTCTCGTGCTATTTCAGAAAGTTTAGGCGCGGTAACAAGCTCAGTTAGATCAATTAACGACATGAGTACGCAAATCGCGACAGCAGCGCTGGAGCAAAGTAGCGTTACAGAAGAAATAAACCGTAATGTGTTTGCCATTCAAGAAATAGTTAATGAGCTAACTATTTCAAGTAAAACGACCTCTTCGGTCGGTCAGCATTTGGCTGCGCGTGGTGAAAACTTAGGCCAGCTTGTTGGTCAGTTTAAAATTTAACAAAGCTTGAAGCTCTACACTAAAAGCCGCTAATAGCTGTCTCTTGATCACAAGTCTGACTCAAGAGATTTTGCTAAATCGTAGCCTTCTAGGATGGCTTGTAACTTAAGCCATCCTTTCCATAACACTTTCACAGATGCACGCCCTGTGCG
>NZ_JADYXA010000024.1:0-56887 GCF_015864495.1 Pseudoalteromonas sp. SWYJZ98 | reverse complement strand
TGTACGAGTGCCCACACAGATGATTGCTTTATATTGTTAAAGAACGTTTTGAGTCGCTTTAGCGTCTCAAGGGATGCGAATAATACACCCTTTATTTTTCGAGTCAACACTTTGTTTTAAAATTTCTTTTTAGAAGATTTAAAACCGAAGTTTTATTTAACTCTCTGAGTAGTTCGTGCCTCGCTATGCTTCGTCCGCTGCGCGTCGCCATATCCCGTCTCAGTGGGGTCGCATTATAGGGAGATCCGAAAACAGATCAACCCTTTTTTGAAGAAAACTTGAAATAATGTGCTGTTCGCTGAGTATTTGAGCTAAACGCTCAAAAACACAACTAAACCACCTGTATTGAGAGGTTTATAGAGCTATTTAAAGTCAAAGTTATGGTAACTAGTGATCAGTAGAGACATATTTGGATCATCAATGCTGAAAAAGCCAACCAATAAGTTAAGAGTCGTGTTACTAAAATCATTTGAAATAGTCAAAAGCTGAGATTTAAATTCATTGGGCTATATTTTTATTTGAGAAGTGAGTTTACTAAGGCCCCAATGGTTAGCTTTACTATGAGGTTCTTAGTACCGGTATATAGATAAGAGAGCGACCCTTATATCTTCTGATCAGCTCTAATCAATAAAAACTTCGTTAGGGATTGCTTAATGGTAGTTAAATTCGAAGTGCTATTATTAATAACGGTAAATCACTATATAAAGTAAAAATGCTCTTTAACTAAAACCGGATAGGCTATTTTGGATCGATGGTAAGTAAAGGATAACTAGGCAGAGCTATTAAAATAACTGTAAAAACAACCTATCGATTCAGAATCTATGAGTCGATGCTCATAATAGAAGGTAATTACTGGTTCATATAGTTTGACAAATTTTAGGCAAGAAAAAGCCGAGCATAAGCTCGGCTTTTAGGTTTCTTTAAGACTTACTCTGCAGACTGTGCGTCTTCTTGAACTGCTTCGCTAGTCGCTGGGCGACCAACTAGTTCAATATAAGCCATTGGTGCATTATCACCAGTACGGAAGCCACACTTAAGAATACGAGTGTAACCACCTGGACGATCCGCGTTACGTGGACCGATTTCACTGAATAATTTACCAACAACTTCATTATCACGCGTGCGAGCAAACGCTAAACGGCGATTTGCTACACTGTCAGTCTTAGCCAGTGTGATTAAAGGTTCAATTACACGACGTAACTCTTTCGCTTTTGGCAAAGTAGTTTTGATGATTTCATGTTTCACCAAAGAACCTGCCATATTGCTAAACATCGCTTTACGATGGCTACTGTTACGGTTTAATTGACGACCACTCTTACGATGGCGCATGACCCTATCCTTCTAACTAAACTAATATAGTGATTTAGATTATTCAGCTAAGCTTGCAGGTGGCCAATTTTCTAGGCGCATGCCTAGAGAAAGTCCACGTGAAGCTAGCACGTCTTTAATTTCAGTTAGAGACTTCTTACCTAAATTAGGCGTTTTAAGAAGCTCAACTTCAGTGCGCTGAACTAAATCACCGATATATTGAATTTGCTCGGCTTTCAAACAATTTGCTGAGCGTACTGTTAATTCAAGATCATCAACTGGACGAAGTAGAATAGGATCGAATTCTGGCTTCTCTTCTTTCTCTTCTGGCTCAGTTACATCACGTAAATCTACGAATGCATCTAATTGCTCAGCTAAGATAGTAGACGCACGGCGGATCGCTTCTTCTGGATCTAAAGTGCCGTTTGTTTCCATATCAATGATTAACTTGTCTAAATCTGTACGTTGCTCAACTCGAGCTGATTCAACCGAGTACGCAATACGTTCAACTGGGCTAAATGATGCATCAAGCAACAATCTACCAATTGGACGCTCATCGTCATCAGAGGATAAACGACTAGATGCCGGCACATAACCACGACCACGTTCAACACGAATACGCATGCTGATCTCGCTGTTATTTGTAGTTAAATTACAAATAACGTGATCTGGATTAGCAATTGTTACATCGCCATCGTGCTGAATATCAGCCGCAGTAACAGGGCCTACACCAGATTTAGTCAGGGTCAGAAAAACTTCATCTTTGCCTTCTAACGTTACTGCTAAACCTTTAAGGTTTAATAGTATTTCAATGATGTCTTCTTGAACGCCTTCTTTCGCGCTGTACTCATGTAATACACCGTCGATTTCAACTTCAGTTACTGCACATCCAGGCATAGATGAAAGTAATATACGGCGTAAAGCATTACCCAGAGTATGACCAAAGCCACGCTCTAATGGTTCTAAAACTATTTTAGAACGCGTTGGGTTGATAGCGTCGATGTCGACTAACCTTGGTTTTAGAAATTCTGTAACAGAACCCTGCATTTTATCCTCTCTTAACTCTTAACTTTACTTAGAGTAAAGTTCGACGATTAGTTGTTCATTAATGTCCGCAGACAGGTCTGAACGCTCAGGTAGACGCTTAAAGCTGCCTTCCAATTTCTTACCGTCAACTTCAACCCAAGTCGGCTTTTCACGTTGCTCAGCCAACTCTAGAGCAGCGATGATACGTGCTTGCGTCTTAGACTTCTCACGGATTACAACAGTATCTTCTGGAGTAATTACGTATGAAGGAATGTTCACAACACGACCATTAACTAAAATCGCTTTATGGCTTACTAACTGACGTGCTTCTGCACGTGTGCTAGCAAAACCCATGCGATATACAACATTGTCTAAACGTTGCTCTAAAAGCTGTAACAAGTTTTCACCTGTGTTGCCTTTAAGGCGAGCAGCTTCTTTGTAGTAGTTACGGAATTGCTTTTCTAATACACCGTAGATACGACGTACTTTTTGCTTTTCACGTAATTGTAAACCGTAATCAGATAAGCGACCTTTACGAGCGCCGTGCTGACCAGGTGCAGTCTCAAGTTTACACTTAGAGTCGATAGCTCTTACGCCGCTCTTAAGGAACAGGTCAGTACCTTCACGACGACTCAGCTTGAGCTTAGGGCCCAAATATCTTGCCATGTTATTTCTCCTAACCTATTGTTAAACGCGACGTTTCTTCGGTGGACGACAACCATTATGTGGTATTGGCGTCACGTCAGTAATGTTGGTAATACGGTAACCAGCAGCATTCAAAGCACGTACAGCAGATTCACGACCTGGACCTGGACCTTTAATGAAAACTTCTAGATTTTTTAAACCGTATTCTTGAGCAGCAGTACCTGCACGCTCTGCAGCAACCTGAGCAGCAAATGGTGTAGATTTACGTGAACCACGGAAACCTGAACCACCGGCAGTAGCCCATGATAGTGCATTACCTTGACGGTCGGTAATCGTTACAATAGTGTTGTTGAAAGACGCATGAACATGAGCCATACCATCAGCAACTTGTTTTTTAACCTTTTTACGACGAATTGGTGTCTTAGCCATAATACTATCCCCTTATCGCTTAATAGGCTTACGAGGACCCTTACGGGTGCGCGCGTTAGTCTTAGTTCTTTGACCACGTAGTGGTAAAGAGCGACGGTGACGTAGGCCACGATAACAACCAAGGTCCATTAGGCGCTTGATATTTAAAGTAACTTCACGACGAAGATCACCTTCAACAGTGTACTTGCCAACTGCATCACGCAGTACGTCAAGAATTTCGTCTGAAAGTTCACCGATTTTTGTGGTTTCGGCGATACCAGTCGCTTCTAAGATAGCCTTAGAGCGAGTCTTACCTATGCCATAAATAGCTGTTAAACCAATAACTGCATGTTTATGATCAGGGACGTTAATGCCAGCAATACGGGCCACTAACACATCTCCTATATTCGAATTTGGTAATCAAAAGTTTGAAAAGCCCGTAAGGATACTCAAACGAAGACCAAATCACTACTAAAAACACAGGCCGAGAAAACTCAGCCTGCACGACTGTTTACTTAGCCTTGCCTTTGCTTATGCTTAGGCTCACTGCAAATTACGCGTACTACACCAGCACGTTTAATAACTTTACAGTTACGGCATATTTTCTTAACGGAAGCACGTACTTTCATTGCTCAACTCCGTAAACTGACCTTATCGACCGTAGCCTTTAAGGTTCGCTTTTTTCAGCACAGAATCATACTGATGAGACATCAGGTGAGTCTGTACTTGTGCCATAAAGTCCATGATTACTACAACGATAATCAAAACTGATGTACCGCCGAAATAGAATGGCGTTTGCCACGCCATCGTCATGAATTCAGGCACCAGACAGATAAAGGTTATATACAAAGCACCTGCCAATGTCAGGCGTGTCATCACTTTATCAATGTATTTAGATGTCTGCTCACCTGGACGAATACCTGGGATAAATGCGCCAGATTTCTTAAGGTTATCTGCTGTTTCACGTGGGTTAAAAACCAACGCTGTGTAGAAAAAGCAGAAGAAGATAATAGCCGCAGCTAAAACAAGCGAGTACAACGGTTGACCTGGAGTCAACGTAGTAGCAACAGCTTGTAATACATCAGCGACTGGACCTTCACCTTGGCCGAACCAGCTAGCAATTGTACCAGGGAACAGAATTATACTGCTAGCGAAGATTGGTGGAATAACACCCGCCATATTTACTTTTAGTGGTAAATGCGTGCTTTGGGCAGCAAATACTTGACGACCTTGTTGGCGTTTAGCGTAGTTAACAACAATACGACGTTGTCCACGTTCGAAAAACACTACAAGATAAGTAACAGCGAATACGATTACCGCAACCATCAACAGTACAAAAACATTCAAATCACCTTGGCGCGCCATTTCGACTGTCGAACCAATAGCAGACGGCAAGTTAGCTACAATACCAACAAATATTAGAACAGAGATACCGTTACCGATACCACGTTCTGTTATTTGTTCACCCAACCACATAAGGAACATAGTACCAGTAACTAAACTCACCACAGCGGTGAAATAGAAACCCATACCAGGGTTAACAACTAACCCCTCCATCATGCCCGGTAAGCTAGTAGCAATACCGATTGATTGAATAGTAGCTAGCACAAGCGTGCCATAGCGTGTGTACTGGCTAATTTTTTTACGCCCTTGCTCACCTTCTTTCTTAAGCTCTATAAACGGAGGATACATATGCGTTAATAGTTGCGTAATAATCGAAGCCGAGATATACGGCATAATACCCAGTGCTAACACTGAAGCTCGCTCAAGTGCACCACCACTGAACATGTTGAACATTTCAACAATGGTGCCCTTTTGTTGCTCGAAGAAATCGGCAAGTACAGCGGCGTCAATCCCAGGGATCGGCACAAATGAACCTAGACGGTAAATTATGATAGCACCCAATACGAAGAGTAATCGGCGCTTCAATTCCGAAAGTCCACCTTGTGCACTTTTTGTATCTTGACCTGGTTTAGCCATTAGTACTTCCTTAGTCTTCTACCTTGCCTCCGGCAGCTTCAATAGCTTCGCGAGCACCTTTAGAGGCTTTAAGGCCTTTAACGGTAACAGCGCGTGAAACTTCGCCAGATTTAACAACTTTAACGAAAAGAACGTTCTTTTTAACTAGACCAGCTGCTTGTAACGCGCTTAGGTCTACCACATCGCCTTCAACTTTAGCGATTTCAAAAAGGTTTATTTCTGCAGATACTAAAGATTTGCGAGAAGTAAAACCAAATTTAGGTAGACGACGTTGCATAGGCATTTGACCGCCTTCAAAACCAACGCGTACTTTGCCGCCAGAACGTGATTTTTGACCTTTGTGACCACGACCACCAGTCTTACCTAGACCAGAACCGATACCACGACCAACACGTTTTGGAGCAGTTTTTGAACCTGCAGCAGGTGAAAGTGTATTCAAATGCATCGAATTAACCCTCTACCTTAACCATGTAAGAAACCTTGTTTATCATACCACGTACACATGCTGTGTCTTCTAACTCAACAGTGTGGTTGATACGACGTAAACCAAGACCGCGTAATGTAGCTTTATGTTTCGGTAAACGACCGATAGAGCTTTTTACTTGTGTTACTTTTACAGTTTGATTTGCCATGGTTACCCCAGTATTTCGTCTACGCGAAGGCCACGTTTTGCAGCGATTGACTGTGGAGAATTCATATTCTCAAGAGCCGAAATCGTTGCACGCACTACGTTGATTGGGTTAGTAGAACCGTAACATTTAGAAAGTACGTTCTGAACACCAGTCACTTCTAGTACTGCACGCATAGCACCACCTGCGATGATACCAGTACCTTCAGAGGCTGGTTTCATGAACACTAGTGAGCCAGCATGACGTCCCTTAACAGGATGCTGTAATGTATTGCCATTTAGGTCTACATTGATCATGTTGCGACGTGCTTTTTCCATTGCTTTTTGAATAGCAGCTGGAACTTCACGTGCTTTACCATAACCAAAACCTACTTTACCTGCGCCGTCACCAACTACAGTTAGTGCAGTAAAGCTAAAGATACGACCACCTTTAACTACTTTAGACACACGGTTCACCGCGATTAGCTTTTCAGCTAGATCAGGCTGTTGTTGCTTTGCTTCTACGTTAGCCATAGTCTACTCCTAGAATTGCAAACCGGCTTCACGCGCAGCATCAGCTAGCGCCTTCACACGGCCGTGATATTTAAAGCCACTGCGATCAAAAGCAATCTTTTCGATGCCTTTGTCAGCCGCACGTTCAGCAACCGCTTTGCCAACTGCTTGCGCAGCTTCAACGTTACCGGTGCCTTTAACTGTTTCGCTAATAGCCTTTTCAACAGTAGAAGCAGCAGCCAGTACATTACCCTCAGCATTTACAACTTGAGCGTATATGTGACGTGGCGTGCGGTGGATAACAAGACGCGTTGTGCCTTGTTCAATATAATTTCTACGAGTGCGTTTAGCACGACGTAGACGAGCTGTTTTTTTATCCATCGTCTTACCTTACTTCTTCTTAGCCTCTTTACGGCGTACATTCTCATCTGAATAACGAACACCCTTACCTTTATAAGGCTCAGGTTTACGGTATGCACGAATGTTAGCAGCTGTTTGACCAACTAACTGCTTGTCTACGCCCTTAACTAGAACTTCTGTTTGGCTTGGAGTTTCAATCGTAATTCCTTCAGGAACTGCGAAATTAACTGGGTGTGAGAAGCCAAGAGTTAAATCTAATGTTTTACCCTTCGCTGCAGCACGGTAACCCACGCCTACTAACTGAAGTTTCTTCTCGTAACCTTCATGCGTACCAACAACCATGTTGTTGATTAGAGCGCGAGCAGTACCTGCTTGAGCCCATGCATTAGCTACGCCATCACGAGGTAAAGTAGTAATAACGTTGTCATTAACTTGTACTTCAACAGCGTTGTTGATTGTACGAGTAAGTTCACCGTTTTTGCCTTTAACTGTGATTTCCTGGCCTTTTAATGTAACTTCTACACCGGCAGGAACAGTAATTGGTGCCTTTGCTATGCGAGACATAGTTCCCCTCCGATTAAGCTACAAAACCAATGATTTCACCACCAACACCAGCACTACGTGCTGCGCGGTCTGTCATTAGGCCTTTAGAAGTTGATACGATAGCGATACCAAGACCACCCATTACCTTAGGTAATTGGTCACGTTTCTTATAGATACGTAAACCAGGGCGACTTACACGCTGGATATTTTCAATTACAGCTTTGCCTTCGAAGTACTTCAACTCGATAGAAAGCTCAGGTTTAGTTTCGCCGTTAACAGCGAAATCTACGATATAACCTTCGTCTTTTAGTACTTTAGCTAATGCTACTTTCAGCTTTGAAGTTGGCATCGTTACAGATACTTTCTTCGCTGATTGACCGTTACGAATTCGTGTGAACAAATCCGCGATAGGATCTTGCAAGCTCATAGTCTTACTCCCATGATTCTATTACCAGCTAGCCTTTTTAAGGCCAGGAATTTCACCGCGCATAGCTGCTTCGCGAACTTTAATACGGCTCATGCCGAATTTGCGAAGGAAACCATGTGGGCGGCCCGTAATGTTACAACGATTACGTTGACGTGCAGGGCTAGAATCACGTGGTAAAGCTTGTAGCTTAAGTACCGCGTCCCAACGATCATCTTCAGATGTGTTAACATCACTGATGATAGCTTTTAGTGCAGCGCGCTTTTCAGCGTACTGAGCAACTAGTTTTGTGCGCTTTGCTTCGCGCGCTTTCATAGAATTCTTTGCCATAACCCTACCCTTATTTCTTAAATGGGAAGTTAAACGCTTCTAACAACGCACGGCCTTCCTCATCAGATTTCGCAGAAGTAGTGATAGTAATATCCATACCGCGTACACGGTCTACTTTATCGTAATCGATTTCTGGGAAGATGATTTGTTCACGTACGCCCATGCTGTAGTTGCCACGTCCATCAAAAGACTTTGCACTTACGCCACGGAAGTCACGAATACGTGGGATAGCGATTGATACCAAACGCTCAAAAAAGTCCCACATACGCTCGCCGCGTAGGGTTACTTTACAACCAATCGGGTAGCCTTCACGCACTTTAAAGCCAGCAACAGATTTGCGTGCTTTAGTGATTAAAGGTTTCTGACCAGAGATTGCTGCTAGATCCGCTACTGCGTTATCTAAAATCTTCTTGTCAGCTAGGGCTTCGCCCACGCCCATATTCAATGTGATCTTTTCGATCTGAGGGACTTGCATGACAGAGCTGAAACCAAACTTCTCTTGAAGTTCAGCAACTACTTTGTCTTTATATACTTCATGCAGTTTCGCCATCATTCTACTCCAACTATTAGATAGTTTTACCAGTAGATTTAAAGATACGTAATTTCTTACCATCTTCAATCTTGAAACCTACACGATCAGCTTTACTCGTTTCCGAGTTGAAGATCGCAACGTTTGATGCATCCATAGATGCTTCTTTCTCAACAATGCCGCCAGCTTGGTTCAATTGTGGAACCGGCTTTTGGTGTTTCTTGATCAAGTTTATGCCTTCGACAAAGATTCGACCAGATTCAGTAACAACTGAAAGCACTTTTCCGCGCTTACCTTTGTCTTTACCTGCTAGTACGATTACTTCGTCATCACGACGTATTTTTGCTGCCATGATTGGCTCCTTACAGTACTTCTGGGGCTAGTGAAACGATTTTCATGAACTTATCATTACGAAGTTCGCGAGTCACAGGGCCGAAAATACGTGTACCAATTGGCTGTAAGTTATCATTTAAGATAACAGCAGCGTTGCTGTCAAAACGGATCAGAGAACCATCTGGACGGCGAACACCTTTTCTGGTACGCACAACTACCGCGTTTTTAACATCACCTTTCTTCACTTTACCGCGAGGAATAGCTTCTTTTACAGAAACTTTAATGATGTCGCCAATCGCTGCGTAGCGACGGTGAGAACCACCAAGGACTTTTATACACTGCACTTTGCGAGCGCCGCTGTTATCAGCAACTTCCAGCTGAGTTTGCATTTGGATCATGTTAATGACCTCCGGTGTAGTAATTACAACGTGTCTTAAATTTGTTTAAAATCAAGACATTTCGATTAAATCCCACTCAAAAACAAACGAGTTGTCTCTTAAGGGCGGGCAATTGTACCAGCATTGAGGGGGTAGCGATAGGTTATTTTTTAATTAATTTGGAGTGATGGGAAATTAAAGCTGAGTAATTACGGCTATGTAGCTATTTTACAGGTGGTTACAAAACAAACAAGGCACCTGTAATGTGCCTTGTTTGTTTAAAGTATAATAAATTAACCAAATAAACCTTTTAATTTATCTTTAATTTTATCTTTTGCTTTGTCTTTGGCTTTTTCTTTTGCCTCATCGACCTTCTGCTTAGCTTCATCTTTGAGCGCATCACCAACATCTAGCTTTATACCTACATCGTGGAAAGGCCCTTTTATACGTAGTGGTATTTTAAAGCCAGTGCTGTCATCGGTAGTTCCCTGACCTTCGATAGATCCAACTATACCTGTAACCAAACGATAGTTGACCGTTGTTTGCGGTAAATCAACGTCGCCTTCACCTGATATTCTAATAAGTGGGCTGATAAGTGATAGGTCGGTATTTTTGCCAACGCCATTAGTAAAGTTAAAACTTCCAGTTAATGCTGAAAAATCTGTTTGCTCAGATTCTTCAAATCCGGTATCAAGCCCTTCAGATGCAGCACCAAAGTTACCTGAAATAAGTTCCTTACCTTTACGAACCATCTCAGCTATATTTGCACCTTTTACAGCTCCATCAGCAAACTCAAATCCAAGCTTTCCATTAAGCGCACCAATAAACGACTTTTGACTTTGGCCAGTTGTGTTTAGGTTCCAATTTAAAGACCCTTTACCCATTAGCTTGTCAAAACCTGCCGCATCCGTTAATAAAGGCTGTGCATCTATTCCAGCTAAGTCAAAGTTAGTTGATATTTTATAAGGTACTTGCTGTGCGTTTATATTGATAACGCCTTTACCTGACCCTTCATAAGCAGAAAAGCTATCTAGGCTTAGTTTTGCAACGCTATTTTTTAAAGCAACAGTAAATTGATTTGCGCCTAATTTAATATCATTTGCTTTTAATCCACTTGAACGAATCACTACATTTGCATCTAGTGAATTTAATGCACTTAAATCAATTTTAGTGTCATCCCATACTATTGGCTCTGCAGGTTTATCTTCTTGCTCTTCTGGCTCTTCTTGTTTTGCCACTGCTTCAGGTAAATACGGGTTTAAGTCAAGCATACCTAAATCAATATCAGCATTTACTGCTAAACGCTTACCTAGGTTAAGCTCGCTCTTACCTTTTATTTCTAATGCGTCTAACGTCGCAACTAAATCTTCTAGATTAAATTTCTCACCTAGTAGGTGCATTTTACCGTTTACACTAAATCCGTTAAATGCATTGTCTTTAGCGTCTAGCTCTACACCTTGCCATTTCGCAATACTTTTAACAGACTCACCGCTTAGTGCTAACTGACCTTTAATATCTTGGCCTTGCTTAGCTATGCTCCCTTCGAACGTTAAATCAACTAAACGAGAATCTAAGGTTTGTTTAACATTAAAAGTAGCACCTTCAATTGCTTTAGCAGGAGTATCTAATTTTATATCAAGATCAAAACGCTCTTGCATATAAGTAATACCCCCTTTTACTTCTAATGTTTTACGAAGTGAAGGAAGTAAAATAGCGAGTTCTAAATCGCTAATTTGTTGTTTGGCACCTGTTTGACCATCTAGATAAGTAAATGTGCCGCCATAAATAGCAACTTCACCTAACTCAATATCAAAGTTATCTGGAAGCTTAATCGCTTCACCTGATTGGCTCTGCTCTTTTGGTTGCTCTGCAACTGCATCAAACAACTGCCAATTGGCTTTACCATTTTTGTCGGTTTCTAATAGGATATTTGGTTCGTTTATAACAAACTTATCTAATTTAAACTCACCACCAAATAATGAAAACCAAGGTATGTGTACAGCAAGCTGTTTCATACTCGCCATATCGGCGCGCGAACCTGATTCCATATTTGCAAAATGCACGTCGTTAAGTTCTAACTTTAATGCAGGGAATACGCTAAGTGTTTTATCACCTTTAATGGTAAGAGTGCGCCCAGTTGTTTGTTCTACCTGTTCTGAAACTTTGTTAAAAATAGTATCAGTAGGGATTAGAAACGGTGCGGCAACAATTAGTGCTATACATAGTAAAAGTATTACACCTACAATTTTAAGTAAGGTTTTCATGATCGTCCTTTCAAACGTGCAAATAATGTTCTTATCATAGCGAGTGTTAGCCTTAAAATCATTGTCGTTCTGATAAAAAAGCTTTTTATTAGATATTACATTCCTATCCTGAATCGCCCCTGAAACATTTTGATACCTTTAGGTTACAAATAAATATTGACCCAATGAAACCTTAAGGTTACATTGATACCTATAGGTTACATATTGTAAAAATTTTAAAAGGAAATGAGCTATGTCTAATTACGATATTAAAAGTGAAGAAAAATTTATGGGCCAAAATGCATGGATTTCATTATTCATGGGGGTCACTTTATTAATCATTAGTGTTTACCCAATGCTTAATCATACATCAGCCCCACTATTGTTTTTAGGAACTGCTGCTTTTTTAGGTTCATTCTTTATGTTTGTGATCAGAGGCGGGTTTACATGGAGAATGAAATACCACCTTACATATAAAGATGAGTATTTAAATACCATCGACACTATTGCCTATAAACATGTCGTGCTTGGCTTACTTTTTAGTATGGGTGGCGTGTACTTACTCTCCGATACTCTTGCTTTAGAAGTATCTCACAGCATGATGGCTACATTTTACCTTGCTGTAATGAGTTTAATATACGGCGTATCAATTCTTTGGCAAAGCAAAGATTAGGAGCAAAAGTGCAAAATAAAATTGCAAAATACCGCAAAGAAGCAGGCCTTTCTCAACAAGACTTGGCTGATCTAATTGCGGTTTCACGTAAGACTATTAGCACAGTAGAAACGGCACGATTTACCCCTTCGGTAATAATTGCTCTAAAAATAGCAAAGCATTTTAATACCTCAGTTGAAAGTCTCTTTGTACTAGATAAAAATGATTGATACATGTTAAAACGTTGGCCTCATTCTATTAGCAAAAACGCCGATTTAGCTACTTCAATTACAACGTATGGAGGACAGCGCTGTTGTTATTAGCGTAATTGCGCTAAAATAGACCAGCAAAAAAATATATATCTAAACCGGAGATTCTACAAGGCATGAAAAAACTGCTAATTTCACCGTCAAAAATGACGCTAGGCGAACAAGAAAATCAAATCTATCAGAACATTCTGAAGCAATCTTCAGAATTAAGCCTTAACCTTATGGCCGTGAAAGTAGAAAACCACCCTGATGATTTTTTACCTTGGTGTTACGAATTGCTAAGTGCAAGCAGAGATCGTATGAACTACGATTTACTAGAGCCGCAGCAATTACCAGTACTTAAGAAGCTACACGATCAGCTTATTTCAGCTATCAGCTTTTTACAGGTTAAAACTTTACGTATTGCTCCGTGGCCTGTAGTAAGTGTATTTGTAGAACAACACAAAGACGTTATTGCTCTTGATGAACAGCTTCGCTTAGTAGACTACATTAAGAGCATTCGTGAACAATCTCTTAAAGATATGATTCCTGAAGATTTACTTGCGTTTAGCGGTAAGCACATGGCATCACTTGATCCAAGCACATATAACTTTGACGTTGAATGGTTTGCATCAACAAAAAGTGCGAAGAGCTTTCATCAAATGCTTGGCGATTTACCAGGTGCCTTTGACGATGCACTAGTAAATATTCCACTTGAAGGTGACATTACTCAATACGAATATCAACAATTTGTTGCTGCTTATTCAAAAATATTCACCGACAATAATGAAAAACCAACACTTGCGCCTGCAACACGACTGCTTGCAATGCGTCGCCCTGATATATTTACTCCGATCACAAACAATCGGTTAGATGCATTATGCGGTGCCCTTGGTGTTTCTAAACTTAAAAATAGTGATTTTGAGCGTTACTGGCAAGATATTGTAAAAGGTATTCAAGCTATGTCATGGTACAAAATGGCTAAACCTAGTAATGAGTTAGAAGAACAATTAGTTGCTATTAAAGCGCTAATCCCATGTTTCTTTCACTATGCTGATGCTAAAACACCAGATAACTCTAACTACATCAAACTGTTAAGTAAGCCTAAACGAACTACAACTACGACAGGTAAAACTCAGCGTAGAGGTAAAGAGTCTGCAGAAATTTTAGTAGACCGCGCACTTGCTGCTGACGATATTCCTGAGCACATTCGCAGTAAGCGCGATTCAATTGTGAGTGAAGTTCAAAAAGGTCGTAGTGTAAACGAAACAATTAGCCTTATGCGCACTATATTTGGCTAAAAACTTCTAATTTAGCCGTACTTATATGGTGCGGCTAGGTTAATTTATGCACCAGCAGTGTGCGCAACGTCTTCCTACATGCCATATCTCTTCTCAATCTATAAAATGCAAGCTCATGTTTTTAATATATAAAAAATAATTTTTAATAAAAAATAATGAAGCTGGCACATACAGTGCAATTATCCCGTTAGTTAAACAATAAAAAGCCGTCAGCCTAAAGGTTCCGAATACATAATAAAAACCTTGGCGAGCAAAAAATCATATAACGGGAAATGGACATGCTAAAACTAAAAAAAACCATCGCTATAAGTGCTATAGCATTAATGGGCGCAACATCTTTAACGTCAACAGCCGTACATGCTGAAGTAACAGCAAACGCAGCGGCAACATCAAACTACTTATGGCGTGGTCAAGAGCAAACTGGGGGCGATGCAGCTATTTCAGGCGGTATTGATTACGCCAATGAATCGGGCTTTTATGCAGGTACTTGGGCTTCAAATGCATCGTGGGCAGATGAAATGACCTATGAGCTTGATTTATATGCAGGCTTTGGTGGCGACATTAACGAAAGCGTTAGCTACGATGTTGGCTATATTTATTACGCTTACCCAGATGCCGCTTCTGAAGCTGACGCCGATTTCTCTGAAATTTACGGTAGCATCAGTGTTGAAGGCTTTACATTTGGTGCTTCAGTACTTGCAACATCAGCTGCAAGTGGTGATGGTACAGACTTTGGTGATTCACTTTACCTGACAGCTGACTACGGTTTTGCTGTTGGCAGTAACGGCACTGAAATGGCACTTCACTTAGGCCACTACTCAGGTGACTTTATTGGCGATGATAATATCTTAGATTACGGTGTATCAATTTCGAAAGATGGGTTCACTTTTGGTTTATCTGATACAGATATGGATGACTCAGATATTAAAGCTTACGTTGCTTATTCTGTAGACTTTAATTTATAAGAAAGAATGTGTTACTTGCTGCGACATGAAGGGCCTTTTGGCCCTTTTCTTGTTTTATAGCTGTTTTGCTTTAAATGGTACCTTATTACATTGTACTTCTACTGTTTTAGGGTACCAAGCTGGGCCAATTTGATTCACAACCACCTCAGCTAAACCATTAGTAAACGATTTATACGTATGAACGCTTTGCCACTCCCCTTGTGGGCAATGTTTTGTTAAATCTAACGGATCTGATCCCTCGTACAACGCAAGTGCAAAATTATGATGCCACTGTGAACTTTTTAGCGTCTTATTGCTTACTTTGCTCTGCATGCCGTTATCAAAGTAAATATTTGTACACCCCGTTAAAATAATCAGTGTGCAACCGGCTGCAAATAGCTTGATGCTCATAATGTCTCCCCTAGTACTTGCTCTTGGCACCACACTTTAATGGTATGAGGCGAGTATATTCCAAGCGTAATTAAACTCAGCGCTCCATCACTAAACGTTTGCTGTGACTGCATTTGAATAACCGGTGTATTTGAACATATTTGTTTTACGTCTACCCGCTGCTCACCCACTAATCCCCATAAATAAAATGGGCGGCTATCTTCGTAATTAGCTTGGCTCGTTATTTTTGCTGTTGCCCGTGGCTGAATGGTTACCGCAGAACAAGCACTGAGGCTTAATGCTATCGCCCCTATGATTAATGGTTTCATACTCTTCCTTATAAACTAAATACCAGTAAGGTAACTTTATAAGAGAACATAAAATATTAGCGTAAAAAGCTGTGGGGAATATGTAGAAATGCTATGAAGTTTTATACAGTTTATTACACATAAAGGCCGCATAAATGCGGCCTTTAAAGTAGTCAGTTTAAGTCCTTAGTAAATAAATAGACTTTAAAACTTAGTTAAGTTGTTTTTACTGTCTTTATCGACCAGCTTAATGTAAGGATCAACCCCCGCAAATAATGGTTTTTCTTTTACTTTTAGCTCAATAGTATTGGTACCAGATACTATTTGATGCTTTTTCGAGTAAATAACAAAGTCTTCAGCGAGTAAGTTTTCAGGGTCGTCGCTAAACAATGCAATATCAATTAGCTCATCGAGCGGCTGCTCAGTTTCTTCACCTTGTCCATCGGCATGCTGCTTAGTTGCTTCAACGCTCAGTGTTACTGTATAAAAACCTTCGCCATCAACATCATCTGTAACCGACACTTCTTTCATTTCAAGCTCATAAAGCGTTATATATTTAAACTGATCATCAATAAAACGTTGTTCAGCTTGTGTTGCATCTCGCTTTAAATAACTAAGTAAATCAAGTGTGGTTGGATATGGCGTTGATTGATATTTAAACTCATTCAAAAACGCTTTAAGTGCTGCATTTAAGCGTACTTCACCTAAACGATCATAAATCGCCATCATCGCAACTGAGCCTTTATTGTAATGAAGGTATTGTTGAGCCTGCGTTTTATATAGTGGCATTTCTTCAAAGGCTTCGCCAGTACGGCCCATTAAGTATTTATCTAACTCGTACTTTAAGAATTTACGGAGCTTCTCGGCGCCAAAGCGTTTTTTTAGCACCATAAGCGCACTGTACTGGGAAAGTGTTTCAGAAATAACAGCACTACCCTCTACATTAGCCCCTGATACTTGATGCCCCCACCATTGGTGCGCAACTTCATGTGCGGTTACATAGTAAGGTAGGTCAACTTTACTCTCATCTCTTAGGTCTGTAATAAAACCAATACTTTCTGAGTAAGGTACCGTATTGGCAAAACTTTGCGCAAACGAGCGATACTTAGGAAACTCAATAATACGTAACTGCTTATGCTGATACGGGCCAAAGGCTTGTGTGTAGTAATCTATTGAGTCTTGAACTGACTCAATCATGCGGTCAACATTCCATGCATGATCTTTGTGGTAGTACACCTCAATATTTACCCCATTATGCTCAACCTTTTTACTTTCAAGCTCTGCCGAAAGCACAGAGTAAAAGTTTATAATTGGAGCATCCATTTCATAAACAAAGGTGCGGCGTCCATCTTTTACACTCTCACTTTTTAAGTAACCTGGTGTAATAGCAAATTGTGACTCATCGGTGGTTACCGTTGCCTTATAGTTTATAAACCCATTAGCAGGCCCAAACTCATTTTGCGTATAATAACGGCTGTCTTCTAGTTTATGTGCGCGCTCAAGTTCAGGTAACTCGTGCTTACGGCGCTCATACTTGTCAGCAATTTGAAAATACTTTTGATAACCAAAATTTGGTAATAATTCTCCATTATTTACAAATGTACCGCTGTGCACGAGTTGAGTATCAGATCTTCTATCAACAAAACCGTCGTGTTCACGAGAAACTGAGAGCTCGCCTTCTCGCACTTCATTGGGCATTAGCGGTTGTTCAAACTCAAACCATACCATGCCAAAATCGGTTAAACGCTCTACTATTTTTCCGCCCGCCATTTTTACATCCCAGCTTTTAGATTGGCTAGGCTCGTTGATTAACACACGGGTTATTGGCTCGTTTGCGGTATTGGTAAACTTAATTTTAGCCACGGCATTTAAAGCACGCTTTTTAGGATAAATATCAATGTTTAAATCAACATCAGTTATTATAGGCAGTGGCAAGTCTTTGTATTGTGAAAACTCTTGCTCATACCTTACTTGTAGCGCTTCGTTATCATCACTTGTTACAAACTCGTTGATTACACGGGTGTTGTAATAAATGTTATAACCCGCGCCCACAAATACCAATAAACTTATAACGGCTGCAATCTGGCCTTTTAAAGACATGTTGTAACGTACTAAAGATAAACGAGTACGCAATGTTTGCGACGGGCCGCGATGCCATAAAGCAAACCCTACAATAGCTAAAAACACACTCAATGCCCCCCAATATAGGGTATACCAATGCGCGCCTTGTAAAAAATGTCCATAACCATTTATATCAGAATACGGTACGCTACTGCTTTGAGAAAAATGATACATATGATGCTCAAACCCGTAAGCACCCATTACCATTTGAGCAATGTAATACAGAATAAATAAACCCATACCTATGTATTTATTAGGGCTAATTATTTGTAAAAAGAACGCCAATATAGCCATCATAATTAAAGGCAGTAATGTAAGGTAACCCAACCTAAATAAGTACTGGCCAAGCTCTAGGTTAAATTGCCCCTTAAACAGTTGCACTGCAATGGTAAACATCATGCCTACTAAATAAAGGCCACAAACTGCAGTGATTAACGCAATAATTTTAGATACCCAAAACACACTGTTATGCACCGGGAAACTGTCAACAATATCACCCATACCACTTTGGCGTTCTCGCCAAACCAGCTCTGCGCTGTAATAAGCAATAATGATAAACATAAACAAAGCGGAGGAGTTTTGAATTATGCCCACCATGTTTTGTGTGAGCGGCCAATCCGTTGTGCCATATGCGCCAATAAGTGCAAAAAGTGGTGCGAGTAACATAGTAATACTGACACCCGCTAAAATCATAAAAGGGGCACTTAATATAACTTGCTTAAGTTCAAATAAGCTGCGCATTACTAATTGCGATTTCGTATTTACCCCTTTTGACTTGTAATTTTTAGCGCTGCTAATAAGTGCTGCTTGTTTATTTTTTACAAACGTAGAGACAGCAAATTGCTTTTTCTGTTTTTTAGTGACTACACGATTACCTAACTTTCCGAGGCCAAAAAACATCGCTAAACTTATTGCTACCCATAAAATACGGTTAATTAAAAAATCGCCCGAAAGCGTTAACACTTCAGTATTTTTATCACTTACAGTCCAGTAACGGGTTAAGTCAATTAACGACCCTGTGCCAAATGGGTCTGCGTAAACAACAATATTTCTAAACGCTAAATCGTCAAAATAGATACTCGCCAATTGGTAGGTTATATAAACCACCACAGCCGTTACATATACCGCCATCATGGTTTTAAAATAGACCGCCACACTATTAAAAATAGCACTGAGGACCAATAAGCTTGGCACTGCTAAATATAAAAAAGGCGCTGCGTAATATATAAACTTATTGGGGCCTACTAGCTCGCTATCGAGCCAGCCAACCAACAAGCCAAATTGAGATCCTAAACACACGCCTAATGGCACAGTTAAAAAAACAACTAGCACAACCAAGTAAGCACCAAAAAAACGTCCTGATTGATAAGCAAGCGGGTTAACGGGCTTACTAAACACCAGCTCATCCATTTTGGTCTCGCTGTTGCGAATCGCTGAGCTTGCAACAAAGTTAACCACTAAAAACATAGCAAGCGTACAAAAGGTAACCGTTAAAACCATAATGGTATAAGGCGAGTTCATATGAACATTAGCCCCACCTAACGGAAACTTACTACTGGAGCTTATAAAAAACGCCATAAAAAAGAATATTAATGAGGTCACATAAAACGAAGGCTGACGCATAAAATAGCGCAGCTCAAACGCGAGCATATTAAAAAACATAGCGCCCCCTTATGCTACTTGGCTGTTACGATGATTAAGCAACGTAGAAAAATACACATCTTCTAGGTTTGCACTGCTGAGCTCAAAACCTTCAGGGGCTTCATTGGCTAATACATGTAATATGGTTTGCCCAGCAAATAAGCGTTTTGAAATAACAGGCAGCTGCGGTTCAAGCTCTAGCGCTTCTTCTTGGCTCATGGCTTTGCGCCAAATTTGGCCTTGGAGTTTATCGGTAAGGGCAATTGGATTGCCCTCTAATAGTATTTTACCGCCTGCCAGCACCGCCATGTTTGGGCAAAGCTCTGCTACATCTTCAACAATGTGGGTCGATAATATAACGACTTTTTGCTCGCCTAAGCTTACTAACAAGTTATGAAAACGATTACGCTCTTCAGGATCTAGCCCCGCTGTTGGTTCATCAACGATAAGTAAGTCGGGGTCACCTAGTAAGGCTTGTGCAATACCAAAACGCTGGCGCATACCGCCCGAAAAGCCACTTACCGCTTTTGAGCGATGTTGATATAAATTAGTATGTGCAAGTAATCCTTCAACCGACTCTTTACGCTCTGCTTTATTATGAATTCCCTTTAAAACAGCCATATGGTCTAGCAAGTCGTAGGCACTTACCCGTGGGTATACACCAAAATCTTGCGGTAGGTAACCTAAACGTTGGCGCAAAGCCTGTGGGTCTTTAAATACATCAATGCCATCAAAAGTAATTGAACCTGAATCAGCCGACTGCAGTGTTGCAATGGTACGCATTAGCGATGATTTACCTGCGCCATTTGGCCCAAGTAATCCAAACATCCCTTTGCCGATAGATAAATCAACACCTTGTAGTGCATGTACGCCGTTATCGTAGGTTTTAGATAACCCTGTTATTGATAGCATTTTTACTTCCTTGAATATGAGTAATTATTTTTATAATGTTTTATACCACAAGGAAAATAGGAACATAAGTTACTTACTGGTTAAATTTGTAACAACAAATAAACATAATTTAAACTCATAACACTTGCCTGCACTGTATTCACTCGGTATAAAAACCACATATACTTTTTATAAGAAGCGAAAAGCCATGCAAGATCACCAAAGCCAGCCGTTAAATGACTTTATAGAATATCCACATGAAGAAATGCTAAATCGTGCTAACGAGTTTTTACAAACCAGCCAACGCCGCCATAGCATTCGCAGCTTTAGCGATCGCCCAGTACCAAAAAATATTATTGAAGCATGTATAAAAGCAGCGGGCACAGCACCAAGTGGGGCGAATCATCAGCCTTGGCATTTTGTGGCTATAAACAGTAGCGATGTAAAAAAACAAATAAGAGAAGCCGCAGAAAAATTAGAGCGTTCTTTTTACGAAGGCAGAGCAGGTGAAGAGTGGTTAGATGCGCTAAAACCGTTAGGTACCGACGCCAATAAACCTTATTTAGAGCATGCACCTTGGCTTATAGCTGTATTTAGTCAAAAAAAGGGCGGCGTAAGCACTGATGATAAAAATACGAATTATTATGTGCATGAGTCTGTTGGCTTAGCTACCGGCTTTTTAATTCAAGCACTGCACCGCAGTGGTTTGGCAACCCTTACTCATACTCCAAAGCCAATGAGTTTTTTAACCGACATATGTAATCGCGATAAAGATAATGAACGCCCATACATGCTACTTATTACAGGCTACCCAAGTGATGACGCAACAATACCTGCTCATGCACTGGATAAAAAATCACTCGATGAAATAGCTACGTTTATTTAGTATTTTCTTGTCGGCAAAACCACTCATATAGCAAAGCAATGATCGACTCAACTTTTGGATCGGTCAACGAGTAATAAATAGTGTGCCCTTCTCTGCGAGTAGCAACCATACCTGCCTTGCGTAAACTTGCTAAATGCTGAGATAACGCTGACTGTGCTAAAGGTACATTTTTATTTAGCTCACCTACACTTTGCTCACCTTGTAATAAACTACATAAAATCATTAAGCGATTTTTGTTAGCCATTAATTTTAAAAACTGTTCGGCTTGCTCTGCGTTGACAGCTAGTTGTTCAATATTCATTTTTATTATTTCTCTTTTTTAATACCTTTTTAAGTATAGACTTTTACATTAGTAAGTTCTAATATAATTAACATTAGGTTTTACTAATGTTAAGATGGCCATGAAACTAGCGATGCCATTTTATTAATCGGCGGAAGTGCTGTAGCAGTATCCGCACTATTAAGTTACTTTATATAAAGTAACTTTCAGTTTTTAACGTTATTTATAAGTATTAACTCAATTCAACCTACTTATACCAAGTAGCACCTATTAATGTCTTTTTTAAGAAAAAGAGGATTTACAAACTAATGCTTACATCAATCCCTGACTTACTAAAAATTATCACACCTAACCAACGCCGTATTGACGCAGCGCAAGCAAAACTCGAGCTTGAACAAAATAAAGGTTTACTTATTGATGTGCGAGAACCTGCAGAGCACGCGACAAAAGCAGCTACTGGCGCTATAAATATTCCGCGTGGATTACTCGAGATGAAACTGATGGAAATAGAAAAAGACGCAGCTCGCCCTATTTACGTGCACTGCGCAAGTGGTGCACGCGCAACGTTGGGAGCAGAAGCGTTAACGCGTGTGGGTTATGAAAACGTAACCGTTATTACCTGTGACGCAAACCAAATATGTAGTGTGTTTTAAACATCAATTGAATACTTATAATGATGCGCCTAGTAAAGGTAGGCGTTTAACTTTGTGATAAGTCAGTGCTAATTTAATACACTCTTTAACTGGGTACTCTGGTAATGGCTTTTCACTATTTAATAAAATTGCCCGGTTACCTTCGAAAGTGAGAGTGTGGGAATACAACTCTCTAAATGTGCTTACTAGCTTTGATTGGCAATGAAAAAACAAATAATACGAGGAGCCCTTAAAGCCTACGCGAATGGGGCTGCCATTTATTGTGTTATAACTTGGCTCTCCCCACTTTAAAGACTCTTCAACAGCTCCTAAGTTTTGCTCTTGTGCTACGGTATAAATTAACTCTCGTAATTTTATAAGCTTACTTTTTACTATCTCAGGATAATTATTAAATATATTTTTTATATCCGTATTCATAAAAATATCCTTATAAACTTTACAATTTTAAAGCAGGCTACTTTTGCTGCCTTTCATCAAGTAAAACAAGTAGCATCTGCTCAATATTTTTAACACTATAAGTAAGTGCTCTCAGTAGCTCTTTCTCACTTTGCTCTGTTGCCTGCTGCGACGCTTTACCTTGATTAGCCAATACATCTTTTTGCTCAAGTATCGCCTCTCTAAACTCACTCGCATTAACTACACCAAGCAAAGACACTAAAGCACCATTTCCTGACTGCCCAGCTGTTTCAAAACTTAAACGATATAATCCAAAAATTCGCATAAGCGGCCCTTGGCTTAACCCAACATCGGTTATTTTTTCAAGCGGAATAGATTTTTCTTCTTTAAATAATATGCCACGTTTAACTACCAATTTTTGTGGTAATAAGTCAGCTGACATAGCTGCGAGTATTCGTCCGCCCACCAGCCATATAATCAGTAAAATGATAGGTATAAGCGGTATAGTAACAAGAGCCAACATTGCAAATAGCGAGGCAGTAACCATCCAGTATTGTTTTACTTTAGGATCAAAATTAGCACTTTTTAAGGTTAAGTTACTCATTAGCTTTCTTTTGTATGGTTGGGGATTTATAAAAGTACGCCAATCTAATATTGAATGCAATTTAGTCCAAACATTTATAATTAGCATTCAAATATACTTTCACACACTTATGTACATACAAAAAAGCCGAGCATACAGGGCTATGCTCGGCTTAGGTCTGAAAAAACAAACTGCTACTGCTTATTAATAAGTATGCTTACATTTTCTCTATCTGGGCCTATTACATTAAACGTGTAAGTACCTTGTTCGGTAATATTTAGTGCTATATTGGCACCTACGGCTTCAAGTGGTGTTAGTTCATCAATTGCCACTACCGGCGTATCGCCTGCTCCACCGTAATCAACGGTACTCCAATCTTCAGACGCTACTTTAAATTCGTAGTCACCCGCTTCTAACTCTATTGATGTAGAGTAAATTGCATCACCCTCGTACATCAGCGGGTTATCAGTACTCCAGTCATTTAAGCTGCCACGAATAAACACTGTCGTTTGTGCAAACATTTCAGCGTTGAGCACTTTTAGCGATACGTTATTTAAATCACTGGCGTCAAATATAAACTGGTATTCACCTTCTTCTGCAATGTCGATGGTCATATTCGCGCCCGCAACCGACAACTGCTCTACAGTGCCAACCATAACACTGGCATCTCCCTCAGCCGATCCATAATCAACCGTGCTCCAATCTTCTGACGCTACTTTAAATTCATAACTTGCAGCGCTCAGTGTTTTAGTAAAGGTGTAAATACCTTTACCTTTATAACTTAGCTCATCGGTTACTCCCCAGTCATTAAGCGTACCGCGCACATAAATAGCGGTGCCTATAAATGGCTCTTCGTTGTATAAAGTAAGCGTTGGATTTTCAGGGTTTGAAGCATCAAGCGAAAATACATACGTTGCATCAATGGCAGCGCTAAATGTCATGTTTGCACCTGAGCGCGTTAATGGCTCGCTTTGGTTTTCAACTACATCTTTATCAGCGTCAGAAAGCGCACCAAAATCAACCGTAGACCAATCTTCTGAGGCAATTTTAAATTCGTAATCGCCAGCGCTCAGTGCAATTGCTATACGGTATTCACCATCGCCAATATATTCAAATGCATCGCGTGTGCCCCAGTCGTTTAAACTACCGCGCACAAACACAGCGGTGCTGCCATAAGGTACTACATCAGGCGCGCCTACGGTCGCATTTGCACTTAAACCAACACCTTGGCTCTCACCTTGGTTTTTAGTGAATACAGCTAATGTATAAGGCGGTACAGTAAATGTGCCTTCGTTATCGCCAGCAGCAAAATTGGCGCTAGCCATACTTGCATCAACACTGTTTTTTAATACATTGTGTAATTCAAAATCCGCTGCGGTGGCAATAGTATGGCTAAGGATTTGCTCGGTTGCGTTAATCACGACAACAAGCGCATCAAATGCAGGGTCTAAGTCTGTTAGCCCTTCGCCATCATCAATGCTCATTACTATTAAGCCATGTTGCTGCGCTTTACCTACGTTATGAAAACCCACCCGCTCAATAACATCTTGCTCTGTGGTTAATCTAAAGAGTGGGCTGCTACTACGTATTTGTAAAAATTCATTAAATACATCATGTGCAAAGGTAATATCTTGTGGCTGTGCAGCCGCTTGGGTATTAGCAGAAATAGGCATAATTTCTTGCCATTTCACTTCGTTGTCTTGTGCGGGTGGCAAGCCAATATTCCAGTTATTGGTATTTTGGGTAAAATCCACAAAGTTAAACCAGTCGCCCGAGTCGTAGCTGTTACGATCCATCGATTTTGAACGCAGCAAGTCGGCGCCCATTTGCATAAATGGAATACCTTGGCTCATAAGCGGAAGTGCTAATGCCATATTATGAGCACGAACGCGCTGCTCAATACTCATATTAGTGCTGTGTTTATATTGCAGCTGATCCCATAGTGTTTCGTTATCGTGTTTTGATACGTAATGAATGCTATCGGCAGGGTCTAGTGCATACGCCGTTGGCTGAGTATTCCAAGTAAAGCTATTACCCTTTGCTGAGTTACCTTTAAAGTCTTTTAAAACGTAGTTTTGTAAATTACCCGCAAGTGACAAACGTAACGTGTCTTGCTCTGCTAAATTGCCATCCGTTGAGCTATTACTAAATAATGCGCCGCCGCGAACGGCTTCACGAATACGGTCGTTAAAGGTACCTACTTCGCTACCGGCCATATCGGCTTGTTTGGCTTGCACAAATAAGCGGTTATTTGCCACCTCACCAAAGTCCCAACCTTCGCCATAAAAGTAGTTATCTTCATCAACAGCTTGCACTGCATCACGTGCTGCAAGAATTGACGATTTTGGCATGTGCCCCATTACATCAAATCTAAAGCTGTCATAGCCAAATTCACGCGCCAAAATAACTAATGAATCACTAACAAACTTATCCATCATTACATGCTCTGTAGCTGTATTTTCACAACACGTTGAGCGCTCTATTTCACCGCTTACTTCGTTATAGCGATGGTAGTAACCCGGTACTAGCTTATCAAATACCGACTTGTCCCAAATACCCGACGATGTTGTATGGTTATAAACCACATCAAGCACTACGCGCAGACCAATAGATTGCAGTGATTGCACCATAGCGCGGGTTTCTTTAACGCGGGCAATGCCCTCTGGGCTTGAGGCGTACGAGCCTTCAGGCGCAATAAAGTAATGCGGATCGTAACCCCAGTTAAAGCTATCTAAGCTGCGCATAGCATCAGCAAGTGCTTGTGCGTCATCTGAGCCTGGTAAATAACCGCCCATTAAATCAATAATGGTGCTGTTTTTATCTTGGGTTTTACACGCATCGGCTTCATCGTTGATTTGCTCACATAAATCTCCTAGCGTATCGCTAATATCTACACGCTTACTGACGTCTTCATCTATGGTGCCAATATCAGTAATAGGTAATAAATGAAAGTGCGTTAAGCCATTTTGAGCCAAAGTTTGTAAGTGCTGCATAGGAGCACTATTTAGCTCAGTAAATGCAAGGTATTTACCGCGGTTAGCCTCTGTTACGCTGTTATCGCGCGCACTAAAGTCACGTACATGGCCCTCGTAAATAATCGCATCTTCTGGGTTTTCTACAGTAGGAATAAGGCGTGTATCCCAGCCTTCGGGTTTAGTGTCTTCATCGGCTAAATTAATCAACTGGCTGTATAAACCATTGGTAGATACATTTAGTGAGTAAGGGTCTGTGCTCCAAAGCGACTCTATTTGCTGAGTCAGTGGGTGGTAAACATCAAAATTAAAGCGGTAGTAGTGGCGGTCGTATTGCATATCTAAACTTGCCTGCCAAATACCTGTCTGTGTATTTAATGTCATTGGAGTAGAGTGCACTTGTGTTTTTGCATCATCAAACACATTTAGCATCATGTTATTAGCGGTGGGTGCCCACACAGTTACATCAATCGCGTTATTGCCATAGTTTACACCCAGCACAGCTTCATTAGCATCGTCTTCGCCTTGCGTATAAAGGGCATCGAGTGCTTTAGCGGTTTGCACATAGCTTGCTTCTAGCAGCGTGCCTTCACTATCGTAACCTGCAATAACAAGCTGCGATTTAATAAGTGCTTTAGCCGTGCTTGTATCCCAACTTCCTTCGTATGCGTTCCAGGTGGTTAAATGCGGTACTTTTGACGCTTGCTCATCAGTTATATTGCTTGATTGCAGCGTAACAGTATCGCCGTTTAAACCAGTATCAATATCCACTTCAAGCTCAGCCGTAGCTGATGAATGTAACTTAATTAGGCTTGTAAACTCGTTACTTGGTTTATACAAAATAGTATTTAAATCTATCCAATGCGCTGAAGCACCTGTTATAGCAACTGCGCGTTCGCCTAAACTTAATATAGGGTATTCAAACACCGAAGGCTCGCCATGAATGGTAAAGTTCATACGCTGAAAGGTTTCATCGTCTTGCATCAGCGGCATGGTTAAATCAACATCACCAAACGCCTTACCTGACCCTTCTGTACCAATATGAATAATAAAATTAGCACATTCGTTATAACCCTCTTTAAGGTTAATTATCCAGTACGCACCGTAGTTTGGATCAATACCATCGTATTCATGGCCGTTAGCCCAATCACTGGTATCAAATGGTGGTGCATAAGCATCACACACATCGTTATTCCACGAATGTAATCGGTAGCCTTCGTAGTTATCATCGGCTAAGCGGTTATAAAATAAAACCGCCTCTCCCTCCCCTGCAAATACAACAGGGTCTGGCAGGGTTGGGTCGGCGTCAACCACGCAACTTTCGTTATTTTCATCAGGTACTGTAGGTGCAGGGCACGATATAGGTTCGGGATCGACACATTGTGACCCCGCTTCATTAGGGACTTGTGGCACATTACAGGTAAGTAATGGTTCACCAGATTCAACATCACCTGTTCCACCACACGCTGCTAATAGCATTAACGCTAACGTTATTAGCAAATATTTAGACATAGTTATAATTTTCATTTTTAAACGCTCCGTTTGCTAATTAATGACTGTATGTAAAACCAAGGTAGAACTGACGACCAAAGTACTGAGTCGTCCCTGTTCGTTGCTCTGAGCCAAAGTAACTTTGGGTTGGTTCATCGGTTAAGTTATTAACTTGCAAAAGCATTGTTAGCGAGTCGCTAAAGCGATAAGAGGTTTGAAAGTCGACTACGGTTTCAGCATCAAAATTAACCACTTGCTCGTTAATGGCAACCTGCTCTGATACAAATTCATCGCGGTAACGCACATTAAGGCGGGTTTCAAAATCATCCATTGAGTAAAAAACCGTGGCATTAAACACGTTATTAGATAGCCCAGGTAAAGATTGCGATAACGTGTCGCCCCCTAAGCTGGTAATCGATTCAATTTCACTTTCGGTGTATGAGTAACTTGCGTTAGCGCCTAAGCCATTAAATGGCTCAGGTAAAAAGGTAAACACTTGCGTATAAGCAAGCTCTAGCCCTCTGATATAGCCACCTTCACCGTTATTAACTGCCGTGGTGTAAATACCGTTTGTTGTCGCAACTTGCTCGCCACTAACGGGGTCTTCTATAGAGTCAGGTACGTTAAAGCCATTGCCTTTAAAGTCGAAGTTTTCGATTGATAAGGTTTCAACAAACGAGTCTATATTTTTATAAAATAACGCTGCTGCGATAGTACCGTTACCTTCTTCAAAATAATATTCGTAAGATAAGTCGTATTGGTCGGCATAAAAGGGTTTTAAAAATGGGTTATTAGTACTTGAACCATTAATAACACCATCATCGCTTACGTTTGCACTGGCATCGCCCGCTAAGCGGTTAATTGGCGCACGCGACATTACTTTAGCCGCAGCAAAGCGCACAAGTGAATTGTCGTTAAGTTGCAGATTTAAATTTAATGATGGTAAGTAGTCGGTGTATTTAGTGCCTAATACATTAGGCGCGTATAAATCATTTACAATGCCGTTCTCATCAACAATATTTTGCGCACCTAAGCGCGCATCGCCTGCTACGTTTTCTAGTACCGTTGCTGATTGGTCGGTTTCAACGCGGCGCACACCCACATTACCCGATAGGTCGAGCCCCCCTATTTGCGTGTTAATGTTTACCATAACGTACGCAGCTAGCACATCTTCAAACACCGAGCCGCTTTGTAGCACTGTCCACGAATAGTTACTTGTGTAACCTTGCGCGTCGTCTACGCCATCGGCGTTGCCCCATGTTTGAACAGGCTCGGGCGTGCCATCTGGAAACCACGCATTGAGCGCTTTGTCTAAATCAATCGCTAAATACGATGGGAAATAACTAAACTCGCCCTGCCAGTCAACCACAGAGGCCATATCGTTGGTTAAACGTAAAGGCGGTTGCGTTGCTGAAAACGCCCCGTCGTTACCGTACTCAAATACCGATCGTTTTCGGCTGTACTCTCTATCTGAGTAGCGCGCACCAAACTCTACGGAACTAAATATATCGCTTTCTAACTCGTATTTAAAATCGAGCCTAAATGCCGTTACTTCATCTTCTGTTTGATCTGGGTAAATACCATATTTGCTGACCATTACACGGTCTATATCGCTAAAGGCGGCCGCCTGATTAAACCCAACGTCAGGTAAATTTAAGCCGTTTAATTGATAGTTAATTGCTACGTTGTTATCAAATACTGGCGTTTCTGCATTGGCATCTTCTGCTACTAAGCTCCACAGTAAGCCATTTCTAAAATTACTTTTTGCGCGAGAAAGCGACACATCGGCATTTACGCTTAATCTATCGGTTACCTGCCAATCGGCATTAACGCCAAAACTATCTACTTCGTCAAAGTCTTGGTTGTCGTCGTTTACTATTTCAACGCGGGTATAGCTTTGCGAAGTGCGGTTAACCGCTGCGCCTATTACGGCATTACCATCGAGCTGAGCGTTAGCATATGCAGCTGTTGGCCCGCCTAATTTAACCCTCAAGCCGCGAGCAAACGACTCTTTATCAAAGCGCGATAAAAACGCATCACCTTTTAATTTAAAGTTATCTACCGGCGCCCACTCTACAGCTGCTAAGTAACCATTACGGGTTTCTTCGCCGCCTAAATGCTGTAGCTCAAAGCCTTCGCTAATGTATTCGTTTTCTGGATTAGCTAAAGGGCCATTGGTGTCGTTAGCTGCGCCATCAACGTCTTTTGTATCGTTGTACGCAAGGCCAATAAACTGCGTTGCTACACTTGGCTGAAACAAACGCGCATAGCCAAGCGCTACGCCTAATGTGTCGTCTAGGTATTTGCCTTGATACGAAAAACTAATTCGGTCGCCAAACTCAGTGGCATCCGACACCTCTGAGGCGCGGTCGTTATACATACCGCGCACATTAGCTACAAATTTATGTGTTTGGTCGTTATTGAGTGGGCTGGCGGTTTCAAGCTCTACCGTACCGGCCACGCCACCTTCAATAAGCGATGCCTTTGGCGATTTGTATACCGCCGCAGAGCTAATTAATTCTGACGGATATTGGTCAAACTCAATACTGCGGCTGCCACTTGTAGATACTTGCTCGCGGCCATTAAGTGTTGAAAATACAAACCCGCCCGACAGCCCGCGTATATTAATTTGCGCCGCTTGGCCGCCCGTTCTTACTGCTGAAATACCTGGTAATCGTGTAAGCGCATCGGCCATTGAAATATCAGGCAATGCCCCTAAATCATCGGCAGAAATTTGTTCTGACACCGTATCGCTAAAACGCTTTTGATTTAAAGATTGGATTAAACTGCGACTAAAGCCTCGCACTTCAATAATTTCTAAATCTTCAGCTTGTGTGCTGGGTGATTGATTTGTTGAGCCTTCGTTTGCAGCCAATGCACTATTTGCGGCAAATAAAGCCAGCATAAGTGCACTTAGTTTAAACTTGTCCATGTGTGTGAACCTTTGAGTTATTGTTGTCAGGTGTTGCTGTGTTGTTCAAAACACAACCAACAAATTGTAACTAAAAGGTAAAATTAATGTGATGAATACGTATGCAGGGCATGAGGGTTAGGCTGCAGGTGTATGCGCGTACAGACACCTGCATTTGGAACGCTATTTAAAGGCTAAGCACCACTTTTATCGCAAGAGCAATAAATACGACTCCCAGTATTTTATCAAGCCACGGGTTTTGTTTGGTAAATCCAAAGCGGTTTTTTGAAACCTCTGTCAGTAACGCCACCAGCAAGTACCAACCGGTATCAATTACAAACACGGTTAAGCACATAATTATGCCCACACTTAAAGTAAGTAGCTGAGGGTCAATAAACTGTGAGAACAAGGCTAAAAAGAAAATCGCGAGCTTGGGGTTTAAAAAAGCAATGGCAAAACCATCTTGTAATGCTTTAGCTGCACTTACCTCACTTTTTTGTACTTCAAGTTCGTCATTACTTGGTTTTGCTAGCAATATTTTTATACCTAAATACGCCAAATAGGCCGCACCTAAGTAAACGAGTATTTGATAAACAGTTGGAAACTGCGTCATTAAAGCGCCTAACCCTAATAACGATGCACCGGCATACAAGCCAACGCCAGTACCATGACTGAGCGCGGCAAGCATACCGTTTTTCATACTACCGTTAAGTGAGTGCTTTAAAACCACCGCTAAACTTGGTCCTGGCGACATTGCGCCCATCATACAAATAGCCGCTAGGCTTAACCATACTGTAAATGTCATTTAAAGCTCGTCAGTTTCAATAAACAAAGTATAACCATGCACTTGGCCATAAAAGCCTGTCAATGGCACTGCGTTTATTACTTTCCAGCCATCTTGGTTTAATTCCTGTATGCGGTCATTCAGTGCGACTATATCTACCCCACCCAAAAAACGGGTCTTTCTAAATTCGATTACTTTTTGCATTTTAATCCTTGAGTGTCTTATACCAATTCGCTTATTTAAGTGATCTTTTTTGAGGATGGAAAAACGTGTTGATAGCTAGGCAAAAAATTCGCTATTTAGTTGTTCTAAATGAGAATTTTTTAACGCAGGTAGCGACACGTTTAGGCCCGCAAAATGATTAAGTAATATTGCGGATTGGTATTATAAAGTGTATTCAAAATCGTAGTAGTGAATCCCTTGCTCAATACATATTTTCATACTGCCCGTTAACCCTTCTAGCTCATGAGTGCCTGAGTCGGGAATTACATTTAAAATTAGGCTGTCTTGGCCTTTATCCATCGTGCCAAAATGCTGCAGTACAAAGCTGCCTTTTTTGCCGTCAAGCTCGCCTATTACTTGCTCTATGGCAACGTAACCGGCACCGCCTTGCGTGGGTGTCATGGCGCTTAGCATTTCGCCCTGGCTGGTAGCATTTAAGCTACCTTTAAATGTTTTATCTATCGACATGCGCCCTAAATTAACGCCGTTTTGGCCGCTTGCGTAGCCTTCTATTGGGGCTAAATTTACATTAAATTCTCCACTTACAGTTGCAGTAGTCATAACGTTTCCTTATTGATGCTAATATTTAAGAGTATTGATTTTTATTATCTTAGTGCCATATCTATACCTTAACCTTTAAAAAGAATCCACTATGTCAAAAACAACACCTAAGCCCGAAAAAGCCGCTTTTAGTAGTTTATTACCTATTTTTGCTTTTATTAAACCGTATAGATGGATGGTAGTCGCCGCTCTAGCCGCATTACTCGTAACGGCAGGCGTTAACTTGTCATTAGGGCAAGGTGTTAAGTTTGTCATAGATCATGGCTTTATTGCAGGCTCTAAAGATCAGTTACAACAAGCTGTATTGGTGCTTATTGGTTTAATTAGTTTATTGGCCGTTGGCACATTTAGCCGTTTTTATTTAATGTCGTGGATTGGCGAGCGAGTCAGTAACGATATTCGCAAAGCCGTGTTTAATCGCATTGTTACTTTGCACCCAAGCTACTTTGAAGAAAACCGCAGTGGCGAACTTATGTCGCGTTTGACAACCGACACAACATTACTGCAATCAATTATTGGTTCATCATTTTCTATGGCGCTTCGCAGTGTACTTATGTTGATTGGTGGGCTTGCTATGCTGTTGTTTACTAATTTAAAACTTACTTTAGTAGTTGTTGCTTGTGTGCCGTTGGTACTTGTTCCTATGATGATATTTGGTAAAAAGGTGCGCAAACTTGCAAGTTCTAGCCAAGATGCTATTGCCGACATAAGTACCTATGCCGGCGAAATCATACAAAATATTAAAGTAGTGCAAAGCTATAGCCACGAAGAGCAAGAGCAGCACGCTTTTGCACTTGAAACCGAAAAAGCCTTTAATGTGGCTAAAAGCCGCATTAAGCAACGTTCGTTTTTAATTGCAGCGGTAATATTTTTAACTTTTAGCGCTATTAGCGCAATGCTGTGGGTCGGCGGCAGCGACGTATTAGCAGGTACCATGACTGGCGGTGAGCTAGGAGCCTTTGTGTTTTACGCTATTATGGTAGCAATGTCGGTGGCAACCGTTGCTGAAGTATATGGCGAACTACAACGCGCAGCAGGCGCAGCTGCAAGATTACTTGAGTTACTTGCTGTTAAAAGTGAGATAGAAAACCCACTAAATCCACAAGATAGTAACTTACTAAAAAATAGTAACAGCCCTGCTATTACGCTTGAGAATATAGGCTTTAACTACCCTTCTCGCCCAGACGTAAGCGCACTTAATAAAATAAGTTTAAATATACTTCAAGGCCAAACTGTGGCTATTGTTGGCCCTTCTGGCGCAGGTAAAACAACCTTATTTGAATTACTACAGCGCTTTTACGATCCGGCTAGCGGAGCCATCAAATTTAAAGATATAAACATTAAAGAATTATCGCTTAATACCCTCAGAGGTAAAATGGGTATGGTAGCGCAAAACCCTATTTTATTTAGCTCCGATGTAATGCATAACATTCGCTACGGCAACCCAAAAGCAAGTGACGAGCAAGTATATGCCGCTGCCAAACATGCTCATGCTGATGAATTTATTAAACAATTACCGCAAGGTTATAACAGTTTTTTAGGTGAGCAAGGTGTGAGGTTATCGGGTGGGCAAAAGCAGCGTATTGTACTGGCACGCGCTATTTTAAAAGACCCTGAAATACTGCTTTTAGATGAAGCAACCAGTGCACTCGATGCTCAAAGTGAGCACCACGTGCAAGCTGCGCTTGAGCATTTAATGCAAAACCGCACCACGCTTATTATTGCCCATAGACTAGCAACGGTTAAACATGCCGATGTGATTGTAGTCATGGAAAATGGAGAGATTATAGCAACGGGTACCCACCAAGAATTAGTAGCAAGTAACCCGTTGTATCAAAAACTGTGTGAATTACAGTTTAATAAAGACTAATTATTCTTCAGTGTTTGGTACTATTTGAATTTCTACACGGCGGTTTTGAGCACGGCCATTTGCACTATCGTTAGTCGCAATTGGACGTGTTTCGCCATAACCCATAGTACTTACACGCTCAGCCATGATTTGCTGGTTCACTAAGTAGTTTTTAACGCTTTGAGCACGTTCACGCGATAGGTTCATGTTGTAGCTGTCTTTACCTGTGCTATCTGTATGGCCTTCAATACTTAGGTACGTTTTTTCGTATTTGTTCATCACTTTAGCAATCGCATCTAAGGTATCGTTAAAGCCAGACGAAATATAAGATTGGTCGGTCGCAAACGTAATATTAGATGGCATAACTAAACGCAAGTTATCGCCTTCACGTACAACTTCAACACCAGAGCCTGCAAGTTCATCACGAAATGCTTCTTCTTGCTTATCCATGTAGTTGCCCACTGCAGCGCCAGCTAGTGCGCCGATAGCAGCGCCTATAAAAATACGCTTATCTTTATGGTTACTTGTTGCTTTACCTAATACGCCACCCGCTGCTGCGCCAATAGCCGCACCTTTGCCGGTGTTATTCATTTCACAACCAGAAAGTAATACAGCTACTACGGTTACGCTTAAAAGTGATTTAGTTAAAGTCATGGTGATACCCTATTCATTAAGAATTTAGCAAGAGTATGCAAATACATGTATGAACAAACTATGAAGAGAGTGTTAAAAGCAGCGCATCTTGCTTGATTGTTAAACAGACCTCAAACTAATGTGCCGTTTTAATAAAAATGTCATACTACGCTGTGACAATTTAATGAATTTTACAAAGGATATTGGCGCAATGTTAATTGCTATTTTTAGACAATTTTTTTTACTAGGGTGCATGAGTTTTGGTGGCCCCGCTGCGCATTTAGGCTATTTTAAGCGCCACTTTGTAGATTCGTTAAATTGGCTAACTAACACCCGTTACGCACAACTTATTAGTTTAAGCCAAGCATTACCAGGGCCAGGCTCTAGCCAAGTTAGTTTTGCTATTGGTGTTGAGCGTGCAGGAGTACTGGGTGGTATAGCTGCTTTTGTAGGCTTTACCTTGCCTTCGTTTTTAATAATGGTGCTGCTTGCGGTTAGTGCCCATCAGTTTGACGCTGTTTACTTTGCAATTATTGCAGGCTTAAAGTTATTTGCCGTTGTTATAGTCGCGGATGCAACACTTAGTATGGCTAAAAGCTTTTGTACAAGTGCTGCGCTTAAGTTACTTGCGATAATGAGTACACTTGCCTTGGTGTTATTTCCAATGATGGGAACTCAAATAGCGATTTTAATCACCGCTGCAACAGTAGGTGCTATATGGCCTTTATTAAAACTTGGCACAGTAGCAGACGATGTTAGCAGTAAAAACAGTAATATTAATTGGATTGCACTGGGGTTATTTGCGCTCTTACTTGGGGTTAGCTTTATTCCACTAGGGCATGAGTTTGCTTTGTTTACCCCTTTTTACCAAGCGGGTGCAATGGTGTTTGGCGGCGGACACGTAGTACTGCCGGTACTTCAAGCTGGCGTACCAGCATTGAGTGATGATCAGTTTTTAAGTGCTTACGCGAGTGCACAGGCAGTGCCAGGGCCAATGTTTACTATTGCTACTTACTTAGGCGCACAACTTACTACTGAGCAACCTTTAGTGGGTGCCCTTATAGCTACACTGCTTATATTTATGCCTGGTTTTTTACTTATACTGGCGTTTCAGAAGAGTTGGATTAATTTGGCAAGTAAGCCACGTTTTGCAAGTTCAATAGCGGCGCTTAATGCAGCGGTAGTCGGTTTTTTAGCGGCCGCATTGTATTCACCAATTTGGACATCGGCTGTGCATAACCTTTGGCAGGTTGCGTTACTAATAATTACATTTGCATGGCTGCGATTTAAAAAGCCACCTATTTGGTGGCTCTTAGCTTTATTTATTGCTGTGGGTCTTTTGCAGCACTATTTGCCATCACTCTAAATGTTGGCTTATCTGTTTGTTGCTCGTTAGGAGGGCTTAATTGCCCACTCACACTTTGATATGCCCTAAGCCCAAACACTGGCAATACTGCAAGTAAATGGTCCATTATTTCGGCTTGTAGATGCTCGTACGAAATCCAGCGTTTGTCTTCACTAAAGCAATAAAACTCAATCGGTAACCCGTGGTTCATTGGTTGTAGCTCTCGTACCATTAACGTAAGCGACGTATTAATTTTACTGTGCTGCTTTAAATAGCCCTCAGCATAACGACGAAACAGCCCTAAATTAGAAACTTGAGCGGGTAATGTCGTCACTCGGATATAGTCATGAAGCGGAATAGCCGCATCTATTTGCTTTCTAAATTCATCACTTACTAAACAAATACTGTGCATATCTATATTAAGTGAACGTTTAATACGTCTACCGCCCGACTCTTGCATACCGCGCCAGTTTTTAAACGAACCCGCAACTAGCATATAAGTTGGAATAGTTGTAATGGTGTTATCCCAGTTACGTACCTTTACAGTGTTTAAACCCAAATCAATTACTTCGCCATCGGCGCCATAGTTTTCTACTTGAATCCAATCACCATAGGTTACTAGGCGATTTGCTGCGATTTGAATACTAGCTACAAAGCCTAAAATAGTGTCTTTAAATACTAATAACGTAACAGCAGCAATAGCACCAAAGCCAGAGAGAATATAAGTGGGTGACTTCTCAAGGAAAATACTTACAATTAAAATAGCACACACAATAAAGGTGATTAGCTTAACAACCTGAATTAAGCCCTGAATAGGGACTTCGCGTGCAAACTCCAATTGGTTATAAATAGAACCCGCAATGCTTACAATACTGCTAAAAATAAAACCTACATGAATAATTAGTATGGCTTGGCCAACCGTTTTCAAAATTTCAGCGGTCAGCTCATTAACCGGATAAACACTGTCAAAGGTCGCCAAAAATAATACGCAGCAAAGCATACCTGCAATACGTCTATTAAGCTTATTAAGCATAGGCGACAACGAACCAATACGTTGAGGCGAAAGCTTAGTTACCACTTTTTGAATGCCTGGTAACATTAACCTACGAGTAAATAAGTAAACAATTAATAAAGAAAAAATCCCTATTGAAACTGCGGTAATAGAACTAAGAAAATCCGCATCGGGTACTTTTTCAAACCAAGGAGCTATTAACTCCTGTAGGTGGGTGTTGGTCATAGTGTTTCAATTTCCTTACTGATTTGTGGTTCAGGTAAATCTTGTTGAGCATAAATATCGGCAAGCTGCTGATCTTTCGCAACCCATAGCTCATTCACATAATGTTGAAAATTAGCTTTAAATACGTCATCGGTTTGATAGCTGCCCTGCATATTGTCATTAATGGGCGTTACGTCTATTGAAACATAAATAGAATCTAGCTCGCCTTTGAGTAAGTTCCGACAAACGTGATCTGTTTTACCGCTATACACTAAACTTGTATTTAGCATGGCATCAAATTGGTTGGCTAGCACTTCAAGCGCAAAAGCAATGCCACCCGCTTTGGGTTTTAATAAGTGCTTAAAAGGACTTTGCTGCAGATTATGCTTAGCTGGCGTAAAGCGTGTGCCTTCAACAAAATTAACGATGGTAGTAGGATAGTGACGAAAATTGCGACAGCTGTGCTTTGTGCGCTCTACATCCAACCCTTTCAATTTTGGGTTTTTAGCAAGCTGTGCTTTGCTTACCCGTTTCATAAACGGCATACCCATAGCCCACGCACCAGTGCCAATAAAAGGCACGTATTTTAATTCATCTTTTAAAAAAAACTTAGGGGCTGGTAATGCATGTAATGAGCTAAGCACAGTTATATCTAACCAACTCGTGTGATTACATATAAGTAAATACCAACTTTTTGAATTTAAATCGCCACTTATATCAACCATAATATTAGGACAACCTAACCACAAGCCAAACCGATTGCCATTGCACCACCCTCGATAAGCGCTGTGCAATAAAGAGTTAACAACAGACAAAGGCAGTAATAACTTAATAAGCCCTAGTACAAATACTAGTGAGCCAAAAAGCATTACATTAGAAAACAATACGCAGCCCACAATTAAGCCGTTAAGCCAATTTGGTAACCACTTTTTTAGCATAACTGTAAGCTCATATTTTTGCCTTTTATTTGGGGTGTTTTTCGAGCGATTGTAATGTTTGCTCTTTATTTTCCCATAAACGATTTAGCTCGCTTTGAAAGCGTACTCTAAATTCAGAATCGCCGGTGTAGTCACCAATAAGCTCTTCGCTTACAGGCCTTACATCCACGTGTACGTTGATATTTTTTACCTTACCACCTGCAAAATCCATGAATGTAGGAATGCCATCAGGGTAATGAATTGTAACGTTAACCACTTTAGTAATTTGCTCGCCCATCGCTTGCATTACAAAAGCGATACCGCCCGCTTTTGGTTTTAATAAATGTGGAAACGGGCTATTTTGGCGCGCGTGCTTTTGTGTAGTAAAACGAGTGCCTTCTACAAAGTTAACCACACTTACTGGCATCTCTTTAAATTTTTCGCAGGCTTTACGCGTGGTTTCTAAGTCTTTGCCACGCAGTTTTGGATTCTTTTTTAATTGGCTTTTACTCGTGCGGGTCATAAACGGAAAATCAAGCGCCCACCAACACAAACCTAGAATAGGCACGTAAATAAGCTCTTTTTTCAAAAAGAAGTTTAAAAATGGAATTTTACGGTTAAACACGCGCTGCAATACTAAAATATCGACCCAGCTTTGGTGATTTGCAATTACTAGGTACCAATCCTTTAGCTTGAGGTCTTCAAGGCCAGTTACATTAAGTTTAGTTGGCGTAAATAACTTTTGATTTAAGCTATTAAAGGTCACCCAAATAGTTGCAAATTGCTTTGCAGCCCAGCTCATAACCTTTTGTAGAGGCTTAATAGGTATAAGCTTTATAAGCCCACAAATAAAAATAGGCACAAACCAAAAAAGTGTGTTTATTGTGTAAAAAATAATACTAAATACACCGCGAATAACTGACATTACTTCCATTCCTTTAAACATTGCGCAGCCACTAATACTGCGCTTTCAGTTGCTTACAAATTAATCTTCAAAATAGGTATAGCCTTCAAGGCCTGCATTAAGCTCAGCTAAATAACCTTCTTTACACTGCGCTGATACATCAAGTTTATTAACTTGGTACGCAAAGTTGTCAGCTAAAATGGCGCTATCATAGTCAACAAACTTTAATACATCCTTAACGCTATCACCTTTTATGGCATTGGTTAACACATAACCTTCATCATTAAGCTCTACATGCACTGAATCAGTGTCACCGAATAAGTTGTGTAAATCGCCTAAAATTTCTTGATATGCACCCACCATAAACATAGCAATGTGGTATTGCTCACCGTGCTTATATTCTGGTATTGGTAGGCTGGTTTCGATACCAGCGCCTTCAACGTATTCGCGGATTTGCCCGTCAGAGTCACAGGTAATATCTTGAATAATCGCGCGCTGAGTCAATGGTTGAGTTAAGTTTTCGATTGGCATAACCGGAAACAACTGCTGAATACCCCATACATCAGGCAACGACTGAAATAATGAAAAGTTAACAAAGAGTTTATCGGCAAGCTTTTCGTTTAAATCGTCGAGTACTTCACGGTGCGCGCGCGCATTATTACTAAGCGATGCACGTACACGATGTAAAATAGTAAAGTAAAGCTGCTCTATTTTCGCCCACTCTAGCATGCTTACTAAGCCATGCACGTACTGATCGTGCGCTTCGCTAAATAAGTGCATAGCGTCGTGATAAATCTCAAGTGCCATACGCGGGTTTAAACGCTGTAAACACTGCCACATTTCATCAAGCACTAATGCGCTATTTTCAAGCGGTGGCTCTGGATTTAAATGATTGGGCGCTTTTTCTACGTCAATTACATCAGTAATTAATACCGCATGATGAGCCGTTAAAGCGCGCCCCGATTCGGTGATAATGGCCGGATGCGTAAGGTTATGCTGATCGCACACCTCTGCAAATGCATTTACTACATTACGCGCATACTCTTCTACGGTGTAGTTCATTGAACACGCGCTGCGCGAGCCAGAGCCCTCGTAATCAACGCCTAAGCCGCCGCCTACATCAACGGTGTTTAACGGTACGTTTAATTGTGTAAGCTCAGCAAAGTGGCGTGCACATTCACGCAAAGCACGGTGAATATCACGAATGTTGGCGACTTGAGAACCAATATGAAAGTGCACCATTTGCATTAAGTGCAGCTTATTATGCTTTTTCAGCACTTCAACAGCACTTAGTACTTGGCCTGCCGTTAAACCAAACTTGCCTTTTTCGCCGCCCGTGTTTTGCCACTTGCCTTTGCCTACTGAGTTTAGGCGAATACGAATACCAATAGCCGGTTCAATACCTAGGTTGTCTATTTCTTCAAGTAGTGTGGTCAGTTCTGAAAGCTTTTCTACCACAATTTTTACGCTGTGGCCCATTGCTTGACCAATACACGCTAGGCGTAAAAACTCACTGTCTTTATAGCCGTTACACACAATAGTGATTGGCTCTTTTGCTACGCCCAAAATAGCCATAAGTTCTGGCTTTGAGCCTGCTTCTAGGCCAACAAGTCCGCTTGGATGCGCTAATAGCTTACTTACTACAGAGCGTTGCTGATTTACTTTAATTGGGTAAACACAGGTGTATTTGCCATTATATTCACGATTTGCTCGCACTTGCGTAAACGCGTTAGTAAGGGTGTCTACACGATTTTTTAAAATATCAGTAAAGCGTACTAAGACCGGCAATGTTAAACCTTGTTGTTTAAACTGCTCTGTTAATTGCGTTAAAGAAATGGCCGGTTTTGTTTGGTCGCCATCTGGGTAAGCCACCAGTTCGCCTTGTGCGTTAATATCAAAATAACCATCACTCCAATGAGCAACGTTATAAGTGGCGCGTGCTGTTTCTAAACCCCAGGTCATGGCAACTCTTCTTTAGTCAATTAGGTATAAAGGCGCATTTTAATACGTCACTATCCACTAGGCTAACAAAAATTGAACTTTCACTCACTCCTAACTAACTTTATTCGTCAAATCAGTTAAAATGTCATTGAGCAAAACGCCAAGCACTGGCAGAATTGCCCCTTTTTCATACTCAACCTAAAAAAGTGTAATAGTAACTATGGCAAATTTAGATCAAAGTAAGTGGTTTACTGAAATTAGCGACCGCGATGGCAGCGCATTTTCATTACGTATTAATAAAAAGTTAGATGAAAAACAGTCTCCTTTTCAAAAGGTAGAAATGTTTGAAACCACAGACTTTGGTAATTTAATGATCATCGACGGGTGTACTATGGTAACAACCCGCGAAAACTTCTTTTATCATGAGATGATCAGCCACCCTGCACTTTTAGCGCACCCAAACCCTAAAAACGTCGTTATTATTGGCGGCGGCGACTGCGGTACTTTACGCGAAGTATTAAAACACCCAGGCGTAGAAACTGTAACGCAAATAGATATAGACGAAGTAGTAACGCAAATGTCGTTAAAATACTTCCCAGAGCTTTGTGAATCTAACAACGACGCCCGTGCAACGGTTATGTTTGACGACGGTATTAAATACATGCGCGAAGCCGCTGGCGAATCTATCGACGTGGTTATTGTTGATGGCACCGATCCGGTGGGTCCAGGTGAAGGTTTATTTAATCATGCGTTTTACACAAGCTGTTTAGATGCACTGCGCCCAGGTGGTATTTTAGTACAACAAAGCGAATCACCTCTTATGCATATGCCATTATTAGTTGAAATGCGCGAAGCAATGCTAAGCGTAGGCTTTAACGATTTACAAACACTGCCATTCCCGCAACCAATTTACCCAAGCGGTTTATGGTCGGTAACACTTGCACGTAAATCACAAGCATTTGACGGTTTTAGAGAAGACGGCGCAGCACAAATAGCTGAGCAAAGTGAATACTACAACAGCGGTATTCATCATGGTGCACTCGCTACACCTAACTACATGAAACGCGCTTTTGATAAAAAATAATACTAATTCACTTTAGGCTTTGTTGACTTCTCAAGGTTAAAATTGCATTAAAAAAGGGACTTTTAAAGTCCCTTTTTATATTTATAATGACTATTCAAACTGAACTCGAGCTAGCAAACAACATAAGTACAGTTATATTTCAAAACCTTAAAGAGCTATCTAACCAAATAATCAGCTTATTTAAACTTTAAATCGATGCACTAAGTGATTTAGCTCATCAGTCAATTGTTCCATTTTTTTAGATACATCCTCAGTAGTTCGAGCAAGCGCCCCCCCTTCTAAAGTTTGATCGTTTAATGATGATAGGTTTTGACTTATTTCATCTGCAACCGTTGTCTGCTCTTCAGTCGCTTGCGCTGTTTGCATCGCCATATCATTTACTTTAGTAGACGAGCTTTGCATTGCATTAAGCACATCATTAGTTTGACTAAACGAGCCAACCGCATCATCTGCAAATTGCTTACCTTCATCTATCGCTTTAATTGATTGTTCTACGCTCGTTGCAAATTGCTCTATCATTTTTTGAATATCGTTTGTGCTTACTTGCGTGCGTGTAGCCAATGTTCTTACTTCATCTGCTACTACAGCAAAACCTCTGCCATATTCACCAGCTCGCGCGGCTTCAATAGCAGCATTAAGCGCCAGCAGATTTGTTTGCTCTGCAATTGCACGAATAACCTCAAGTACTTTGGCAATGTTATCAGAACTTTGTTGTAGCTCTGTAGAGCGCGCCATAGCTTGCTCCATATTTTGCGACAAAGAAATAATACGAGAACTAGAGTGCGCAACCGCTGTTAGTCCTTGCTGAGCTAAATTTAACGATTTATCAGCTTCTGTTGATGATTGCTGAGCAACACCTGCAACTTCTCTACTTGCTACACTCATCTCATGCACTGCACTTACTATTGACTCAGAGGCTTGGCTGAGCGTTTGATTTACAGCATTGTTTTTATTTGCAACCTGACTTAACTCACCTCCTAATTCACTTAGTTCTTTTGATTGCTCTAAAATATCGCGAATTAATTGCTGTAAGTTGTCGAGAAAACGATTGAACTGCGTTGCAAGTTCAGAAAACTCATCTTTAGACGTTATAGCGATCCTGCCAGTTAAATCGCCATCACCAGAGGCTATATCGTTAATACGAGAAGTTACATAGTTAATTTGCTGTGTTAATTGCTTAGGAATAAGGTAACTAAACCAACACGCCACTAATAAAATTAATATGACAAAAATAAGCATAGTTAACTTAGTTGAAGCAATTGTGTCTGATAGTTTTTGAACTTCTTCAACCGATGTTTGCTCTGCTAATTCACCAGCTTGATCAAGCGTAGCTCTTAATTCGTCAAATGCTTTTTCTGATTGAGACTGTTTTTTTAGATTTGTTTTATCATTCATATAGGCCAGTGAAGCGTTTAACCAAGTATTATAAGCACCATCAAAACCGCGAAGCCCATTTATAGCTTTTGGATAGTCCGATAACAAAGCTAAGTACTGCTCTAACCTTTGCGTTACTTGCTCAGCATTTTCTTTATGTTCTTGCAAATAAGCTTCTTTATTGTCGTTATGTGCGACTAAATTTAACTCAGCAACCTTTGCTTGATACAAATCCCTGTCGGCACTCAAAGCAAGAGACACAGCCTTAATAAATTTATCGGATTGCACATCTAATGCATTTTTTTGTAAGTTAATTAAGTATGAATACCCAATAATTAACGACAAGATAGCAATACCTAAAATAACAATAGGAAAAGAGACTTTGACGCGGATACTATTCAAATTCATTACTTACTCCAAAAAAAACCATATTTAATACCTACCTTTTTGATAATAAATCTAGTTTATAAAACCTAAAATCGCCATTGAGCGTTTAGCATTATTTGCTGCTGCGAGATTCGTTCATTAAATCCAATTGGCTCTCTATTTTTTGCAACACTTTTAAGTGCAGAACCTTCAACCCCTATTTGTAGTTTATTAGTGAGCTGGTAGCGCCATGTTGCGGTTAAACCTTCCCCATTGCTTGCATTAGGATCAAACGCAGTGGTGTCGTTATCTGTCACTTTAAAGTAATCGTAGCGTACAGAAACTCGATGCTTGCCTTCTTTATGGCTTAACATTAAATAATGGCTGTAAAAGGCATTATCTATTAAAGCATTAGCGCCCATTTCGGTTTTACCATTAAGTACCTGTGCTATAAAGCGGGTTTTATTATTAAACTTATAAAGCCAAGCGGCGCTTGTAAAGCGAGTATCCCAAGCATACTGCCCTGTACTAATATTAAGTGTGGTTGGGTCACCGTTATTGTTGTAATAATAAATTCGAAATTGTGATTTTTTTAAGTAATCCCAATGTACGCCAGCGTAATAGCCAAAACGTCCGTCTACTTCTTCAAACGGTAAAACCTGATTAGCTTGCCAGCGTAATTCATACGCATTTAATGCCGCTACAGGCGCAAATTTAACACTTTCGTTAAATGTAGTTTGCCTATCGTGTAATGCAAAACCACGCCAAGCAAGTAAAGTACCGGCAGGGTCATTGCCTTTAAATGTAGCACCTACAAAACTAAAGCTATGAGCGCTGTTAAAACGTTTTGCTGGGCGCTTAATAGTTACCTCTGCGCCAACAGTGCGTACTTCCTCGCCTATCCAGCTATTAATAGCTGAGTTTGTATAGTTATAAGGAGAAGTCCACCCTATATCAGGGTTTTCAAGCGACATAAGTGGATAAAAGCCCCCTACACGCACATGCCATTTATAGTTGCTGTTAGATAGCGGCTGATACTTTACATAAGCTTGCGTAAAACCAAGGCCAACGTCAGGATCTTGATTCGCATTTAACACCCCATGAGCCGACCAACTAGATGCTAAATCAACATTAAAATTTAAAATACCTTGGGATAAAATAAGTTCGTCGCTTTTAGTATCGTGCCGATATAGCCCAAGGCCGCCCTCTTGAAAGCTACGTATATCGTCACCCTGCACGGCTCTAATTTGTAACAAGCCTTTTACTTGTGCATACAATGCATTACTAAAACATAAAGCACCGGCTAAAAATATCAGCCTCGTTAAGCGATTAATAGTCATCAAATTCATCCGTAGCAAAGTCAATTTGCTCCGCAATTTTCTGCTTTACTTTATAAGTGATCGGGTTAGTAGCCACAGTAATAGTTTGAGATTCAACCTTACTAATATCACTAAACCCAGAATGCCAAACACTTCGTGTATTCGCCTACATTGGCATTTAAATCAACATGACCATTTTCATCAGTGATTGCAAAAATAGTACTATCGACCACCACAATATAACCTAACATCCAATCATGAATGTTACAGCCAAGCTCAATGACCCCTGTTTGATCAAAAGTAATGGGCGCTTTTGGGTGCTCCTTATATAGCTTTAATTCAAATGTTTTAGCTTTAGAAAATGAATAAACATGGTGCATGATTGAGTCCGCATTCGGAAACTCTACCTTTGCATTTTGTGGGACAACTAAAATACGCGGCTTGAATTCTCGATTTTGCTGGGTCATCGCATAAGGTGCTTCTGGAGGAATAACGCTAGAGGAATCTCCTGCAGTTAGCCATACAACAGCATTAGGTAATGGGTCATTATTAGCATTTTTAATTGTAATATTTGCTGCAAAAACTCCAGTACTAACACTTAGTAAAAATACACAAAGTAAGCTTTTTATCATTTTCTTGTCGCTATTATCAATTTGTTTACATTATAGACCGATTAAGCCACCAAATTCTTTCTATTTTTTAAAACATTGAATACGTATGTAAGCAGTCGTATTAATCATCAACAGTCATTATCCTTAGATGTCACCACCGACTCATCTAAGGACACACCATGAGAATACCAGCACTTGTGCTTTTAGCCTTTGCTAGTAATAGCTACGGACAAACCGTAGAGCTAAAATCGCCAGACACACAAATAACAGTAAGCATCTCTGACGAAAACAACACGCCAAGCTACGCAATAAAATTTAAAAACAAAGCGGTTATAAACAAATCTTTACTGGGGTTTGAATTTAAAACACAAGCAGCTTTTAGCGACGGCTTTAAAATTAAAAGCATTGAACAACAAAGCGTTAACTCACAGTGGCAACAACCTTGGGGCGAACGCCAAAACGTTGTTGACGAATATAACGAAGTAGCCGTTACCTTTACAAAAAATGAGCCAAATAAAGGTACCTACACAATTCGATTTAAAGCATTTGATAGTGGTGTAGGTTTTAGATACGAAGTACCACAACAAGCCGGGTTCGAACATACAGAAATAACCAAAGAGTTAACTGAATTTGCAATAAACAATAGCCATGATGCAACAGCATGGTGGATACCTGCTCGTGGCTGGAACCGCTACGAATATGTTTACAACACTACTCCACTTAACGAAGCTCCACTAGCTCACACACCATTTACGTTTAAAACAAGTGACGGTACTCATATTAGCATTCATGAAGCCGCACTTGTTGATTACGCGGGTATGGTGCTTAATCAGCGCCGTCCAGGCACATTTACAGCCGACTTAACCCCTTGGTCAGATGGTGTTGCCGTTAAAAAGCAAGGTGCTTTTAAAACACCATGGCGCACCATTCAAATAGCCGACAGCGCTGTTGGCTTAGTTAATTCAGATATAATACTAAACCTAAACGAGCCTAATAAACTCGGTGATGTGTCGTGGGTTAAGCCTGGCAAATACGTGGGTATCTGGTGGGGTATGCATATAAACACGCAAACTTGGGGTAGCGGTAAAAAACACGGCGCCACTACGCAAACCACAAAATACTATATGGATTTTGCAGCGCAGTATGGTTTTGATGGTGTACTCGTTGAAGGCTGGAATATTGGTTGGGATGGCGATTGGTATTTTAATGGCGATGTATTTAACTTTACCAAACCGTACGACGATTTTGATATAGCAGCGCTGACTCAATACGGCAAAGAAAAAGGCGTACAGCTCATTGGCCACCATGAAACATCAGGCAATGTAAGCAACTACCGTGACCAAATGGAAGATGCTTTTGCCCTTTACGAAAAATCAAACGTCAGCCAAGTAAAAACAGGTTATGTAGCCGATGGCGGAAATATAAAACGTATAGACAAAAACGGTATTGCGCGCCACGAATGGCATGACAGCCAATTTATGGTTAACGAATACCTTTATAACGTAAAGCTTGCGGCTAAACATAAAATTAGCATTAATACTCACGAGCCAATTAAAGATACAGGCCTGCGCCGTACTTACCCAAACTGGATCGCGCGCGAAGGCGCACGCGGACAAGAGTATAATGCATGGGGTTCGCCTCCTAACCCACCAGAACACGTACCAATGCTTGCCTTTACCCGCATGCTCTCTGGCCCTATGGACTTTACGCCAGGTATTTTTGATATGAGCTTTAATGGTTTAGGAGGCGATACAAACCGCCCACAAACTACACTTGCCAAACAACTCGCACTTTATGTTGTTTTGTATAGCCCAATTCAAATGGCTGCCGACTTACCTAAAAACTATTTGGCTAAGCCCGATGCGTTTCAATTCATTCAAGACGTACCAACAGATTGGCAGCAAAGTATTGCCCTTGATGGCGAAGTAGGCGACTTTATTGTATTCGCTCGTAAAGAACGTAAAAGCACTAAATACTCAGGAAACGATTGGTACCTAGGTGCTGTTACTGACGAAAAAGCCAGAACAATTGAGGTGAAACTCGACTTTTTAGAGCAGGGCAAAAAGTTTGAAGCGCAAATTTATAAAGATGGTAAAAACGCAGAGTGGAAAAACAATCCGTACGATATAGCTATCGAAAAACGAATTGTAACTGCAAGCGATAAACTAACGCTTAAATTAGCCACTAGTGGCGGTACAGCTATTCGTTTTAAAGCACTTTAATATGATGGGCCCCCTGCATTTACTATGCAGGGGTTGATACCTTTATTGGCAAATATACTTGTGCACTCAAACCGCCTTCTGGGCGGTTTTCTAGTTTTACTTTACCGTCGTGCATATCAACAATGCGTTTAATAATGGCAAGGCCTAAGCCACTACCTTCACTGCCACGTGCAGCATCGCCTTGCTTAAAGGGCTCAAACACAGACTCTAATTCGTTTTCAGGGATCCCAGGACCACTATCGTTTACAGCGATAACTACATATTTTTTGTTTGAATTAAAGTAACTAAGTACTTCAATATCGCCCTCAGAATAACGCAGCGCATTACCAATCATGTTGGTAATTACACGTTTAATAGCCACAGAGCTTAAGGGTATATTGCCTATATTTGGATTACTTTTAAACGTAATAGTACGTTGATGCTGAAGCTCAGAATTTACAACCTCGGCAACTAAAGCATTTATATCTTCGCAACTTAGCTCTTCACGTTTATGGTGGCGTAAATACTCAATAAACTGATCGATAATCCCGTTCATATCTTCTATATCGTAAATAATACCTTCACGAAGATAGTCGTCTTCATCAACCATCATTTCGGTGGCTAAACGGATACGCGTAAGCGGCGTACGTAAATCATGCGATACACCAGCCATTAGTAAACGGCGGTCGTTTTCAAGTGCGGCAATTCCGCGCGACATTTGATTAAACGCGCGCGTTACTTCTATTACTTCTGTTGAGCCTTCTTCTTCTAATTTGGTAGAAAAATCGCCTTTACCTACTTTTACTGCAGCTTGTTGCAGTGCTTTTAATGGCCTATTAAGGTGCCTTGCAAACAACCACCCACCCAGCACACTTAAAAAGCCAATACTTGATAAGTAAAAAGTTAAAAACTCTAAGTTATTCTCTTTAAAGCCTTTAAGCGGTACTTTTACCCAATAACCTGGCGCTTGCGGTGCTTCAACCCAATAAATCAATGGATCAGTTTGGCTAATACGTACACGAGAATAACCACCAAGTTGCTCAGTCATGCTACGCGATAGCATAGAATATTCGCGGCTTTGCCCAAGCCCTTGACGCATCGCTTCGCGCTGAGTCATCACTTCAATGCCGGTAATTTCAAAAAACTTCGCAGATACTTCGTCGTTTATTTCAACGCCATCTTCCCAGTCAATAAATACCGTTTTAATTTGCTTAGCAAGCATCAAGTTAACTTGCTCAATAGTTGGTTTTACAACATAAAAACTAACCGTAACATAAGACACTATTTGATTTATTAGCAACAAAGCCGCCACTAAAAAAACAGTTTGCCCAAAAGCACTGCGCGGAAACATGCCCATAAATATTACTTTTCACCGTCGGGAACAAACACATACCCCAAACCCCAAACGGTTTGAATATATCGCGGATTAGCAGCATCTACTTCAATCATGCGGCGAAGTCGCGACACTTGCACATCAATACTTCGCTCAAGCGCACTGTAATCACGCCCACGCGCTAAGTTCATTAGCTTATCGCGGCTAAGTGGCTCACGCGGATGCGAAACAAGCGCTTTGAGCACTGCAAACTCACCACTGGTAAGCGATATTGTTTTATCCCCTTCACTCATTTCGCGCGTTGCTAAATTAAGCGTAAATTTACCAAAAGCGATTAAGTTTTCTTCAGCAGCAGGAGCACCTGGCACTTCTTTTGCGCGGCGGCGTAAAATTGCTTTTATGCGAGCAAGTAGCTCACGTGGATTAAATGGTTTTGGAATGTAATCGTCAGCGCCAAGTTCAAGACCAATAATACGGTCTACTTCGTCGCCCTTTGCAGTAAGCATAACAATAGGAATTTCATTTTCTTTTTGGCGTAGGCGGCGGCAAATAGATAAGCCATCTTCGCCTGGGAGCATTAAATCGAGAACCATTAAGTGAAAGTTTTCGCGCTCTAGGAGTCTATCCATTTGCTCCGAGTTTCCTGCGGTTCTAACAATAAAGCCTTGCTCTACTAAGTAACGTTCAAGCAAACTGCGTAAGCGCATATCGTCATCAACAACTAATACTTTTGTGGTCTCGTGTCCCATAATCTCTTTCTTATTTTTATATCCAATTACTAGTTAATATAAATGAAAAACTTAATAATCAAAAACTAATTACTTGCTTAGATTGTTACTGAACATTTCAAAGCTTCCTTACTCGTACTTTATTACATTTTACGCTCGACAAGTTTTGGCAAATTTAATAACGTGCACACCATTAGAGTTAATAAAGAATTCACCATGAAAACAAATTTAGTTACCCGCGAAGGTTACTTGCAATTACAACAAGAACACGATCAACTATGGAACGTAAAACGCCCAGAAGTAACAAAAATAGTCAGCTGGGCGGCCAGCCTCGGAGATCGCTCTGAGAACGCAGACTATCAGTATAACAAGCGATTGCTGCGCCAAATTGACCGCCGGGTACGCTACTTACGCAAGCGCATACCTGATTTAAAAATTATTGACTACTCTCCCGTGCAAGATGGAAAAGTATTTTTTGGTGCATGGGTTGAAATTGAAAACGAAGAAGGTGAAGTTAAAAAGTTCAGAATTGTAGGTCCTGATGAAATTTACGACCGTAAAGATTACATATCAATAGACTCACCTATGGCGCGTGCGTTGATTAAAAAACAAGTAGATGACGAATTTGAAGTGACCACTCCTCATGGAAAAAAGCAGTGGTATGTAAACAGTATCGATTACCAAAAAAAGAAATAAAAAGTTTTGATTCAGATCATGTTAACTTTTGATTGTGTAAATTAAAGCAATAAGCTATAACTGAATTATTCAAGTTGATTTGTTTAATTTGAAAGCAGTTAATTAAGGTCGTGATTATGTCAAACATAGTACAGCGCATATTTAGTAATGCCGTATTGTTTGCACTTTTAATGAGTGTAAGTTTGACGCTGCATGCCAGCAACACTGACGTAAACCTTGATAACGCTAAACTATCTAATCACTTTATTACTTGTGATATTCCTGACCAAGCAAACCTCGATTTTGACGTGGACTCTCACGTTAACACTATTACCTTTAGGTCGCCTCAACCACTTCCTAATGTCGTAGATTCTTTTTATAAGAGCACTAATCTAAACAGACCTTTTAGCACTGCATACCAACGCGGACCACCTAGCTATTTAATTTAATTCATTATTTTACAACTTAATTAAATTTTATAACTACTAAGGTGACTACTATGTCAAACTTTAAAGAATTACGTACCCAAAATATTTCTCATGGCGTTATTGCTAGCACATTTGCAGATGATCAACCATTAATCGATTTATCTTCTCCAGCGCTAAAAATGGTGAATAACTTTACTCAAAAAACACCTATTCGTGCAGAGCATGGAACAACGATTACAGATGCACTTAAACAAGTAAGTGCACAACAATCTGACTTTGTTTTAGTAACAGACGAACACCAAAAATTAATTGGTCTAGTTTCTAGCGCCGATTTACAAAGCTCTAAAATTACTATTATTGCAGAGCGCTTAAATATGCAACGAAGCGAAGTAAGCTTACGTGACATTATGACACCAGTTAGCCGCCTTACAGGTGTAAGTATGCAAAGCTTAAGCTACGCATGCATTGGTGATGCGCTGCAAACGATGGAGCATCAGGGCACAATGTTTTTATTAGTTACAACAGCGAGTAACGAAATTTGTGGTTTAATTTCAGCTCGCCAAATAGCTAAAACATTACATATTCCTGTACATATCTCACCTATTGCTCACTCTTTCAGTGAAGTATTAGAAAACATTGAGCACCCTCACTAGGGCGCTCTTTTAGTTGAATTGATTTGCTCCCGACCCAACCATCTTAAAGCAAGTAAAATAGCTTGCTTTAAGAGCTTTTCATTACTACCTCCTGTGATATTATTCAAGCAATTAACAGCGCCAGTAACACGCTTCTGGTCTTATTTTATTGTATAAAAAGGTTTTTGCATGAGCGATATCTCTGCACGTTTAGCCGGTGAGTTAAACGCACAGCAGCAACAGGTTGTTGCTGCAACAAAGTTACTTGATGAAGGCGCAACTGTTCCTTTTATTGCCCGCTACAGAAAAGAAGTTACAGGCGGCCTAGACGACACCCAATTACGCCTTTTAGAGCAGCGTTTATCGTATTTACGTGAACTAGAAGAGCGCCGTAGTTTTATTTTATCGACAATCGAATCGCAAAATAAATTAACGCCAGAGCTAAGTGCCGATATAACCAATGCACAAAGTAAAACAGAACTTGAAGATTTATACCTACCATATAAAGCTAAGCGCCGCACTAAAGGTCAAATAGCAATTGAAGCTGGTTTAGAGCCTCTTGCTGATGCACTATTTAAAGATGCTAACCTTGACCCAGAGCAACAAGCGGAACAGTTTGTAAGTGCTGAAAAAGGTTTTGCAGATACAAAAGCGGTACTTGAAGGCGCTAAATTCATCTTAATGGAACGCTTTGCTGAAGACGCAAAATTACTTGCTAAATTTAGAAGCCACATTAGCCAAAATGGCGCAATTGAAAGTACTGTGATTAAAGGCCAAGAGCAAACCGGTGCAAAATACCGTGATTACTTTGAGCATCAAGAACTTCTTAAAAAAGTACCTTCTCACCGTGCGCTTGCAATGCTTAGAGCTCGAAATGAAGGTGTACTTCAGTTAAATATAAACCCAGAGCCTAGTGCAGAAAATTCAGCACAATTATGTGCAAACATGATTGCTGAGCATTACCGTTTAGATATTAAATATAAAGCGGCAAGTCCTTGGTTATTAAACGTTGTTCAATGGGCGTGGAAAGTTAAGCTAGGGTTACACCTAGAGAATGAGTTTTTTGCAGCAATGCGCGAAAAAGCAGAAGCCGGTGCAATAGATGTATTTGCTAAAAACTTAAAAGATTTATTAATGGCTGCACCTGCAGGCCCTCGTACTACTTTAGGTCTTGATCCAGGCCTTCGTACTGGCTGTAAGATTGCCGTTGTTGATAGCACAGGTAAATTACTAGCTACACAAACTATTTTCCCTCATGCACCACAAAATCATTGGGATAAATCAGTGCGTACGTTAGAGCAACTTTGCCGTCAGCATAAAGTTGAGCTAATTGCGATTGGTAACGGTACTGCATCACGCGAATCAGATAAGTTGGTTGAAGAGCTTATCAAAGCAAACAGCGAACTTAAACTTAGTAAAATTATGGTTAGCGAAGCAGGTGCATCGGTTTACTCAGCTTCTGAATTTGCAGCTAATGAATTTCCAGATTTAGATGTTTCTATACGAGGGGCTGTCTCTATTGCGCGCCGCCTCCAAGATCCACTTGCTGAACTTGTTAAAATTGAGCCAAAATCAATTGGTGTTGGCCAATACCAACATGATGTATCGCAAAGCCAATTAGGCCAGAGCCTTATTTCAGTAGTTGAAGACTGTGTAAACTCAGTAGGCGTAGATTTAAACATGGCCTCGGTACCGTTACTTACACGTGTATCTGGTTTGAACAAAACATTAGCGCAAAATATCGTTAATTATCGCGATGCTAACGGCACATTTACTAAACGTAGTGAGCTTAAAAAGGTTGAGCGTTTAGGGCCAAAAGCATTTGAACAAGCGGCTGGTTTTTTACGTATTAACAATGGTAGCGATCCACTAGATAACTCATCAGTTCACCCTGAAGCTTATCCTGTTGTTAAACGCATTTGTGAACGCAATAGCGTAGATGTCAGTAACCTAATTGGTAACAGCGACTTTTTAACTAAACTTGCTGCTAACGATTACACTGACGAAAAGTTTGGCTTACCAACCGTTACCGACATTATTACTGAGCTTGATAAACCTGGTCGAGATCCTCGACCTGAATTTAAAACAGCTGAATTTAAAGCCGGTGTTGAAAAAATTAGTGACCTAAAACCAGGTATGATTTTAGAAGGCGTGGTTTCAAACGTTGCTAATTTTGGTGCGTTTGTTGATGTAGGTGTTCACCAAGATGGTTTAGTGCATATTTCAGCAATCACGAATAAATTTATATCAGATCCGCGTGAAGTTGTTAAAGCTGGTGATATTGTAAAGGTTAAAGTTGTTGAAGTAGACGCTGCACGTAAACGCATAAGCTTTACTATGCGCTTAGATGACGATATTGACACAAGTAATAAGTCAGCAGCTCCAGCTACGCAAAAGCCACAAGCACGTGCTAATAATCCGCAACCTCGCGCTGCAAAGCCTAAACGTGACAACGGTAATGCGTTAATGGGCAATGCATTTGCCGATGCGTTCGCTAATGCTAAAGTAAAAAAATAATACTTGTACAACTAAGCTAAAACAAAAAAAACCGCGTAAGCGGTTTTTTTGTGGTTATGTTTTGCTAAATTATTAACTTAACGCTGAAAAACTACTTTGGCTCGCTGGCGATGTAGCCATTTGGTAAAAATTAGCAATACGCCCCGCCCGTGCCTCAACATCGGCATCACGTGTTTTCTCGTCACTTTTAGCTGTTTTTGTATCGCTGCTTTCATCGCTAGAGAATGACGCTTCAAGTTTACTTTTTGCGTCTTCGTCGTCTTCTTTTTCAGGTTGTGCAAGCTCAGCTTGAGCCGCTGCCAGCTTTTGCGTAGCATCTGCGGCAATAGAGCGATCAGCTCCTGAAGGCTCTGCAGGCGCTAATGCGGCAGCGCGTACCGTTTGCATTTTGTCTATAGTCGCTTGCGGGTCACCCGGAATTTCTGATACATCTATTTGTACTTCTCCGCCAACTGCGTAGTTAGTACTATCTGGGCCACGTTGATATTCATAGCTTGGCGAGCCAGCATGTTGCCCACCTACAGAAGCGTGCGCTTGCTCGTGTATTCGTACTTCAGTATCCCGTGCTTTTAGCTCTGTAATTTGTTGTTGTTCTTGTTCTAATTGCAGCTCTTCTTGCTCAGATTCTTCTTTCTCGATTGCTTCACTTTCTTGCTCAGTGCCCTCTGGATTTTCTGAGTTTCCATCGCGCTGCTGAACTGACTTTTCGTCTGCTATTTTTCCCGTTGCGCTATACGTCGCACCATCGCTACTACCTGGCAATTTTGCTTTTTCAGCATCACTTTGCGCTTTGGTTTCTGTATTGCTTGCGCTACTAGATGCGGGAGCCGGAATAACTTCGCGTAGTTGGTTGTCACGCCGTGCGGTTTCCGTATAAACATTTGCGGTGTTTATATTGATAGACGGAAATGGCGTGACAATATTCATAATACTAAACTTTAATATCGATTAACGTGCCAAGTACATCATCGGCCGTTTGAATTGATTGCGTGTTTGCCTTGGCATTAAACTCTTCAACTTTTAAGTTAACAAGCGCTTCATCAACACGAGCTGGTTGTGCTACTGGTGCAGTAATCGCTTCTTCAGGGCGTGCTGCCGTAAGCTGACGTTGCTGCGCTAATTGCGCGTCATCTTGTTGTTCTATACTGGCACGATTAATCTCAGCACTGGCTTTTTCAATACCTTGGCTAGCTCGGTTAAACCCTTCTATACCACTATTAAATACTGATCCGATTGGCATATTAAAACCTCCACCAAATAAACATTGTTTAATTATCGCTCAGGTTCTGCTCAAAATAAAGCTTTAAACAGCGCTATTCTTAGCTCTATTTTAAAGCATTGATTTAACGACAGATAAAAACTCACTTTTATGAGAAATAAATGGTGCATGGGACGCTTTATCTAGTACTTCATATTCAAACTCAGTATTTAGTGCTGACATTTTGCTAATAGCTTTATAAGGTACTAAAGCATCAAGGCGGCCAAATACTCCTCTAATAGGGACTGGGCAATGAGTAAATAAGTCACGTAAATCGTCATTTTGTAAAATATCTAAACCAGCACTCAGGGCATCGCTTTGGGGTGCGCTGTACTGATTTAGCAATTGTTTAAGCTGCTTTATATCATCACGCGCCGACTCGCTACCCATTGCTTGAATAGCTAAAAAGCGCTCTATTGTTTTTTCTCGATGATTAACTAACTGCTCTTTAAACTGCGCCAATACATTCGCTTTTATTCCAGGCCAGTTATCTGCCTCAGCAAAAAAAGGAGTCGATGCTATTAAAATAACTTTAGATACTTTTTCAGGCCAATGCTTAGCAATATAAAGTGCAAATAATCCACCTAACGACCACCCCATTAAAATGCTCTTTGGCTTTAATTGCTTACTTAAAATTTCTGCTGCATCATGCAAAGTATAAGGGCTTGGGCAATCATGGCTATTACCAAACCCAGGTAGGTCAAGGCTACGTACATTTCCTGAATATAAAAACTCAAGTTCTGACTGTACTAACTGCCATACGCCCTGATTCATTCCCCAACCATGTAATAACACTAACTCATTTTGCATATTTGCCTAACCTTTACCAAACTTAGGCTCATCATAACGTTTAGAAAGGCGATTGCAATGCAAGGAGCGAGTCAGTGAAACAAGCCGTTTTAAATTGGTTATTTCCCTCTTATTGCGTGCAGTGTCAAAACTCGATTACGACCTCTTTAGGGCTATGTGATTATTGCCTTGAAGATTTACCATTGTTTGATTTTAGTAAGCATACGAGTTTATTGCATCGACCTGATATTATTGAGATGTTTCCTAATTGCGAGTTTGATAAATTATTTGCATGCGCTTTTTATCAACCTCCCTTTGAGCATTGGCTTAAAAGGCTAAAATTTAATAATCAAATTCATTATAAAAAGGCATTGCAGCAAATTATACAAAAACAGTTAACGCAGTTTTTTGAGCAAAGCCCTAACTTGCCAGATACCTTTATTATTTTACCTCTTCATAAAAGCCGCTTTATTACTCGCGGATTTAATCAGGTAAGCCAAGTATGGCAACCCTGTTTAGCTAATTACGCCCCACTAAGTAATGTTCTTATTCGCGATAAAAAAACACAAGCTCAGTCGGAGCTATCCAAAGCAAAGCGTATAAGAAACTTAAAAAATGCCTTTATTTGTACACAAGACATGGCAGGTAAAACAGTCGCTATTGTTGATGATGTGATGACGACAGGGGCAACATTAAACGCAGCTACTAGTGCACTAAAACAAGCAGGCGCTAAACAAGTGTGGGCTTTTACAACTTGCTTAACGCCTATTTAATTATTAAAAAGTATTGTAACTATTCAGCCTCATCTGAAATGAATATATCAGGCAGCTGATTTTTGAATAATAACTCAAGGGCTAGGCTTGCAGATACATATTGTTTTCTGCAAGTCGATAAATAGCTTCTCAG